>DVDT01000054.1 GCA_015296085.1 Trichormus sp. M33_DOE_039 | reverse complement strand
GGGAACAAGAATCAAAGTCCCCCTGTTTAAGGGGAGCCACTGCGTTGGAGAGACACTGCGTTGGGCGGGCAATGCCCGACTTGTAGCAAGTGTCGTCGGGTTTCCCGGCTTAAAGCAAGTGGCGTGGATTTAGGGGGATCGAACGCACATTCTGCACTTAGCAAAAAGATGTGTGTACACGGTAGCCTACAAGGAGGAGCCACTGCGTTGCGGAGGTTCCCTCCGTTGTAGCAAGTGCGTTAGAGGCTTTAATTTTTCCCCCTTCCCTCGCAGGGAAGGGGGTTAGGTTTTACGTTAGCTTTTCCACATAACGTGAAAAGTCAGTCGTAAAACATGGGATTGAGAGTTAATCTGCCTAAAAAAGTCGATAAAACCAAATAACAAAAAACCAGGGTTTTCTCCCTGGTTTAATTAGCAATTATGACAAAATTCAAATGACACGTGCAGAAAGGTTTCAATCTTGCCTTTTTTACTAGCCTTTGGCTGTTGCAAAAAAGCTGATGTGGTAAGGAGTACCTTTAGCTGGGTGTATCTGAACTTCTTTGAGTACAGTTTTACCAGTCCATTGCAATTCGGGAATGCTGAGTTCAATCTCTGTTTTTTCAACAGCAGCAGATTTCAATAGACGTTCTACGGTTTTAGTATCAACTACTAGAGAGATTGATTCTCTGCCTTTGTGACCGTATAAGTTAGCAGGGATAAATCCAGAACGGCGTAAAGCTTTGGGTTTGCTACCTTCTGGTCTGGTTTTGGATTCGACAGTGAGAGCCATACTATTTATCAGTTGTTAGTTAAGAGTTATTAGTCATTGGTCGTTAGTCATTAGTCATGAGTTTTTTGCTTTGGACTTTTGACTACTGACTGCTGACTTTTAATTAAGCACTTAGCAAAGAAGCGGGAGTACCATCGGCGTGCAGCAAGGCACGTTTTGGCCCGTGAATGGGGTCTTCGACAATGATTGTTTGATCGCGACTAGCACCTAATGAGACGATCGCGATTGGGACTTCCATCAATTCTGCTAAGAATTTCAGATAGTCCAGTGCTTGCTGTGGCAAGTCTTCCAGGTTACGGCATTCGCTGGTTGGCACTTGCCAGCCTGGTAAGCTTTTGTAAATGGGACGACACTGGGCGAATTTTCTCGCGCTGGTTGGGAAGTTTTCACAGCGTTCGCCGTCTATTTCATAAGCGACACAGACTTTGATTTCCTCTAATTCATCGAGGACATCTAGTTTGGTAATCGCCATACAGTCCATACCGTTGATTCGCACGGCATAGCGACCGATAACGGCATCAAACCAACCACAACGGCGTTTGCGTCCGGTTGTTGTGCCGAATTCTGCACCGCGATCGCACAGATGTTCTCCTAGCTCACCTTCCAACTCGGTGGGAAATGGGCCTTCCCCAACTCGTGTGGTATAGGCTTTAGAAACTCCAATCACGCGGTCTATCATTGTCGGGCCTAACCCTGTGCCAACACAAGCCCCCCCCGCTACTGGGTTAGAGGATGTCACGTAGGGATAAGTTCCGTGATCTAAGTCCAGCAGCGTACCTTGCGCCCCTTCAAATAAGATGTTGCGCCGCTTTTGTACTGCATTGTATATCTTAAATGAAGTATCAACGACGTAAGGTCGCAGACGTTCTGCATAACCTAGATACTCTTCGATCACCTGTTGCGGGTCTAAAGGTGGTATGTTATACAGCTTTTCTAAAATAACGTTCTTATAATTAATCGTCCATTCCAACTGGTCGCGTAGGGCTTTTTCGTCCATCAAGTCTAGTACCCTAATCCCTGTACGCTCTGATTTATCAGCGTAGGTAGGGCCAATCCCTCGACCAGTTGTGCCGATTTTATGGCTTCCCCGTCTTTCTTCTGATGCCTTATCGATTAATCGATGGTAGGGCATGGTGACGTGGGCTGTCTCAGAAATGAGCAGATTTTTCGTAGAAATATTTAAACTTTCTAATTGGTCGAGTTCTTTTATTAAAACTTGTGGATCGATGACTGTCCCACAGCCAATCACGCACTCTGTGTCTGGATACAAAATACCAGAGGGAATCAAGTGCAGTTTAAAGGTCTGACCTTTGACTACAATTGTGTGTCCAGCATTCACACCCCCTTGGTAACGTACTACCACATCTGCGGATCTGCTGAGTAAGTCAGTTATTTTACCTTTTCCTTCATCGCCCCATTGGGCCCCTATAACAATGACGTTAGCCAAGCTTTTATTATTGAGGTAAAGTTTCCACAAAGAACCATTATCAACATATTCTGCAATATTTGTCAATGGTTAGAGATTAGGGATTGGGGATTGAATCCCCAATCTAGATAAATTTACACAATCTTCCTGGAAGTACACATTCTTTCCTCAGTATATTTGTTAATATTATTAAAATTTTATAGACAAATTAGCACTATGGCTTTATATGCTGAGTTGCATAGACACCTGGGCGGTTCTGTTGTTCCCCGTGTCTTATGGCGTTATTTTGAGCGACATTCATCAGAGTTAATTTCTCGTTTTAGCAATTATCCCGATTTTGAAGATTTTTACACTCGTCCACGCAACACTCTGGATGAATACTTAGAACTGCACACTTTAGTGGAAAGTGTGCAAACCGTAGAGACCTTACCGTACTTTATCTATCGTTTAGTACGTGGTGCTTATATCTTTGAGAATTTGGCTTATCTGGAACTACGTTATACTCCGTATCTGCGGACACCAGAGCATCTGAGTCAATCTCAGAGAATTGACAAGATGAGGGAAATTGTAGAGGTTGTGGGCAAAGCCAGCCACTTACCAGAGTATCCAATTGTGACTAGCCAAATTTTGTGTATGCACTCGCGGCTACCCTATGAGGTGAATAAGGCAATTGTGGATTTAGCTGCACAAAACAGACAGTATGTTTGCGCTGTGGATGTGGCTGGTGGTGATAGTCACTACGGCGATCGCCTACGAGAATTGATTAGTCTATATGATTATGCGCGATCGCTGGGAATTAAAACTACAGGACACCTATATGAAACGATAGATGGCTGTTACCCAGAATTGTTACCTTACCTGATGCGGATTGGTCACGGTATCCAAATTCCTCTATTGTATCCAGGGTTGCTTCCAGAAGTGGCAAGGCTTGGACAATGTTTGGAGGTTTGTCCGACAACTTACCTCAAAACAGGCACTTTACAAGATATCCGCCAACTGAAGCTAGTGTTTGACCGATGTTTTGAGGCTGGGGTAGACATAGCTATTTGTACTGATAACGCTGGATTGCATAATGTCCGCCTGCCTTTTGAGTATGAAAATCTCTTGACTTACGACATTATCAATTTTGAACAGCTGCAAGCCTGTCAGGATGCAGCTTTTCGTCACGCCTTTGCCTGGCCTTATGGTCAACGTCCAGCATATCTGTTGAATGGTTTGTTACAACCGGAACGTACCACAGTTTTGGCAATGTAGGCTGGTGTTGACTGCTGACTGTTGAGAGTCAACAGTTAACGAAGTTCTGCAATTTAGCCGTGCATTAGCTTACCACTGAGCATTAGCAGTTGGTACTGCTAAACTAGGTATGTCCCCAAGAACCAATTACTATGCTCAAGCGTTCTAAGTTCGAGACAACCCAGTCTCAGATTATGCACCGTGCCGAGGATTTAATTAGTGCAGCTTCCAACCGCTATCGCATTACGGTTCAGGTGGCAAATCGTGCCAAGCGTCGGCGTTATGAAGAATTTGAAAGTGCCGAAGATGCGATGATGAAACCTGTGCTGAGGGCAATTATTGAAATGTCTGATGAACTGACACAACCAGAAATCATTGGTGAACTGTAGAAGAAGACAGAAGGTAATTCATCATATTTCCTCTGTGCTTTTGTCTACGTTTGAAGGGTAGATAATATTTTTGCTGAGTTGAAAGTGCTGAGTGTCTAACTAGTCGCTTCGTGCTTTCACCTCAGAGTAATCACTAGGATGAATAAGCAAAAGTTTTTTCTTAGTTAAATCTTCAATTTATACTTGTGCAGTTTAAATTAGTAACGTTGGCAAAGACTGCTGTAGGCATAGCCGCCTCAACTCTCAGCATCATAATATTAACTTCAGGAATAAGTATATTTCTCTTGTCACCAGCCCCAGCTCAAAGAATTAGTTCTAGCGATGTGTGGCAGTTGGTGTATCAGCAGTTGCCCGATTTTCCCAAGGAAAATCAATATATCAGCAAATCATCAGGTAAAGTAGCTGAAAACAGCACCTTAGTCAGTCGTCTGATTAGGTATCACATTTACGTCAAAGAACGCGCCCCCAATTATCGCCTCGATTGGAAGCTAACTTTGGCTGATTACCTGGATGCTAACGAAGTCATGTATGAAACTACTTACCCAGGTAATGATACGTTGAGGCAAAACCCCTTAGAAGGCGATCGCGCTGCCATTCAACGCCTGAATCGCAATCAAAGAAACGCTCTAGTCCAAGTCCTCACAAACGTCTTTACTCCCCAGTCCCCAGCCCCCAATCCCTAACCCACATGGAACGTTTAATCAAAAGTGGTGAAGGCTGGCGCATCGGCTGGAATCCCCATGCAGGAGAGTTTCAAGGCTTAGTAGGTACCGACGATTGGGCGATTGAGTTAACCGCAGCTGAGTTAGATGATTTTTGTCGCCTATTGGCAAAGCTAGCCGAAACGATGAAACAACTCACTGCTGAATTAATGGATGAAGAAAAAATCGCCTGTGAAGCTGAAAGCGATTTATTATGGATGGAGGTAGAAGGCTATCCTGATGAGTACAGTCTGCGCTTTATCCTTAATTCAGGAAGATGTGCAGAAGGTAAATGGCCCGCCTTTGCCCTACCTGGTCTATTGCAAGCTGCTGGAACGCTCAAAGTTTTTTGAACTTACCCCTTGACTCTTCTAGAGCTTTGCGATAATATAGTGATTCGTGACCGGGGCGTAGCGCAGCTTGGTAGCGCGCCACTTTGGGGTAGTGGAGGTCGTGGGTTCGAATCCCGCCGCTCCGATTAATAAAATCCCTAATCCTGCTAATCTTCCGTATAAGATTGGCAGGTTTTTTAATTATATAACTACTAGAAAATATCTACTGCCATCAGGAAAAAACCATCTATCTTCATCAAGATGAAATAGACTTAAAACCTCTTCCTTTCTTGTTATTCAATTACCGCTTTGCATAGGCAACTAAAGAAACGCCCAAAACCACAAACACAACTCCTGCAATGCGTGTTGGACTGGCCACCAACTTAGTGAGTCCGAGTGCGCCGTAATGATCTAAAAAGAGTGCTGCGATCATCTGACCTGCGATCGTGAGTGCTAGGGCAAGAGATGCTCCAATTTTTGGTGTAGCGAAAATAGTTGACCAAACATACAAAGTACCTAAACAACCTCCAATCCACATCCACCAAGAAGTTTGTGATAGGGAAGTCGAAGCGGGAAATGGATATCGCGCTAAGAAGCAGATGAGCAGTGATGCTAACGTACCCGCTAGATAGGAAATAAATGTAACCTGCATTGGTTCTCCTACATAGCGTCGCAGTAGAGTGTTAAGGGCAACTTGAACAGGTAGAATAGCACCGCCAGCAAGTGCTGCTAACAGATAAATCGTGCGTTCATTCATTTTTTAAACTTTCACCTTATTTATCTTGAAGCTAAGATACTTAATGGCAAGATTATAGCAAGTATCTTGATATTAAGATACTTAATACTAAAAGATTTAGATGAGTGAGTAGCACAATGGAATTTGATCCAGTCGATAAAATTTTGCTGCAATGGCAGGGAGAGCGTCCTGATTTAGATGTTTCACCGATGGGTATTATTGGGCGGATGATGAGGTTATCTAAGCATTTAGAGCGATCGCTCCAACTGACGTTTTCAGAATTTGGCTTAAATCTTGGGGAATTTGATGTATTGGCTGCGTTACGTCGTTCTGGTCAACCGTATCAGCTTTCACCCACTGAATTGTTTAATACACTGATGGTTTCATCTGGGACGATGACGCATCGCATTGATCGCCTAGAGCAAGCTGAACTAGTGAGGCGCATTCCTGATGTGAGCGATCGTCGGGGGATACTGATTGAGTTAACTGATCAAGGTTTTAACGTGATTGAAAAAGCTGTTGAAGCTCATGTTGTGAATGAACATCGTATTCTAAGCGTTTTGGAAGCATCGGAACGTCAAATCCTGGCTCATTTGCTTCGTAAACTTTTAGTTTCGTTTGAGGAGGAGTAGTTGTGTTTCAATCTGTATTTTTTAAGTAAGTCTAATGTCTTTTTTATGATTACAGAATTGATTTTATTAACAAAGTGCAGAACGCGGTTACATAAATTTTTGATTCTCTGCGGTAAATGTACCACGAATCATTAACACCCTATGATCGAATAAGTGGGGAAGTGAGGTAGAGGAGGGGTTTCAGACCCCCACTAAATTGAAAATTTATTGGCTTTTATTGAGGAGGGGTTTGAATTCCTTTCTAAATAAAACCTTGTGCCTAGCCTGGCCGCAACACTTCCGTGTAGCTTGGTTCCCTGAAAGGGTACTGCCTTCTTCAATTGTGAATTTTGGTTTTTTAAGTAATAGGTCTATCTTTTTGATTGCTTGTTGGTATTAAAACCCCATGTTTGGGACTGAATAATAATGCTAACAGGAATAATCCCGATACTACTAATACAATCGCTGGGCCAGAAGGCAAATTATAAAAATAGCTTAAATACATACCGCTAATGCTGGCAAAAACGCCGATTCCTGCACCTAATATCATCACTTCATTGAGGCGTTTTACCAATAGATATGCAGTAGCTCCTGGTGTAATTAATAGAGACAAGACTAAAATTACTCCTACTGCTTTCATACTGGCGACGATTGTTAATGCAATGAGCAACATTAAGCCAAAGTTGAGGCGATTCACCGGTAAACCTGCGGCTTGCGCTCCTAAAGGGTCAAAGGTGTAAAATAGTAATTCTTTATATAACAAAATAATTACTATTAAAACAATAGCTGAAATGATAGCAGTGTCTCGTACTTCATCAATAGTAACGCCGAGAATATTACCGAACAAAAAGTGATTGAGGTCGATTTTATTATCTTTTTGAATTAGCGTAATTAGGGTAACTCCTAGGGCAAAAAATGCTGAGAAAACTATGCCCATTGCAGCATCTTCTTTAATCGGCGATCGCGTTCTGATCCATGTAATCACCATTGTACTGATCACACCAGCAATAAACGCGCCAATAAATATATTACCTCCCAACATAAAGGCGATCGCTAGTCCCGGTAAAACCGAGTGGCTGATAGCATCACCCAAAAGTGCTAATCTTTGCACCATCAGATAACTACCCACAACCGCACACAACAAGCCTACTAAAATCGCAATCACTAGTGATCGCTGCATAAAGCCATACTGCAATGGCTCAATTAAAGCTTCTAACATAGATTAATCTCTGCTTTTTACTTATTTCAAATCGTACCTTGAAAAAGAAAGTGAAAAAGCAGGGTGGGAAAAATCCCATGACTAATCACTGTTTAACTATTGTGGACATTGCAAAAGTTGTGCTTGCGGATAGTTTTTTCGTAGTTGCAACTGCTTTTGCATCTGTGGTTGTCCGTAGGTTGGTAACTGTTTTAAGGCTTCCGGCTGAAGTGGAGTTGATAACTTATCTTCTCCTAAACTACTGAACAAAATCACAGATTGTAATTGCAAACGACGTTGCTGATGCTGTTGATAAAGTTCGGTATAAGTTTGCACAACCTGCTGCCACTCTGTCGCCGGGCAGTAGCTGCGATCAATCAGTAATGTAATAGACGGAATAGCAAACAACCAACTAATCAGTAATCCTATGATGAAAAACGCTAACCAACTGAGTCCTAAAGTTTTGAGGAGTTGCATCTTGAGTTTCATTTTTCTCATTGGTAATTCTTAATATCTTTAACTGATAAAAAACCTTCTCCCCTACCCCTGAGTTTCTAAAGATTAGTCTGGAATAAATCTTTGAGTAGAACTTGCACTTTTTCGGGCGTACCTTTATATACACTGCCTTCCCGAATGGTGGCGATCGCTTCCAATTCCTGTTGATTAACTTCACCGTAAGCAATGGGATAAACTCTCACACCACTGTGTTTAATCACATCCTGAATTTGTGTCAATTCAAGACCGTGGGTTCTTTCTCCATCGGTGAGTAGCAGCACGTAGAATCGACCATTGGGATCAGTTTTGCGCTTGGCCATCAAGTCAGCTAAACCAATGGCGAGTCCGTCATAGAGTGCTGTACCACCATCCGGTTGTAATTGCTCAATGGCTGCAAATAATCGTTTTTGTTCCAACTCGTTGAAAGGAGCAAGCTCAATTCGGCGTGTAGGGCGATCGCTAAATGTAATTAACCCAATCTGATTACCTCGATTGATTTGTTTGCTCGCAAATCTTAAGGCTTCTTGAACTGCTTTCAGACGTTGGTTCTGTTCCATCGAACCACTTGTATCCACAATCAGTTCCATGTACACAGTACTTGCGCCATCCTTGCGTTGTTTCCAAAATGCTTGCACTGCTTTCAACACTTCCCCAGATGGTATGGACGGAAATTTACTACTTTGCAGATATTGTGTTTGTTCATGTCCTTGGTGTTTTGCTAATTGTTGCATCGGTGCAGAAGTAGCAAAGGCAGCAAATTTTTCTAGGGCTGTTCGCTCAGATGCACTGTTCCAATCAAATCCCACTAATGGAGAATTTTCAGGAACACCAAAAGGAATGTAAGCCAACTTTTCAAATCCTGGCTGTTTTTTTAAAGTGACATAGCTTTGGTAAGCCATGATAATAGCTGGAAACTTCTGCGGTTCACGAATCCAAATTTGCTTTAAGTCTAAGTATGTGGGTGTTGTTAGGGTAATTTGTTTCTGGAAGGTGCTAAAAGTGGAATTGACTTGGGGTGATTCTAATTCAGCGATCGTCAATGGCTTGCCATCTTGATGATGACCTGCGGCACGCCACAGTAGGGTATACAAGAAATTCAAAGATGATGAACCAATATAAGGATTAGAATAACCGACTTGAATTTTCCCTGAGAGGATTGCATCTATCAGACGATCAAATGTCACCTCTCCACCTTGAGCGAGTTCTTTATATACTTGGGGTTGAACCGCAATGATTGCTTGGTTAGGAACTAATGCAGGCGTAATTTCTTGTAAGGATAATCCTTCCGCCTTCAGTAGTTCTAACCACATTGTTGTAGCTGGTGTATAACCTGCTGGCTGACCTTTTTTTGTAGCTAGAACCTGTGCAGCTAGTCCCGAAGGAATATTCCGAATCCCTACTTGAATGACTTTCCCAGATGGGAGGGTTTGACGTTGTTGATTAAATTTTTCTGCAACATCAACTAACCAACGTTCATCACTTCGTTCTCCATTGGCTTTTTCTGCGGAACTATAGATTTCGATATAGACTGTATTGGGATTTTGATCAGGCTTTGCACCATATAGAGGAAAGGTATTTGGATTAGGCGCAGAATCAAGCAGTGGGGGAATGACGACATTATAGGAACTACTGTCAGATACAAGCTGTGAATCCACTTGAATTTTCGGTAAAAGCTGTTGTTGCAAATAGCGATCTGCACTTTCAAAGGAATCGATGGATGTGAATGTTGTACAAGCACCCAACAAACTCAGACATAGCCCGATTGCTAGCCCTAATGGGAAAAGTAGTTTTTTCATATTTGTTTAATTTTTTAAAATTCCTTTGTTGTTTTCAGCAATAAGTGTTTGCAGCTTTGTTGAGATCAAACTAGAAGTAGTCAGTGTAGGTTGTCCCAAGTTGTCCAATGCTATTTGATCGTGCAATTCCTGGAGTTGATCTTGGCTTTTTTGCAGTCGGTTCAAACTGCTTTGTAACTGTTGTTTTGCCAATTCTCGATAATGTGATGTTTGCACTTTTTCTGTCACTTGCAATGCTTGCACTAGTCGGTCAATCAGGTCGAGGATAGTGTGCAAAGTTTCTAACAAGTCTGGAGTCAAAGTTGATTCTTGTTGAGAAATTTGGATAGCAATCTGTTGAATATTTACAGCCTGTTGTCGAACTGATCGCCACAGAGATTGACAAGCATCAGGAACTCGGTTTTCTAGGTATTTAATATGACCATAAAAAACATCAGTTTCCAGCAAATTCGCGGAAGTATCTGCGGAGTTAGTTTTTTGGTCTTTGAGTTGTACATACCAAGAAGCGATCGCCAAGACAACAATGACTGCACCGCTAAATATAACAATCAAACGCATTCCTAACCATAAAACAAAGCTGACATAACCAATCAATAATCCAGTTATTAACAATTGACTGGCAAAATGTGTCAACAAATTACGCCGAGATTTAGCTATCATCAACAAATACCTCGTGCATGATTGGGAAACTTAAGTTAATAGTCAAGGACTACAGTCTTTAGTAATCACTAGTCAATTAAACCCGCTTCTCTCGCTCGAATTTTAGTCATGATTCTGATATTTTTCCCTTGATTTCGTAATTCATCACAATCAATACCTAAAGCTTCTTGGAGTGTATACCAGTGGTTGCGGACTGTACGTTCAGATACACAGATATGTGCAGCGATCGCTTTATCTTGTAATCCCTCATTGAAAGCTAGGCTGAGTAACTTTAATATCTCTGGTTTAATGTTTAATTGCTCATAAATAGCCGGATATAGATAGATATCTGTAATATCTTTAATACAGGTAAATCCCCTTAATGCTCCATCTATTCTCAAAAGCATTTCTTGACTGGTAAGACTTTTATCAGCGATGACAAAACCTCCTTGATAATTATCGATGATGGGTTTCATCTGCACTAGTCTTTTTACATAAGAGCTTTGGACAAGAATATTTAATTTAGGATGATTTTGCATCACCTTTTTTAAGAGTTCCAGACCTATATGAGTCTGGGGTATTTTCCCTCTTTTTTCTGGTAGACAAATATCCATAATTAAGAGATGAGGATGTAACGCTGAAATTTGATTCAGAGCATCATTAGCTATATGAGTAATGCTAATGTTGGCATCAGGATATTGATGTTTAATTAGTTCAGATGTTCCAGTCAGACAGATATCAGAACCATCAACTAAAACAATTTGTAGGGATGTGTTTTTTGCTAAGGATTGGTTCATGTTTTCATACCTGGATTTTTCATGATAATTTCAGCCACAACCTCAATCGTTTTTACATCACTTTGCAGATATTCCTAGATGTGCCGAAACTGTGAAAATTCTTGATGCCAGCAGGAAATTCTACTTTCACTTTTGTCTGTTTAATAGGTTCACAAAAGATAGTAGTTCCTATCAAAAGGTAATGATTGGGCGGGAAGACGATTCAGAGAAAATATAATAGTGGAAATAAATGTCATACCAAATAGAAAAAGCTTGGAAATTAGTTGACGATACATGATGAATTACTCCATATCTGAAATTCAAAATGCTATTAACCTTCTAAGGGTGTATCGTCAGCTAAAGTGAAAATCTCACAATTTTTTACGTAACTTTACAAGTTGGTATTTAACAACCAACTAATATTTGCTTACTCAACAGATGCAAATAACTGAACATTAAAACAATCGGCACATTGACGCGCTAGCAGTTGTTTTCCGTCTCCCCAAATACCACCATCAGCACGAAAATATATCCACTGCTGTGGAGATTCGCCCACAGTGCGACCCCAAACAAAATTCTGCGAACCACAGATAGGACATGGTGTTTCTTGTCGATTAGGTTTGCTGGGATTTGGTTGTGTAGTCATCAGCTTTTTCTGTAAATTTTGGGTGCTAAATTACTTGAGAGGACAAGGAACATCTTTCACCATTTCAAACGATAACTTATTATCAACATTCTTGACAGTCACAATGACCCGTGTGGTAAATTCTATGCGATCGCCCCTCGGATCAAACCTAATTGGTAAGCCCTCTACAACTGCGCTGGATGCGGCTGTTTCACTTCTAATACCTGTTTCAGACAATTTCTGTCGAATTTCTTGCCGAGTTACAGGTGCATTTGATAGTTTAATAGCTTGTAATAAGGCTTGAACTGCTTCGTATGCCAATGCTGTTCTGCGATTTAAATCGCCACCCCAGTATTGATTAATCTCTTTTCTGAACTTTTTTGCGCCACATTGTTTAGGATGCCAGTCTACTGCCAAAAATAAGCTATTGACTGTAGCTTTTTCTGCTTCATTAATAACTTTTTGGAGGTACATCGGATTGGCAGCTAAAATAGGTTTTTTGCCGTTGTTTAATTTGACGATATCAATTGCTTTTTGCAATGCCATACTATCATTAGTACCACCATCAGGTAATAGTACTAGAGCATCTGCATTACTTACTTGTGGTGGTAAATTCCTAGGATCGAAGTTGGTATCTGATAAATCAAACTTAGCTATTACACTTCCATTAAAAGCTCTAATGACCTGTTCAAACTGGTCATATAAATCTTTGCTAAATCCCTCATGAGGGTTGTAAAAAACCACAACTTTTGGATCAGGTTTCTTGAGATCATTGACTAAGTACTGTACCAAACTATCCGCTTCTACTCGGCTAGAAGAAACAGTACGGTAGAAGACTTTGTTAGGATCATAACAATCTGGATTCGATTGGAAATTAACTATCGTGCTGGTGGGGGAAATCACCACCAAATTCTTTGGAGAATAAACTTTTAAGGCTGCACAGGTATTGGGAGAAGTGTAATGTCCCACCACAGCCAGAATATTAACATCGTTGGATAATATTTCTGCAACTTTTTGAGCCTGACTAAGATTATTGTTATCATTAGCAATCACAATTTGTAAGTTGAAATTATCTTGATTAACTGCTACATCTTGGGCTTGAGCAACTCCAAAGAGGATATCTAATCCGAAGTTGACATTTAATGGTGCTGCAACGGCAATAGTGTAAATTGGTAAATTAGGGTTTTGAGTATGCCGCAGATTCACCACAGCATTGTTACGATAAATGAGAATTTCAGGGTCTTGGAGTGCCGCTAAAGCTGCTTGACTGAAACCTGGTGCAGATTTATTTAATTTTGCTTGATTACGCAGATTATCAAAAATCTTTACAGCATCGCTATACCTACTTTGAGAAAATGCTTTAATACCCTGCTGTTTTAATGAAAGATATGGTTCACTTAGTTGAACTCTACTATCAGCAATTGGCTTTTGACCATAACTAATGAATTGCTCTAGATAAGCATCAGTTAGGGTGATCTCATCAGGATTGACACAGATTGAAGGAAAAATATGACAGCGATTGGTAATTAAGATAGCTACCGCCACAATGCTGGCTAAAGCAGCCAATCCTAACATCATCTGAGGGCGGAAAAAGAACGATCGCCAGCCTAAAGTCAATGATGGACGATGGTTTTGGGAAGTTACTGGAGAATCTTGAATCATCGTCAGAGGCGATCGCTCATCAGTTGGCTCAGGCCAGACAAACTCTGATTGATTGGGATTCAGGCAAACTGTAGGTAGCCAAGTTGCAGCAGGGAATTTTCCTTGTAAAGATTCTAGGCGATCGCGAGCTTTCCTCACTGCCAAACATAGGGGTGTACTGTGAGAGAATTCTCGCAAAAAGTAGAGCAAGAATTGATAAGCAATGCGATCTGGGACAGGTTCTCGCATCACGATTACCGCTGGTACATTCAACTTGCCCAAAAAATCCGCAATTTTTAAGCCATCACAAGAGTTAAAGATGGCTAATTTTAAACCTTTTGTGACTGCACTAGTTAAACGTTGCTCTAATGTATGTAAAGGTGAAAATTTACCCTCACTGATCTGAATCTGTCCACTAATTCCTTCACTTGACGAGTGACCAGCGAAAAATAAAATTTGCCATTCTTCATCAAATAACAAATGGGAAAGAGTCTCTTCATCCGGCTCTGATATTTTAATAATTTGCGCTCCACGTTCCTCTAGCAGTCTTAATGCGGCTTCATCCTCGTCTAGTTGTAAACCATCTTGACAACTACCGAAAATAGCTAAGACTCTGACTGGTGCTTTGAGGGTGGAAACTGGTTTACGAAATCCAGTAAATAAAGCAAACTCAGCGTTGGGAAGCTTAGTAAATAAGTCCCATGTATGCCAAGGAATTCTACGGAGAATTTCGTTTTGGTGTTCATTTCCTGTTTGGCATCGAATGATAATGGGGACGGATTGATCGTTGCTGACTCTGGTATTTGCCCGAATGCGATCGCGCAAGCTATTGAAGGTATTATCCTTAAACCATCGGCGACAAAAGTTTTCTAGCTCTTCAGTTCTGTTTTTCCATGTTTCTAAGGTAGCTACATTTGTAATCTGTGCTGGAACTGCTTGCAGTTTACGGCTGTTCTCTAGTGAGATATTTTGCCAATCTTGATATAACTGCGGCATTTCCGGTGCAGCCGGAATATCCGGTAAATCATCATCTTCTTGAATAGTCCGACCATCTTCTAAAATCTGAAGCTTCACACAGAAACCGTCAACAAAGCTACCGTCACTAATCTCAAGCACGACAGTGACGTTTTCAGGGTGTTGTGGTCTAGAGGATGATGGCAGCATAACCAAGGGAGAGCGTGTGGAGGTGAGGAATTTATTTATTAGATAAGCATGATTCAACAAAACTTCGCAATGATCAGCTAATGATCAGTTAAACTAAAAAATCTTCAGTAAAACTGACATCATCAAGAACAACACGCACACTAAAGCGATCGCCTCTGTCTGCCGTAAACTTAAACTGGATATAATCATCCTGCGGACGTGATTCCACTTCAAAAAAGGATTTGCCAGTTTCATCTAGCCCTACGAGTTTCAACCCTGCTGGCATATGAGGCTGTTGTTCTGGGGGATACAACCGCAAAAGAATTAACATCCGTCCATCTGATTTAGGTAAAATCCCAATGATCAAAACTACAGCATGACCTAATAGATAAATGCCTAAATCTTTGGCACTGATGACAGGACAAGCAGGATTTTTGGGATCTAATTCCCACAACAATTCCGCGGATTGCCAACGAATTTCATCATCTTCAGTAGTTTGGATCAGATTGACTAACGCTTCCTGGGGATTGAGATTACCTGGAACATTGTGTACTTTCTGCGTAGACTGGCGACGGTAGAGTTGTTCTACCTGTTGACGAATGGGAACATCACTCCGCTGCGGGTCAAGTTCAGCACATCGGTTGATTGAGGCTTTCATGATTTTCACTAATTCTTTGGGGGGTTGCCAATCATATTCAAATGTGCGTTTGAGCCAATGGCTAAGTTGTACCATTGGTTCTGGTTGGACTTGGGAAGTTAAACACTCTAGCAAGACATTAAGGGGTTGTAGATAGCTGAGTGGTAATTCTGATACTGAAACAGCTTCTACAAATCCTAAAACTTGCGCTTCTTGGTAAGGTTCATCCAGTTGAATGATCACGTAACCAAGACGTTCTGACCAGACTTCTGGGGGGATGTGACATTTGCGATCGCTCCCATAGAGAGAACGACACTCTAAAAAACCTTGCAAACTAGGAATATACAAGTCTGCAATGTTTTCTAACTGCTGCTCTAGGGGATTCCAACAATGGCTAGCTGCTAGATCGGTTTCTATACCCAAAAGTTGTAAAAAATGCTGAATTACCAACACAGCTAAAGTATTCCGATAAACTTGCTGCGATCGCTCCAGAGTAGGCTGTTGCTCAGCAAACTGATAAGCTTGTTGGCGATCAGCTGCCGCGATCGCAATTGTGATTGGTTCAATCATGATATGTAGCAAAAAACATTTGATTAGGAATGTAAGGGTATAGGGGTGTAGGAGTGTAGGAGTTTTTAATCCTTACACCCCCGCACCCTGACACCCTTTCAAAGTAAATAATTTCATTGCGTCAGTCTCATCAATTAGACAACAACTGTTTGAAAATAGGGAAACACCGCATCTTACAAAATCTCTTCAGTGCAGATGGTTCAACTTGATATTTTTGAGCCAAAGCATCCCAAGAAAACTCTCCTGAATCGCGTAACATCTGCAAGATATTAATCAGCAAAAATTGACAGTTGATATCAGGATGATTCTGCATTCGACAACTTCTAAACAGATGTGAATAATTCTGCACTAACTCTAGCCATTCTTGGATAGTTTCATGCCAACGCTCAGGTGCAGGCGCAGGAGGGTATATCCACTCATGATCTTCTTCATCAGTGGGAAGATCTAACCGTCTTCTATGTTCTTTATCTTGTTCACGAATCACATCCAAAATTCTGAATTTCAGCTTTTGGTTAAACCAAGTGACAAAGCTAGCTTTTTCGGGGTTATATGCTAGGCACATTTCCTTACTGAACCATTCCCAGGTACGTGATAAGGCTTCCTCATAGACATCCGGCGATATCTTTCCACCCCCATACCAAATTAACCTGGAAGACTTCATCATAATGATAATGAAATCCTTGGATTGAACCGCCAGATGGGGATGATCAGTTTGACACGCTTGCTCAAATAACCATTGACGCGCCGGAATATCGTTCATGATTTCCTGGAGTTTCTTCGGTTGCTGTAATAGCTTGCTCTTTTCAATGGGATTACTTAAAGCCGCTTGCAGCCAGCCAATTCTCATAGATTCATTAGACATAGAGATTATCCAGACCCAGCTATTTGAGGTTGGAATATCATCACAGCACCTACTCTCCCCTGAATTATCTGAAGGGTTATCGGGAGTGGAGGAGAGGAATTGGCGATCGTTTACAAAACTTTATGAGTCAGAAATGATTTTGGCATTGAGCAAGGTAAAAGTTCATCAAGTTCCAAATATATGATGTAGAGACGTTGTATGCAACGTCTCTACAGTGCTTTAAGCTGCATCAGAAAAATACATGACCTTACCACCGTAAGCCAGACGTAGATTTTCTTCTGTAAGTACCTGTTGTCTTGAACCTGTAGCGACGAGTTCACGGTTGAGTAAGACTAAATCATCAAAGTGGCTGATCGATTCGCCTAAGTCGTGGTTCACTACCAACACAATTTTGTTAGCAGTAGCCAATTCATGAAAGACATCAAAAATCACGGCTTGGGTTTTTTGATCAATACCCACCAATGGTTCATCAAAACAGAAAATTTCGGCTTGCTGCGCTAAAGCACGGGCTAAAAATACTCGTTGCTGTTGTCCCCCCGATAATTGTCCAATGGGGCGATCGCAAAATTCTTTCATCCCGACTCTTTCTAGGGCATTTTTAGCTACCTGACGACTGACGCTAGAAAAACTACGTAACCAGCCAGTCTTTTTGACTCGTCCCATCATCACTACATCCCAAACTGTGGCGGGATAAGTCCAGTCAATTTGACTACGCTGGGGAACATACGCCACTTGATCTAATTGCTGCATTAGTGGTTTACCTTGATACAAAACCCTACCACTACTCGCAGGAACTAAACCCAACATCGCTTTCATTAAGGTACTTTTACCAGCACCGTTAGGGCCAAAAATCCCAGTCAGTCGTCCCGGTTTGACAATACAGTTAATATCCCGCAAAGCTTCTTGTGTACGGTAGTGTACCCCTAGATGGGCAATGTTAATGTTGCTTGTGGCTGTCATGGTATTAAACGCAACTGGGTGTGAATTTCCTTCTAGGGAAGAATTAGCAGTTCTCATGGTGTCATTTCCGAGACTTGGGATAGAAAATGAAAAGATTATGAAAATACTGTACCTTAAAAATGAGAAAAATATGAAAACAAAGATAACAAGTTTATGGCAGTAACGACTCACTCAAAAGCCAGATATTTCGGTAAGGCGGTATTAGGCGTAATTTTAGGACTTTTGATACATGGATGTACCCAAGCCAACTCTAACCGCAGCGTATCCGTCACCGATGGTAAGCCGCAGGTAGTAGCAACTAGTACAGTGATTGCTGATTTAGCTAGTGAAGTTGGGGGAGAAGAAATTCAGGTGAAGGGAATTCTTCAGCCTGGTGCTGATCCTCATGTGTACGAACCAGTACCAGCAGACAGCCGATTTTTGGAAGAGGCTGATTTGATTTTGTATAACGGCTACAACTTAGAACCGGGATTGATTAAGTTAATGAATGCGGCTGGTGGGAAGGCGCGCAAGTTAGCCGTGGGGGAAGTTGTCCAGTCGTTACAGCTGGACAAAGGTAAAGGTGAGATTGTTCCAGATCCACACGTTTGGGGAAGTGCGGAAAATGCAGCCGCAATGGTGAATGCAATCCGGGATGCTTTAATTGAGTTATCGCCAGAAGATCAGGAAAAATTTACTCAAAATGCAGCGCAACTAACAGGGGAGTTAAACCAGTTACATAGTTGGATTAATCAACAAATCCAAACGATTCCGTCACAGAACCGCCAACTAGTGACAACCCACGATGCCTTTCAATATTATGGGCGAGCTTACGGAATTGCGATCGCTGGGACATTGATTGGAATTAGCACCGAAGAACAACCAAGCGCGCAAACAGTACAGCGATTAGTAGAATCCATTAAAAAAATTGGTGTTCCAGCTATTTTTGCCGAAACTACGATTAATCCAGCTTTAATTACTACAGTTGCTCAAGAAGCTGGAGTTAAACTTGCACCCAATCAACTATACTCTGATTCTATTGGCGCAAAAGGAAGTAATGGCGACTCTTATATCAAAATGATGCAGGCCAATACACGCACGATTGTAGAAGCCTTGGGGGGTAAATATACACCTTTTCAACCAAAGAAATAAATATCTAGTTAGAGGTTATATCTCATCAATAATAAATTGTATATAACCTCCGATATGTAATTTTATTTTTGATAGGTAACTCTTTCCAGAGAAAGACACAAAGAACTATTTTATTTTCTAAATTGTATTGGTAATTGCAAATAAATAATTTTTATCATCATGACTAAAGAATCAGAAAATCAAAATAATCAATCATCAGAAATTAGACAACCAGTCAGTCAAGATTGGCATTCTCGTGAAGAACCAAACGTCAAAGAAAGAAATCTCACTGCTAACCCAGGAGATAGAATTTCCGAAGAGCCACAATCAGTAGAAGAGAAAGCCAAGCAAGTCGCTGTAGATGTACCAGATATTACAGGTGATCAAATTACAGTCCCGACTTATTTTGTGGTTGAATATCCTGATGGTGAAAAAAAAGCACTCCATCACGTCAAAGATGCAGAAGAAATCTCTGATGTGATTCGCCAAGCGAGAGTAGACGAAAACGGCAATCGGATTTGGTGGTAATTTTCTGGATTGGGGATTTTGGCTGATTTTCTTGCAGCTAAAATCCCCAATCATCTGAATCTGGATATTGAAAATTCTGAATTTTCTGAAATTATGGATTACAAATTATTTATGAACTAGAAACATCATCCGTAGAGGTGATTTTGAGTTGCTTTTTTGCTGCTTTTAACTGCTTCCAAAGAATTTTAATTTCATGGTAAGCCTCTTGGGGAGACAACTTACCATTAACCTGAGTTCGGGATAAGAAATCCTCGAAACCCTTGAGTTCTCGTTGTTCGGTCTGAAGCTATGTTTTCATCTATTCTCAATAAAGCATGTTGTTGAGATTAATCTCATTTGTGAAACTTAGTGACAAAATGATTC
>DVDT01000013.1 GCA_015296085.1 Trichormus sp. M33_DOE_039 | reverse complement strand
TTCTGTTTCTGTAATACTACAGAGGCTAAGTTATATTTGTAACTAACTATACTTGTCCGTTTTGATTTGACGGTTGTTATAGTTTTGGACTGATTATTGGTTTTTTTACGGGTATCTACGCTTGGTGCAAGAAATGAGTTTAGAAATTGATCTGAAATGTTGGCTGAGGTAACAGGAGAAATTATGCCATCTTGGTGAAAATCATTAAATGTTGCTGGGGTAATAGGTTTTTGGTTTCTTGCAACACTAACCCAACTGCTTGCATTTCCTTGCGCACTTGCTTTTGCGTCATTTTATGCAACCGTTTAATCATAATCAAGGGATTTTCGCCCCGATACTCTACTAATACGACTCTACCACCAGGTTTTAAAGCTTTCACAATCCCCTGCATCACCTCTTGGGGATATTCAAACTCATGGTACGCATCCACCATTAACGCTACATCTATACTATTGGGCGGTAATTTGGCATCAGTGGGAGTTGCTAACACAGTTTCAACATTACTGATATTTTTTTCTTGTTTGAAAAACTCGATAATCTCCAACATTTCCGGCTGAATATCTACCGCCAACACCTTACCAGCGGCGAGTATAGGTGCAATGCGAAAACTCAAGTAACCTGTTCCAGCACCAATATCAGCAACTACACTATCAGGTTGTAAATCCAAGGCGTGAATGATTTTACTCGGTTGTTCCTCTGCTTCTCGTCTCGGTCGTTCTAACCAACCTGCGCCTGTATGACTCATGAACTTGGCGATTTCTCTACCCATGTAAAACTTACCAATACCATCGGGACTATGAGTGATGCGCTGTTCATACGAAGTCACAGTGTTTGCGACTACAGTCTGCGTATCTAGCAGCAAACACCCGCAAATCATCCCCAAAATTACCAGCAAACGCAAAACTTGATTGATCATTGGTGTGTCTCATTAAATCACAAACTGTTCCAACTCACGCTGAAACCACTCTTGCCCGACTCGTTCCGCCACCAAAGGTCTAACAATAAATTTAGGTGGGTTTCCCTGTTTCACATCAATTCGCACGCAGGAGTAAGATAGCCGCTTTTCTAAAGCTTGACCATGACGACCAACATAAAGCAAAGAATCGGCAACTTTCCGCAGGGTACTACCAGACGTATCATGAAAAATTTCCATTAACTCATTTCCCTCTGGACGCTGACGACGGGGACGGCGACCACTACCACCAGAGATAATACAATTGATGTGAGAATCAGCGTGTCCGGTGTCAACGGTGCGGATATATTCTAAACAGTGGGCGTGTCCATTGAAAATCAAATCTACTAAGGGACGGTCTTTAACTAAATTACCAAGAGTTTCTGTTACTTGATTAAACACCCGACGCAAACGATGACGCACTGCCAAAGTTTGGGCTTGATGCCATTTGGTGGCTTCGGTAACGTAGGGGGGATGATGGAAAAAGATAATTCTTCCCCGCACTTCGGAAGTGTGCCAAGACTCGATTAATCTGCTACGCAACCATTCCAATTGTTCCCAGTCAGTCGGGGGGGTATCGTGAGAGGCGAGTTGTTTTTCAATGTCGATTTTGATTTCGTTGATTTGGTCTAACTTCGCGCTGAAATCATCGAGTTGTTCTGCGTCGGTGGGGTTATCTGGGTTGAGTTTGTCGCATTGTAATAAGATTAGTTCCTCTTCTTGGTCTATCTCTTGGCGACGCTGTTGTAATTCCCGGCGGTAGAGTTCCCCAGCTTGGGTGCTAGGGAGGGGAGAGGGGTTATTAAAGGTATTAGAATCAAGGGCGAAAAAATCTATGCCACCGTAACGGAAACTGTAATAACGGTTAGGAACACGGGTAAACTCTCCCGGTACGTAACTTAGGCAGCGGCCTGTATCAGTTTTAGCGGTGTAATGATGGTCTAAATGACGGTGTAATGCTTCTGGGGATGCGGCGGCGAGATAATCCAGAAAAGCTCTAGCATAGGCATCACCTTGGTTAGAACCATGCCAACCAATTTCAAAATCTTTGTAACGTAGCATTCGCCGGAGTCGTAAAGTGCTACCTGTGATGAGACGGTACAAAAAAGGCACATCATAGTAATCATGATTGCCCAGTACAGGTAAAAACGGGAGATTAAACACCATGCGATCATAAGCAATCTTTTGGGGTTGTTCACCACCCACCAGAAATTCCCGGTACGGTTCGATAAAATTGGCGGGGTAATACTCATGAGAACCGACCACATAAATGACATCGCCAGTATGCAGCACAAAACTGCATTCATCTTTGTGAGCAAGCATGAGTTCGGCGACTAGTCTTTGGGGATGATTTCCGTAATGGGATTTTGTACCGCTATCACCGATGACTAAAAAAGAAAATTCCGGGTTGTCGTTGCGGCGATCGTCTATCACCATGCTAGTTTGGTCAATTCCCCGTTCTCGGATGCTGGGATGTTGCCATCGCACCCGTTCTTTCATCTTCTGGATTTTGACTGGGATTGATGGTTCGGAAATCAATTTCATTGGTGATTATCTCCCAAGTTTAGATTGAGGATGGAGAGAGGTTTTTAGAGGGAAGCTGAAACGCAAAGGGAGCGCGGTGAACCTGCGTTGCTGGAAGGTTTCCCTTCGTAGACGACTGGTGAACCCGTTGGCGCAGCCTCTCGTAGAGAAGGGAGATCAGCACAGAGGTACGCGGAGAGTTTGTGGGAATTCTCATTGATAACCCGCCGCTTGTAATAAAAACAGTTTGGCGTATAGTCCCTCACTAGCTAACAATTCTTCATGAGTTCCTTGTTCTACCACTTGCCCATTTTCAATTACTAGGATTTTGTCTGCCATCCTGACTGTCGAAAAGCGGTGAGATATCAAAAATACCATTTGATTTTGGGTGAGGGCGCGAAAATGATTGAAAATCTCATACTCGGCTTGGGCATCTATGGCTGAGGTGGGTTCATCTAAGACTAAAATATCTGCTTGAGTCCTCATGAATGCGCGGGCTAGGGCTATTTTCTGCCATTGCCCTCCTGATAGTTCCTGCCCACTTTTAAACCATTTGCCAAGTTGGGTTTGAAATTGTTGAGGTAAGCGTTCAATAAAACTATGGGCATTGCCTTTTTGGGCAGCTAGTTGCCAACGGGTTGTGTCGTTGAGGCTACCTACGTCTCCGACACCGATATTTTCACCAACGGTGAACTGATAACGGACAAAGTTCTGAAAAATTACCCCGATGCGTCGGCGGAGTGCATCTACATTCCATGATTGCAAATCTACGCCATCTAATAAAATCCTGCCGGAATCTGGGGTATACAGTCGAGTCAGGAGTTTAATTAGGGTGGTCTTCCCAGAACCGTTTTCACCGACAATTGCTAATTTTTCGCCAGGTTTTAAATGCAGCGAAATATTTTTTAAAGCAGGTTGAGAACTTCCAGGATAAGTAAAATAGACTTTTTCAAAGCGGATACCGTCTTGGGGATCAATCCCTTTTGTGGCGTTACCCCAAGGTTGAGTGACTTTTTCTTCTAAGAAATCGTAGAGATTAGAAAGATAGAGGTTATCTTCATACATCCCACCAATGGAAGTGAGGGCATTAGCAAAGGTAGATTGTCCTTGACGAAAGACTGTGAGATACATCGTCATATCACCTAAAGAAATTCTACCTACTACCGTTTCTAAAACAATCCAAGCGTAGGCAAGATAAAAAGCTACTGTACTGACTAAGCCGAGAAGGTATCCCCACATTCCTCGACGGATAGTTAAATCACGGTCTTCGTTATAGAGTTGATGAAATACGTTGCGGTAACGGCCTAAAAGCATTTCTCCCAGTTGGTAGAGTTTGATTTCGGTGGCAAAATCTTCTCTTGCTAGGAGATTTTCTATATAGTGCTGTTGGCGGGTTTCTGGCGCGCGCCAACTAAATAGACGAAAGGCTTCACCAGCAAAACGAGTCTCGGCTATGAAAGCAGGCATTGCTGCCACAATTAAAATAATTACAGCCCAAATGGAGAATTTGACTAATAAAACGCCGTAGGTGATGAGGGAAAGAGCATTTTGTACTAGGCCAAAGGTACGGTTAACTAAAGACAGGGGACGTACTGATGCTTCTCGCCGGGCGTTAGTTAATTTGTCATAAAATTCTGAGTTTTCAAAGTGAGTTAAATCTAAAGTCAAGGCTTTTTTGAGGATTAACACGTTGACTCGTTGACCGAGTAACACCCGCAGTAGTGATTGACAGATAATTAATCCTCGTTGTGAACCTGCCAACAAAGCGACTGCGATCGCCTCTAAGGCAACATACAATAAAGGTTGGTAAATATTCCCGTCAGTATTTCCTTGGGATGCCAAAACTACAGCATCCACGATTAATTTCCCAAGGTAGGCGATCGCAGCGGGTAACAAACCAGCTAATAAAGTTAAACTAGCCAGGATAATTGTCAAAGTGTGGCTAGTCTTCCACACTAAATTGATCGCCCGTCCACTATAACGGAAAACTGCCAGTGATTGGCGCAGGGGGTGACGTTGCTTTTTACTCTTCATTATTATTTTTATAGCGTGAGAGTAACCCACCCTGCCGGGAATTCAGACAATTTTTGGCTGTATAAACACTATGAATGAAATAATCACTTTTTCTTCCCCTACACACGTCGGTTTGCATCCTGCTGATAGGCCGATGCTCCCACGTCGTTACCGCTAGGCTAACACCATACAATTGACCTCCTACACTCCTGTTTCCTGAAAGTGAGGAATTTTAACACTGAATGTTGTTCCCACACCTAGTTCGCTGTCTACAGAAATCTCTCCCTTGTGTTGCTCGACACATTTTTTCACAACTGCTAATCCTAAACCTGTACCAGCAATATTCTCAACATTTCGACATCGATAAAAAGGCTCATAGATTTTCTGTTGTTCATCTGGTGGAATGCCAATTCCTTTGTCGATAACTTGAAAAAATGTCGCTGTTGCTTGGCACTTTAAAAGTAAGTAAATTTCTTTTTGACTATCGGAATACTTCATGGCATTTAAAAGCAGATTCGTGAGAATAGAATAAACTAATTTTTCATCTAGACTTACTCGAAATTGAGAACTTTTATTAATTAAAACTATCGTACATTTATTTATACCAAAAAGTTGCAAATCTTCAACTAGATTTAAACAAAAATTTTCTATATTTATTAATTGTGGTTTAAAATCCAGTTTGCCTGCTTCAGCTCTAGTCAAAGTTAATATATCCGTTAATATATGATTCATGAGTTTGGTAGCAGATTGAATACGATCCAGGTTTTGCAATTGATTTTCATCTACCAAACTTTCTAAGCTTTCTCTTAATACTTGAGATGATAGTAGAATTACACTTAAAGGAGTACGAAATTCATGAGAAATCATGGAAAATAGTTGTACCTTTAAGTCTCCTAGTTTTTTCTCTTGAGCTAAAGAAGATTCTAAATCTTTGATTTTCTCGTGTTTTATCCTTTGTTGCTCTAGAAGTACAAATAAACCCAAAATTACTAATAAACTTAAGATAGTACCTAAAATTTCTATAGAAATTCTGAAATGAATACTTTTTTTTGATTGTTCTAGTGAAGTTTGTAGATAATCTTGTTCTTCCGCTTTAATCTCTGCGACAATTACCAATATTTTCTCTCTATATTGTACGCTGCGATTAGTGATTTCATTTTGTAAGGACAATGTTGTTTTATCTTTTTGATAAAGTTCTATAGATTGTGCTAAAAGCATCAATCTTTGATTAACTAATGAATTCAAACGTAGCAATCGCTGTTCTTGGCTAACACTAAAATGTATTTGCTCTTGTAATAAATTCAGTTCAGATTGCATATTTGAGACTGCATTGTGATAACGCTGTAAATCTTGATTACTCCCTAAAAAAATATATCCTCTTCTAGCTGATTCCGCGGCAGTCATTGCAGCATAGAAATTTGTCAAAGTATTAAGAGTTTGATATGTCTGCTGCACCCTATTAGCTCCAAGTTTGATTTCATCTGTGTTCTTTAATGACGCGAAACAGACAAGTCCCATCAGCAACAGAGTTAAACCAAATCCTGCCACAATCCCTTTTCTTTGGAAAGTCCATTTGATCAATTGCCAAGTCATAAATTGAGTTGCATAATAAATAGTTGCTTGATTATTCTATAAGCAAGAAATAAAGCATACATGATAAATTAAGCTATTGTCTGTATGCTCGCCTGCTGCGGAATAAAGGATAAGATATGCGAATTTTAGTAGTTGAAGATGATACTCAACTAGCAGAGGCACTAGTAGAAGCACTTAACAGACGACAATACGTCGTAGATATTGCCAAAGATGGAGAAGCGGCTTGGAACTCAACAGAGTCAATGAAGTATGATTTGGTAGTGCTAGACGTAACCTTGCCAAAACTAGATGGAATTAAGTTTTGTCATCGCTTACGTACTATCAACATAAATCATCCTGCGCATCGTAATTCAACTACACCAGTGTTAATGTTAACAGCCCGTGATACTGTAGCTGACAAGATTGCTGGGTTAGATGCAGGTGCAGATGACTATGTAGCAAAACCATTTGATTTAGAAGAGTTAATGGCTCGGATTCGTGCTTTACTCAGACGAGGTAGTTCGAGCAGCACAATTAGTCTGTTATGGGGTAAATTACAGCTAAGTCCTAGTACTTACGAAGCTACTTATGATGGTTACTTACTCTCATTAACTCCCAAAGAATATGCAATTTTAGAATTACTAGTGGCTCATGGGAGAAGAATATTGAGCCGCTCTAGCATTATTGAACAAGTTTGGTCAGTTGATGACTCTCCATCTGAAGAAACAGTCAGATCACACATTAGATGTTTGCGACAAAAACTAAGAACATTAGGTGCGCCTGAAAATTTCATTGAAACTGTTCATGGATTAGGGTATCGATTGAAGTAATGCTTTCTCAAGTATTACCCTCTGAAGGAAGTAAAAGTTCGGAATAAGAGCTTTAGTCATTATTTTCTTAGCACTAAAGTGCTTACTATAAACCAGACTACCTCATACTATATTTTGCAACTGAACCGTATTACCTTATACCCTACTCAGCACTCATTGAACATTTCTATCTGCACAAACTCTACACAATTTCTACACGAGGATTGCATATCTGTGTAATATTCTCATGTTTGAATTTAAAGATGACCTGGTCAAATTCAAGTTCTGCCTACAAGCCTTTAGTCATTTAATCTAAAATTCAAGAGTTTTCAAGTGAAGAGATGAGTCAGCAAATTCTCTGTTTTTACAAAAATACAACTAGCCGACTGCAAATTGCTCGTATTTCAAATATTGTTAATTTAAATTTTGAGCAAATAGTATTTCCTGGAGAGCAATTTTTATTTGAAGCCGTTCCCGAAGCTGAACTAGAAATTGATGTAAATACCACAACAGGGTTAGTTACGACTAATACTATCATTTGTGAACAGTTGCAAGTATCGAGTTAAATACTAAATTACTTCGTATGAGAGCATTTATACGGAGTAGCTGAAATTAAATTTATATGAATAGCTCAAATGGAGTTGACCTTTCCATGAATAAGAAAAAATATGATCGTGGTAGTGGTAGATATTACAATTTGAATGAATGCAACAGCATTGCATATCTTTGTCACCGCGTAGTCATTACAGCTACCTTTAGAACATAGATGATACCAGAGGAAGCTAGAAGCTAATACCTTTAGCGGAAATACCGAGGATGATTTTGCTATCAGGATTAGTAGCGATCGCAATCACTCAAGGATTTTCATGCTATATCAAATGTGCTACATAGCACAATCTGATTCGCATAAGAGTCGGAACATCGACGCATTGGTTGTTGTTTACGAGATAAAATTAGTTTGGTGGCCTGATTATCTTGTCAGGTATAGTTGCCCACCTCTATACTACAGATGTAGTCTCCTCGCAGCTACCTATGAGTTATTGCATCAATCCTCACTGTCCACAGCCACAAAATTCGGATATATCACTGTTTTGTGTAGCTTGTGGTTCTGATTTACTCTTGCAAGGATGCTATCGAATTCTTAGACCATTAGGTATTGGCGGGTTTGGCAAAACCTTTGAAGTTGAAGATCATGGAACACAGAAAATTTTAAAGGTTCTGCATAACACTCATCCTAAAGCGCTCGAATTATTTCAACAAGAAGCCACTGTATTACAACAGCTGCACCATCCGGGTATTCCTAGAGTTGAAGCGGATGGATATTTTATCTTTCAACCCCAAAATAGTCCCCCTCTACATTGTCTCATCATGGAAAAAATTGAGGGGATGAATCTAGAAACATGGATGCAAATGCGGAATCATGAACCAATTATTGAACGTGCAGCAATACGTTGGTTAAAACAACTCATAGAAATTCTGCACACAGTCCACCAAAAACAATATTTTCACCGCGATATTAAACCCCCAAACATTATACTCAGGCCAGATGGACAACTGGCATTAATTGATTTCGGTACAGCGCGGGAAGTCACCCAAACTTTCATGCAGAAGCTTGAAGGACAGCAAATCACAGGGATTATTTCAGCAGGTTATACACCTTCAGAACAAGTTAATGGTAAAGCTGTCCCCCAATCAGATTTTTTTGCTTTAGGACGTACCTTTGTTTATTTACTCACTGGGAAAAATCCAACGGATTTTCATGAAGAATATCATACAGGTCATTTAATCTGGCGAAATAATCTTAATAATATTTCGCCTCAATTGGCCGATTTAATTAATGATATGATGCAGCCATTTCCAGGCAACAGACCTCAAAATGCTACAGAAATTTTACAGCGTTTACAAACGATTGAAAAGTCTTTTGCCGCATTAGCACCGCCAACATTTCAACCTCAAACACCTAATACAGTTCCAGTTTTCAACACACCAACATCCTCACTGCCAAAAATACCAGCGAAATTTTTAGCAGGCTTTAGCATTGTGATAATAGGAGGTGCAGGTTTATATTATTTCTATCAAAATACCAAGCCGGCAAAATCACCATTGGAGGTTGATATTAACATTTCCAAGAATATTATGACATCTCCTAATAATTCAAGCTTAACACCAACTCCAGTATTCAACACTCCCGCTTCTGAGCCTGCAAGTAATCAACCAACATCAAAATCTACAGTTAATGTTCAACCCTCTAATCTCACAAACAATCAACCAACGCCTACCCTACTAAATTCGCCTACTTCTGTAACTTGTATTATTGAAGTTGCCGATCCCCAAGACCCTACTTTAAATGTGCGTTCTGGTCCTGGTGTTAGTTACACACTACTCAGAAGCTTAGAAAATGGCACACGCTTATCTGTTGTTCAGGAAAAGAATGGTTGGTACTTAATTGATGCTCCCATTAGAGGATGGTTAGCCGCTAATCGGACGCGAAAGTTATGTAATTAATCAAATAAATTATAGTAATTATCTATTCAATAAAGTTCGATGTTTTATCAATGGTTTAGATTTGTTATTCTCATCATAGTCACTTTATTTTTAACAATCAGTTGTCGCCCTAGTGAATCTATTAATCATCAACCCAATTTAGCTCCATCAAATCCTAGCCATATAATTATTTCTGCCAGTCCTGTCCCTACTCCTACAACTCCAGGAAATCAAAAAAACACAACTCCTATTGCAGAGGATACTAAGTTAGTAGATATTCAATCAATCAACAAAAATATAGTAGTTGATATTCGCTACGCCACAACGAATAACTTCCTGAAAAAGCAACTCTACCCAGAAGCAAGATGCGTATTGCGATATGCAGTCGCCAAAAGATTAGCCAAAGTGCAAGCAGAGTTAGCTAAAGATCAACTAGGGTTAAAAGTTTATGATTGTTACAGACCATTGTCTGTACAAAAACTGATGTGGCAAGTATTACCTGATAATAGATATGTGGCTAATCCCGTCTACGGTTCTCGACATAATCGAGGTGCAGCAGTTGATTTAACACTAATTAATCGCAACGGAAAAGAATTAGAAATGCCTAGTGCATTTGATACTTTTACACCTGCATCCCATAGAAATTACATTGGCGGTAGCTCTGAATCCCGAAAAAATCGCCAGATGCTAGAAGATGCGATGCAAAAGCAGGGTTTTATCGGTTTATCAACAGAATGGTGGCACTTTGATGCGTCTGGGTGGGAAAATTTTCCTGTGATGGATGTGCCATTTCATAACATCCCACGTAGTTAAATAGAACATCTTATCCACCCTTGGTAAGTCAAGACTTTCGCAGTACCATAATAAACGCGCAACTATCTCTCCTAGGATGGATGTAATTACTCAAGATAATTTGAATTTGCATCATCTCCAGATACCAGGATGCTAACCAGAGCTTGTTCCCTTCATTTTGAATTTTGAATTACCCAAGAAAATGCCTGTACGTCAAACTTTATTAACATCTAATATTCAACTGTCTTACTTGGAGTGGAATCAAGGTCAAGAACCATTGCTGTTACTGCATGGTTTAGCAGATCATGCTTTGGTGTGGTCAAGTTTGGGAGATGATTTAGCGGCAGATTATCATATAGTTGCACCTGATATGCGCGGTCATGGCGAAAGCAGTAAACCAGAAATAGACTATACTTTTGAAAGTGCGATCGCAGACCTAGAAGCACTCATGGATCATTTGGGGTGGTCATCTGCTCATATTGTCACCCATTCGTGGACAGGTAAACTAGCTGCAATCTGGGCCAGAGTCAACCCCCAACGCCTGCGGAGTATGGTGCTAGTTGATCCTATTTTCATTTGGAAAATGCCCAGCCTCTTCCGCTTAACTTTCCCTCTGCTGTACCGTTATCTATCCTTTCTCAAAGGTATGGGGCCATTTACCAGCTACGAAGCAGCGGAAACACAGGCCAAGCAGTTAAATCAATATCAGGGTTGGAGTATATTACAACAGCAAGTTTTTCAAGCCGGAATAGAACAAAAACCGGATGGTAGTTGGGGTAGTAAGTTCACCATTAACGCCCGTGACGGCATTTTTGAAGATGTGATGTGCGTACCTGGGTTCATCTTCCCTATAGCCACTCCCGCCTTATTCATCCAGCCAGAACAAGGACTTAACCGTTTTGACTGGCAAATCAAACCCTATAAAACTTACCTGAAAAATCTCCGCATCTGCCAAGTTCCCGGTAATCATTGGCCTTTCTTAACTGCACCGACAGCATTTAATCAAACCGTTGCAGCATTCCTAGCAGAATCTCAATGAAAGGGAACTAGCAAAGTCAAAAGAATGAAACTATAGCAGTTTTCCATTGAGTGGAGTGCATAAATTCAAACGATAACTCCTAGAAATATTATTCTTTTGACTAATGATCAATGACCCTTTCTCTTCCAAAGACGCTAACGTGTAGCTTGCTTATGTGTTCACGAAGCGTTCCAGAGGGAAGGAGTACAGGTTCGCCAGTCGCACTCCTTCGGAGAAGCAAGCTACATGGGGAAACACGGCAGTTTCTTCAAGTCGGCGAAGCCGACGACACTTGCTACAAGTCGGCAAAGCCGCCCAACGCAGTGTCTCCCCAACGCAGTGTCTCCTCAAGACCGCGCTGGTTCACTAATGACTAATGACTTCAGATCATGAGCCTTTGCATAAATCCAGTTTGTCTTAAACCAAACCATCCCCTCAATGAAAAAAACCGCTTTTGTCAAAGTTGTGGTTCTCAATTAGAATTAGTCGGGCGTTATCGAGTCAAACACTTATTGAGTGACACAACTGAGTTTGGCAAAGTCTATGCAGCTGAAGAACAAGGCACAGCCAAAATTATTAAGGTACTCTCAGCGAATCCTGATACCGATACCAAGGCAGTAGAATTTTTTCATCAAGAAGCTGTTTTTTTAGGAAAACTCAATCATCCTGGTATTCCAAGAGTTGATGCCTATTTTCAACATCATACTAGAAACAACCTAATTTTATACTGTCTGGTCTTAGAAAAAATTGACGGTATTAGCTTAGAAGCATTGTTAGAACAACCCCAGCAACCTATTTCACAAATGCAAGCGATCGCTTGGTTAAAACAAATAGTAGAAATTTTAGATTTAGTACATAATCAACATTATTTACATTTAAATATTAAGCCTGCCAACATTATCATTAGACCCAATCAACAACTAGTTTTAATTGACTTTGGCATAGCAAAAGAATTAGCGAGAAATTACCAAAATCGCAGCAATACACCCACAATGTCTTCTGGTTATAGCGCACCAGAACAAATGCAAGGAAAAATGATACCCCAATCAGATTTCTTTGCATTGGGACGCACTTTTGCTTTTTTACTGACGGGAAAACATCCTTTAGATATGTATGATGCGCGTCATAATTTATTACATTGGCGTAAATACACTCATCAATTTTCATCCACTTTTTTAAATTTAATTGATTGGTTGATGACACCAGAATTAAATTACCGTCCAGTCAATGCTCAAGCTATTTTGCAGCGTCTCCAAGAAATTGAACCACAAAAAAATGCTATTGAGTCTGAAAAAATTAATATAGTCCCACAGTCTCAAACTATAGAATTTACCCAGCCAAAAATCGATCTCCCATTATCGCCATCAGCCAAGCACTCAAAACAAATATCCCTGATGGCATTATTTGCAGCACTGCTAGTTTCATTGGGATTACTCAGTATTGTTGCTGTTTTAATATATGAAACACAATTTGTCACTTTATTACCAACAGTAACTCAATCACCACAAAGGAAAGGCAAGATTGACTATTTTTCTTATGAAGTGGGTAGAGATAATCAAGGTAGAGTTGCTGAATTTAATATAGCTGTTTTATCTGTAGATTATAAATGGGTTTCTGATAGTAATTTTCAAATCACGAATAGAAATCAAATTATTAGCCTGGATGTTTTAAAGCTAATGTTAGAACAAGAAGGTATTCAGAAAATTATGGAAGAACCTGCGGAAATAATTGCTGTAGGTACAGCTACTTGTGATTTGAAACTTGCCACCGCAAATAGTCGAGCTTTAGAACGTTCCCAAAATGTGCAGACGTTAGCTAAAAAATTATTTAGAAATACACCTACAGTCAAAGGATATCGTTTATTAAATTTAGGACAGTTGCAAAAGAGAGACTGTCAAACGAATCAAAATTCACCTAGGTATAAAAATAGCGTGATTATTATTGGTGTTAAAAATCAATCCAAAGGTGTGGTTATAGATGAAGCCTTAAGAGATAGGTTAAAAAATAAACCCTTTGCTGATTTTAAGTTAGAAAATTATTCTTTAGGTTCAGTAGATAAGTTTAGAACAATAAATAATAGATAAACTTTAAGGATTTACTGATTCAAGCTACGCATCGAAAAACAAAATTAGTGTTAAGGGACGGGTGAAGACACCCATCAAAGACATTGAACTTTTACGTACAGCCTAAATATATTTATAGGGATTTATGCGCCCATACCAGAATAGCGTTTTAGTCCTGCACGCCATAACCAGCGATTCACACCTAGAAATATGAGTATCCAGGCTATAAGTGACAAAAATCCCCGTGTTAAATCTACAGGTAGACCTATCAAAATACTGGAGGGAAAGTCAATCAAATAGGGAAAAGGTGTAAATAAAACTATTTTTCGCACAGGCTCAGGAAATACTTCTAAAGGTGCAATTAACCCAGATAAAAATAAATAGAATAAATACCAGAAATTTTCGATGGCATTAGCTCTTTCTGTCCAAAAAGCAAACATAGCAAATGTGTATTGAATCACAAACCTTAACGCAAAAGCCAAGCTGACAGCTAAGGTAAATAAACATAACTGTCTGAAATTAGGCAACCAAAAAGCCTGGGGATATAGTAAGAAAAATAAAACTATTAATATAACTGCAAACGGTATCCGAGCCACTCTTTCCGAAAGATGGGAAGCGACGTGATGCCACACAGGATCTAAAGGTTGTAGTAATTTCAGGGATAATTTTCCTTCTACCACCTCCCTTTCAAATTCCCAAATTACCCAAACTACAGAAATTTGTCTGACCACAAAAACTGTGAGAAAGTAACGGGCAAAATCAACAGAGGATAAACCAAAATTTCCACCTTGGGAAGCTTTGATCCAAACGCCCATCAAAATAATAGGTAAAGAGCCAGACAAAACCCATAAAATTAGTTCTGCCCGATATTCCACCATATAAGCGTAGTAAACTGACAGCAAAATCAGGGCTTTTCTAATAATTTTTTTCATTGACTTTTGACTTTTTTACACGACTCCCGCCTGAAAAACTCGCCCGATAACTTCTTCTATCGGCGGTTCTGTGACTGTTAAATCTATCACTTCTAATTCCGATAAAATCTTTGATACAGTGCGGGTTAGTGACTCTTGTTCTACCATGAAACACGCGGCGCGACCTTCTAAGTGTTGCACATCGCCATAAATTTTGAGCTTTTCTAATGGTAAAGGTTGGGCTAATTCCACATGAACTTCTCGGTAGGGGGCAAAACGTTCTAAGAGTCCATCTAAGCTACCGTCATACATGAGTTTACCTTGGTGAATCAGCAGCACACGTTGGCATAATGCTGTAATATCTGCCATGTAATGGCTAGTCAATAACACAGTTGCTTGATAACGCTGATTGTAATCACGTAAAAAATCACGAACTGCTACTTGAGCATTAACATCTAAGCCTAGTGTGGGTTCATCTAAAAACAACACATGGGGACGGTGTAAAAGTGCTGCTAGTAATTCCGCCTTCATACGTTCGCCTAAAGACAGTTTTCGCACTGGTTGTTTCAGCTTATCTTCTAGAGCCAACATTTCTGTTAATTCTCCGAGTCGTCGCTGGAATTCTTTATCAGAAATGTTGTAAACAGCAGCATTAATTTTTAAAGAATCTATCGCTGGTAAATCCCAGAGTAGTTGTTGTTTCTGCCCCATTACCAAGGTGATTTTCTGTAAAAATGCTTCTTGGCGTAAAAACGGAACGTAACCAGCGACTTTAACTGTACCGCTCGTAGGATGAATCAGTCCGGTGAGCATTTTGAGTGTAGTGGTTTTACCGGCACCATTAGGCCCTAAAAAACCCACAATTTCACCCGGAGCGATTTCAAAGGAAACATCCTGAACGGCATTGATAGAACGATAAACGCGATGGAAAAAATGGTTAATTGTCCCTTTAATTCCTGGCTCTTTCACCGCTACTGGGTAGGATTTACTTAAATTTTTGACAATAATAATTGACATAAATCTAGCTAACAAAAGTAATCACATAATTTTTATCTGCCGATACCAGTTTCGCAGGCGTTGTGGTGGTACACCAAACAAATAGCCAATAATCACAATTTGATTAATGAGCGTCGTTTGGAAGATACCCTTTTTTAACCATCTCCGAGCTGAAGTAACAACTGGTGTAGGTAAAATAGCTATTTTACCTATGCGTTTTAAACGTCGGATCAGTTCAAAGTCTTCCATGATTGGAAGTTCAGGAAAGCCGCCCATTTCTTGGAATATTGCTTTGGTAATAAAAATTGCTTGATCGCCGTAGGGGATTTGCAAAAAATGCGATCGCCATTTCACTCCCCATTCTACCAATCTTAAAGCTAACAGGGGTGCAGCTATTTGCAAGGTGAATGCACCTGCTACAATTCTTGGTTGCTGTAGGCTAGTGCGAATCATGTCATCAAAACCTAAAGGTAAGTGCGTATCTGCATGGAGAAACAGCAATATTTCCCCGTTAGCAGCCGCTGCACCGGCATTCATTTGCACCGCACGCCCAGGAGTGGATAAGATGACTTTGATCCCTAGGGAATCAGCTATGGCTACGGTATAGTCTTGAGAGCCTGCATCTACAACTATGACTTCTATATTTGTACTAGGTTGAGTAGTGGCGATCGCTTGTTTGATATTGGCTGCTTCGTTGAGTGTCGGAATAATGATAGAAATTTTAGTACTGTCAACATTTTGACCCATAACTATATTATGCAAAACTTTGTGCTTTCCAGGGTCATTATTCTATTTACAGGTAACATATGAAAGCTATTAGAGAATATTGCTTGTGTCTTAGTGATAAAAATATGATGCCGACGGCTTTGAAGGTGGCTGTCGTGGTTGGTTCTATTTTATTTACAATTAATCATGGTGCAGCATTGATTAAAGGCCAAATGACACGCGATCGCTGGGTAGCTGCTACTTTAACCTACGTAGTACCTTACTTAGTCAATATCCACGGTCAATATATTAGTCGCCATAAATCAAAACCTTAAATTCGTCACACCGCCAATTTTTCTGAATGTGAATAGTGTCCTCACATTCTACCTTAGTCTTCTGTGTTCGATGCAACACGCTAAGGTGTACTCTTAACCATCAGATATCAATTGATTAGAACTGGGGCGCTAGGATTCGAACCTAGGGATGGCGGGACCAAAACCCGCTGCCTTACCACTTGGCTACGCCCCAACGTTGCGACTTCATTAATATAGCAGGTTGTACCAGGGTAATGTCAAGGGCTTTAAAAGGAAATTTTTCCAGAAAATTATGCCTAGATATTTCACCATTGATGCTGAAGGATGATGATTTCGATAATCAATAAACTACCTCACCAAATTTTCTATTAAAATTAGATTTTTTTATTAGATACATAATCACTGATTATATTATTTTTTAATTCCCATGATTTGGGAATACCCAACGGATAGCAGATGCTTAGTGTTAAAAAGCATAGGATTAGGACTCAGGAGCATGTTATGGCGATCGCTTATAAATATGCGGTAATCTAGAGGCACGAAAGATATACATCTAAAGTTAACTCTGCAATATTTTTCCAGCTATATTTTGCAGCTAATTCCTGATTATGCGCTCCCATCGCTAATATTTCGGGTTGTTTGTGTAATGCCGAATTCATAGCTTGCATTAAGCCATTTTCATCAGCCAAATTGTACAAAAACGCTCCCTGAGCATCTAAAACTTCTCCTATACAACCTTTGCGGGGTGCAATACAAGCTCGCCCAAAAGACATAGCTAACATGACTGCACCTGATGTCAAAATATCTCGATATGGGAAAACCACGACATCGGCAGCATTCATGTATATTTGGATTTTTTCCGGTTCAATGTAACTAGGAATAAAAGTAATTCGTTGATCGTCAGCAATTTTTTGATTAATTAAATCTGCTAAATCTATATCTTTGCTGATAATTTTACCAGCAATCACTAATCTAATATCTTTACTCTCTAAACGCTTAAATGTTTCGATAAGTTCTGGCACTCCCTTATAGGGACGAATTAAACCAAAAAATAAAAATACAGTTTCGGAAGTTTTAAACCCTAATTCCGCTCGTGCTGCTTCCTGGCTAATTTTATTTTCGTACCACTCTACATAATTACCATGTGGAACTACGAAAATTTTCTCTTTATTTTTAACTAAAAAAGTTTTAATTAACTCTTCTTGAGCAGCTTCGCAGTGAGTGATAATTGCATCAGCAAACTTGATGACTGTTTTAGTACATATATTATTTAAAACTAGATTCAGATTATCATGGTTTTTGAGGTTGTGTACAGTCCATACAATCTTGACACCAATTATTTTGAGAATGACTAACTGCACCAGGAATACTATTGATTTCAGCAGTGATAAAAACCAATTATTAGCAATACATGATGGTTCTAGCCAGTGCAAATGTAAAATATCTGGTTTCCAATGGGAAAAAATTATCGGAAAGAAAAAAGTAGAAGAAGCAAAGGGTTTTTGGACTTCTACTTTGACACCTAACTTTTTTAAATTATCAATTAACTGATTTTGATAGGGATTACCGTCAAGAGCGCGTGGTAGAAAGATGGATGTGATTTGTTCCATAGAGATTATTGACTTGAAAAAAATTATGATTACACAGGTAATAGTTGTAAGAACTGAGTTAATTTCAAACGGCAGCGGACTTTCAGATTTTTCAACACAAACGTTTGAGTTAAAGGAAAACTTTGTAAAAGCTTTTGTGCTGTAAAAATATCTCCGGTGCGAATTCGTCGTTCAGCTGCTAACAGTGCATAGTAAGCCAGACAACTCTCCAAAAGAGGCTGGTATTCAGGCGGGCAGTTATTTCTAATGGTTGCTGTATCCGTCAGTTTTGGCCAAGGTGGATGAGGCTCTTTGCGACCGTGACCTAGAGCTGATGCTTCGGTATGATGCCACATCAGAGGTTTAGGGTCTATGTAAATTTTGTAATTTAATAATACTTGCAGCCACAAATAGGAATCTTCACCGTAAGTACAGCGTTCTTTGCAATAAAAACCACCAAACTTTTCTACAACTTCCCGCGCACAAATAACAGCCCCAGAATGCAGCAAATCAATGGCAGATTTTACTACTTTTGGTTTGGCATTAGTTGGTAAACGCCAAACACCTTGATTAATTTTTAGGTGTGGTAAATAGTGTTGCCAACTACTACGTTCTACACCACGACAATGACCAGTAACACTGAGTAAACAATCAGGATGTGTTTGTAGATGATACATGGAGGTTGCTAAAAAATCAGGCAACCATTCATCATCTGCATCTAAAAATGATACGAAATTAGCTTGAGTTTCAGACATACCTCGATTACGTGCTGCACCTGGCCCTGCATTAGCTTGGTGAATTAATTTGATCCGAGGATCATCATAGCTACTCACAATATCTGGGCTATTGTCTGTAGAACCATCATTGACAACAATGATTTCAAAATTTTGGTATGTCTGACTCAGGATTGAGTTTAGTGTCCTGGCAATATATTCACCTTTGTTGTACAAAGGCACAATTACTGCCACAGAGGGATTCTGATTTGGCTCAAGTGCTGTCATTGCAATCATGTCTTTGGTGTAGCTATGCCAAGATGTTTGATATCAGGTCAAAGTTAGCAGCTGTGTTTTGCTTAATTTGAGGTAGGTTTGTTTTTAATTGGTTTGCTACTTCTTGCCGTCTATGCCAAAGATTACGAATGGTATTACAAGCTGTATCAGGGTCAAGAAACTGTTGGAAGGAAATCAGTAAGCCATTATGAACGGCTTCTGCGCCTAAAAGATCAGTCATAATACCTTCAGCCTTGACAGAATATCCAATGGGAAGAGTACAAACCCCACTCGATAAGCCCGCGATCGCTGCGTGCATCCGTTCGGAAACTACTAAATCACAAGCACTAATTAATCCTTTAAACTCAGATGCAGTATGTTCTGCACCAGCTAGCTGCACACGGGGATCAAAGTTAAACAGTCGCAAAAGTTCACCAGCTAGGATGCGATCGTCGTTCTCTGGGCGATAATCATGGACGTGAGGAATCAGCAGCACTTGTCCACCAAATTCATTCAGGATCATATTAATCACCTGACACCAAACTTTTGTATGTTTGTCGTAATCAGCACGGGTATAGCGGCTGATACCTTGACTGATCCCCAGTGCAACTACCGGACGGTCTTGATTGATGCCATATAATTTCAACAAATTCTGGACAGTTTCTGGTGGTGCTGGCGGGAGGAGAAAGGCGGGATCTGCTGTATGCTTAACTAATTCTGGAGACAAGCCCAAATCTTTAGTGACATATTTATAAGTCAGGCTTTCTCTAACGGTGATTAGCTTGGCGTGACGAGCCACATCTAGCCAGATTTGGGCTTCTTTATCTGTTTTGAAAGGGCCGATAGATTGGGCCAAGAAGACGACAGGAACACCAGCATCTAAAGCGTAGACTAATGGTCTAAGCTGTCTAGAGAGAAAAGGTATACCGTAATCAGAACCAAATATATCTCCGCCAGAAGCCATCACTACTGATGTTTCCTGAAGTAAACGGGAAATATCTTTGTAAGCAGGTGCGATTGGCTTGTAGACTTGAGAAAGCTGGTTGCGCCAGCGATTGACTATATGTAGACGGCGTAAATTGCGATCGCTAATCAGTTCTATGTTATGAGGCTGTAGTCTAATTTCGTCGTAATCTGGAGTTTCGCTGAGAATACTGATAGGAAGTGCAGGTTGGCGTTGACGTAGTTGTTCAATAGTGGTTAACACCATTGCTTCCACGCCTCGGTTACGTAGTCCAGTAATTCCTGTAATTGCTGCTTTCATAGGTGTTTAACCTCTCTTAAAATTACTTAAAAAATTTACTAGGAGTCGCTTCATCCGCCTGGCTACTCTTTTCCATGAAGGCGTGTGATATAGCTGTTTGTATTTCTGCACTAAGGGGTCTATTTGTTGCTGAAATACAGAAAATTGACCAGCATCAACAGCATTTTTAAACGCAATATGGCTTTGTGTTGCTAGAGCAACTCTCATCATTTGCCGTGCTTGTAAGTTTTTATTTAAATGACTAGCGCTTGGTTTTACCCGCTTTTGGGGATACCAATCACCCTGTTGTTCCTTTAAGTACAAGCGATAAGCTAGACCTTCTCGTCGATGCTGAAAGCCTGATTTTTGTGACTGTGCTGCTTCATTAGCACTAATCTGATCCATGTGCAGCTTTCTCTCAGTCATTGCACACTCAATTATTTCTCGAATGATTGGGTGACGCACAATCACCACATTCGTACCTTGACTATCCTTAACATACTGAGGCAACCAAGCATCCCCGACTGTAACATCTGCGGTTTCAGCTACCACATCATCACAATAATCGCAGGCTTTGTACTTGAAAAAACCCAAACCCCAATCTGTACCATAGAGGTCATATACAGGACTACTGTGAGTGACTATTTGATCTGTTTGCAGTCCTGTCACTTCGATACCGTAGCGGTTAGCGTTAGCATCTGGTAATTTCTTGCGAAAGTCAATTGCCAAAAGATGATTTGGTTCAATACCGCATTGCCAAGCCAACATTTCTGCAAAGCGTGTACTTTTAAGATGACCACAAATTAGACCCACGCAAAACTTGATCCGTTCGGCTAGTAGCGGATCTTGGCGCATCAACAAGCGTACAGCTTTGATAAAACAGGGAATTCCTACAATGACGTAACGTCCTGGTTGTTCACGAATTAGCTGCATCACTTCCGAAATTTCGACTGGGTAGTAACGGGACTTAGCACCGTTGCGTACCTGTTCTACAGTTGTGGAAAGTTGATAGTGAAATAATCGTGGGTCATCGGGAGAGGGATGACGCTGATGAATGTGGATGACACCATCTACTAAACCTTGACTAAGCAGATTAGTTACTATCCAAGTTCCCATTCCTCCTGAACTACCGCGATCGCGATAATCATCTTCTGCAACATAACCTGCGTAAGTGTTTAGATAATAACCAATTTGCTGATGATATTGACCATCATGACTAAATAATTCTTGGCTAATCTGGTCTTCATTTAAACTTTGACTTGAAAAAGGACAAACAGACATGATTGCATGGCTAGAAAATGTTGATGGAGTCGATGTATCGATAGTTGCTTGCAATTTTTGTTCTGTATCTAATTTCATCTTCATCGGTGAGCCACTAATAGCAGCACAAGCACCACAACCAACGCAGTAACCACCTTCAATCACTGTTTCTAATAACTGGTTAACTTCAGTATTTTGAATTTTTGCTGTGATTTGTTCAGTCATCCGTACAAGTCCTATGTCTGCCGACCTAACGAGCAATATTAACCACTTGCCAAAATAGTTTCGGTGCAATCAAGAATATTGACAAAACATACACTACTGCGCCCACTAATATAGAAATAGCTAATATCGCTTCATAATTTATCAAACTACCCAGAAAATATTTGACTGCAAATATAGCTCCTACCATAGTAATTGTTGCTACTAAAGGTGCTGCACCTTGACGTAAATAAGTCACTATATTAATCCGAACTAGTTTCCAAACTACCCAAATAGTCAAAGGAGACATGAGATAACTTCTAATGACATAAGCAGCAGCAACCGCTACAATACCCCATTGAACTGCAATTGCAAAAGCAATAATGTTAGTAACAGCTTGCACACCATCCAAGGCTAATTTCCAAGCGGGTTTTCCCATTGCCATGATCACAGAACCATTGAAGTAAAAATAAGCATAAAGAATTCCCACTAAATTTAAGACTTGCATTACTGGAATACTCGGCAACCATTTTTCTCCAAATACTAACCTCACTATTTCTGGTGATAATATCACCATGCCAAAAAAGCCAGGAAAAGTTATTAAACTGGTGAGTTTTATAGCTTGATATAGTGCCTGACGTAAACGTTCTGGCTCTTCCTGTAGCCTAGAAAATGTGGGTAAGGAAACTCTAGAAATAATACTAGTTAGTAGTTCTGTTAATACTAATAATAACCTATAAGCTACAGTATAATATCCTAATGCAACTGAGCCTAAAAAATACCCAATCAAAAAATCGTCTGAACGGCGATTTAGGAAGTTAAAAATATTCATTCCTAAAACATTCACACCAAAGGAAAATAAATCCTGAAAGTGACGTTGGGAAAATTTTAATCTTGGTCGCCAGTCACTCACTCGCCACAAAACTAAAACTTGTACTAAGCTACTAATAATTTGTTGAGCTACAAGACTCCATACACCAAATCCACTAAATGCCATAGCTACACCAACTACGCCGCCCACAAAAACTCCAATTAGTGTACGTTTAGCTAGAGCTTTAAAAGCTAATTGACGCTGGAGGATGGCACTTTGAACACTACTAAAAGCAATAAATATAAAACTAATAGACAGACAGCGTATGATTGGTATAACTGCTGGCTCTTTAAAAAAATCTCCAACTAAATTAGCGGTAGTAATAGTAATTATTGTTAGGGCCGTAGCCATACCTAAATTAGTCCAGAATGCAGTGTCTAAATGCTCTGGCTCTAATTCTTTTCTTTGGATAATTGCATGTGAAAATCCTTGGTCAACAAATACTTGTAAAAAACTTAAGAATAGGCTCGATAAAGCAACTAAGCCAAATATCTGTGGCCCTAACAACCGCGCTAGTAAGAAGAAAACGCCAAAAGAAATTGCTTGGCGACCCCAACTTTCAATTGCAGACCAAAATACCCCTAAAAGAGCTTTCTGACGTAAATTAGATGATGCTTTTGGTGATTCCATTACAGGCTTTACCAATGATACAGATTAAAAGTTTGATATTTATAATCAAAATTTGCTAAGTTGCTGTTTCAACACAAGCCAGAGAAATTCTCTTTTTCATAGTTGCATTGTGCATATTGCATCTGCTGTCATTTCCAACTCTTATAGCTATAGAGGTGAAAAATTTCGCAACCAAAAATTAACCTTGTTACAAAAGTGTGGCGAAAGGTCTAGTCTTATCTTCTAGAAGATGTGCAAATAGTATAAGGATTAAAATTCTATGAACCTAAAATAACGTGCCATAGGCTGAAGCTTTAGCATTATTCTCTACAAAACCAACGATTAAATCTACTGGTAAGACAACTTAAATCTAAGCTGGCTTAACCTAGCTGATCTATGCGTTATTTTGGGAGATAAATTGCAGCACTAAGAAAGTTATTTTTGGGTATAGAGTACAAAGACTTGCATAGTTAAACTAACTAATACACACCATAGATAGTTTAATCTTGTAAGAACAGTAGCTAATGCTGAGATAATTAGATGATTCTGTTACTGACATAGCCTATGGGGGAACACACTGATAAAAAGTTGGTTTAGATGAGATTTTTATTGACTAAAAAGTGTTAGTAATAATTACTCGCAACCGCATACTAGCTTACTAACTCATTAACGATTGTTACACCCTTCACAAAAAACTTTACATTTACTTCATAATTTTCTCTGCTTTTCTCTGAGTTAGTTTACACAAACATTACATTTTTATTTATATTTCATTAATATCACTGACGCAAATATATAATTGCTCGCGTCTAATATTACTTTTATGCTTATAAAACGGATTTAAAACAGTTTGTTATCTATAAAAACGCAAAGGTATACGTCTCTATAAAAAATAGATAAAAAAACAGGGAAGAATTTTTCTTCCCTGTTTTTGCCGTTGCTTTGATTGTTTTGCTTGTTGGCTTCTTTTAGCTTTTGGCGTAACATTTGCCGTTGCTTTTTGAGTTGTCGTTTTCTGGCTGAACCGCCTTTACCCTTATCGTTTCTCCCTTCACGACGGGGAGATTCCCATCTTTTGAGTCTCATATATTTTGCTTTTACTTAGTGGACAGTGGGCAGGAGGAGAATCGAACTCCTATGACCGCAAGGTCGCCACATTTTGAGTGTGGTGCGTCTACCAGTTTCGCCACCCGCCCTTGGATGCAACTTTCCTATTATAGTAACTTCCAAAATTTAATGCAAGGAGTAAATCAGAAATTTTTGCTGAATTTTCTATTGCCTATTCCCTGATATATCTGTAACTAAACTAGGGTCAATATCTCGTACCTGAGCAACGCCACTGAGAGACATTGCAACTCTCAACTCGTCTTCTAGTAAAGATAGGAGATGGGACACACCTGCTTGTCCAGCTAATGCTAGTCCCCACAAAATAGGTCTGCCAATTAATACGGCTTTAGCACCTATAGCCAAAGCTTTGAGAATATCAGTCCCACGACGGATACCACCATCTATTAAGACTTCGACCTTACCATCGACGGCTGCGACTATCTCAGGCAGTGCATCCAACGAGGCGATCGCACTATCTAATTGTCTGCCACCATGATTAGAAACTACAATAGCTTTAGCTCCATACTCCACTGCTCGCTCTGCATCATCCCCTCGTAAAATGCCTTTTAACACTAAAGGTAAGGGTGATAAAGATTGTAACCAGTCTAAATCGCGCCAAGTTAAGGAAGGGTCTAGTTGTTGGGCAAAGTACGTAAACAAACCAGACTCTCCTTGTGCGTGGGGAATATTCAAACCGGACATGCTCACAAGATTAGCTAGATGTAACCCAGTTGGTAAAACAAACTCGTTACGTCGGTCGCGTTCTCGCTGCCCCAAAACAGGAGCATCGACAGTCAGGCAGAGAGCTTTGTAACCTGCGCTGTATGCTCTTTCTACTAGGGCGCGAGTTAAACCCCGGTCTTTGTGGATGTACAACTGAAACCATTGTAGAGAATGGGGAAATTTCTGCCCGATATCTGCGACTGCTTCTAAGCTTTGAGTAGACATGGTACTCAACACCATCCCTACCCCAGCAGATGCAGCCGCCATTGCTGTGGCTAGTTCACCATCTGGATGAGCCAAACATTGAAAAGCCATTGGTGCGATTAACAGAGGCAATTCTAAAGTTTGTCCTAAAATAGTAGTTTTCAGGCTCAATTGGCTGACATCCGCTAAAATTCGCGGACGCAGCTTGACTCGCTCGAAGGCGGCACGATTATCTCGCAGTGTAATTTCATCCCAAGCTCCACTGCTGTAATAGTCGAGTGCCATCTTGGACAGATGGTTTGGTGCTAACTGTTCGTATTCAAATAGATTTATGGGATTTGCAGTCATTAGTCATTAGATTTCTCATTTTTCTCTTACACCCCCACATCCCTATCTTTTTTCAGAGTTTACCAGTTGCGCCAACCACCTTTAGGTGGTACTTCGCTAGTGTATTTGTGTCCATGATTTTGTAACAAAATTTGATACTCTTGACTGCTTGCCCATCGGTCAATTTCTCTGGCTCTCAAAACGGGTACAGGGTGAGTTAATTCGGCTGTGCGGGCTGATTTGAGCATTTCCCCAAGTTCAGTTTTACTAATATCATCGTAAGCACGAGCTTGGGCAATAAAGGCATCAAGATTGAGTTTTGGAGCGAGGGTGGGTGAACCACCGGCTAATTTCATTAACACGGACATCACAACTTTGGGGTTTTGTGTGGCTAGTAATGCGGCGCGATCGCAGGTAAACTCAGCACAGCGTACCCACTCTAAAAGTTGTGCTTGAATAGCTTGAGCCACAACAGCCCCAACATTAGGTAATACAGCTGCTGCTAGTATTAATAAATTTACTGGTGTTAAATAAACGCTATGGTCACACTTGAGATGTCCTAATTCGTGGGCAATTACCGCCTGTATTTCTTCGGGAGTGAGGATATCAATCAAAGAAGTGTGCAACACAACGAAAGGCTGTTTACCCCGCATGGCAAAGGTATAGGCATTAGGTGCGGGATGTTGCCTAACATATAATTGTGGCGGTTCAATATCTAGAATTTTGCAAGCTTCTATTAACAGGTTGTGTAACTCAGGTAATTGATTTTCACCTACTAAAACACTAGAAGCAATATTTTCCACATAAAAAACCTGCTCTGCCATTGGCCCTAGCAAGTTTCTGACGAGCATATCCAAACCGGGTATCTGCTTGAGAGCTTTGGTAGCCTCTAAGTCTAATGGATGACGAAATGAGTCAGCTTTTAAACCGATGAGTGAGGATTTAAACACAGACATAATTTAGCCGGCTGGAAAAACAAAATATCAACAGCCTCTCACAGTTAGTATAACGATTTAGGGAATGGGGTATTGAGAATTGGGAATTGGGAAAATTCCCCAGTTCCCAATCCCCAGTCCCCAATTCCTTTTAATTCGTTGCCGTATCTGTTTCTGCTGGTACGTCACCAATTCGGAGAATTTTTGCACCTAATTGTTGCAATTTCATATCAATTTGATCGTAGCCCCGATCAAGGTGATGTAATCCCTGAATTGTGGTTTGTCCTTCGGCAGCTAGTCCTGCTAAGACTAATGCAGCTGATGCTCGTAAGTCAGTACCGATAACCGGCGCACCGGATAATACAGGGACTCCCCGGACAAAGGCGGTATTGCCTTTAACACGGATATCTGCTCCTAAGCGGTTTAACTCGGAAGCATGGCGCAGGCGATTTTCAAATACAGCTTCATTAATGATGCTGTCACCTTCGGCTAAGGCGAGCAAAGCCATAAAAGGTGCTTGCATATCTGTAGGAAATCCTGGATGGGGCAAGGTTTCAATATCCGTTGCTTTGAGGACTTCAGCTGGAAGAATGCGTAAGCAGTCCGGTGCTTCTTCAATGATGGTTACGCCAATATCCCGTAGTTTGGCAATAACTGGAATTAAATGATCTGATATGACTGGGGAAAGGGTGAGTTCCGAGCGAGTAATAGCTCCAGCTACTAAAAATGTACCTGCCTCAATGCGATCGGGAATAATCGAGTAGTCGATAGAATGCAACTGCGGAACACCTAATACAGTGATAGTGCTGCTCCCAGCACCCTGAATTTTTGCCCCCATTGCATTACAGAAATTAGCTAAATCTACTACTTCCGGTTCTCGTGCAGCATTCTCAATTATGGTTTCGCCATCCGCTAAGGTGGCGGCCATCATCAAGGTTTCTGTTGCTCCGACGCTGGGAGTATCTAAGTAAATTTTCGCCCCTTTTAATCTACCATTGCTACCAGGAACATAAGCATTGCAAATCCCATGTTCAATCTGCACCTCAGCTCCCATTGCTTGCAGTCCGCGGACGTGCAAATCAACAGGTCTAGCACCAATCGCACAACCCCCTGGTAATGGCATTTGTGCCACTCCCAAACGAGCTAAAATTGGGCCAATGGCAAAGAAACTAGCTCGCAACTGGGTAACTAGTTCGTAGGGAGCTTTTGATGTAGCAATTTCACTGGCGTTGATATCTAAAATATCGCCCTGTTGGGTTAGGCGTACACCTAACGCCGAGATGACCTCAGCCATCCGTTCTACGTCCGCCAACAGGGGAACGTTACGAATCCGACAATCTCCTGAACATAGCAAAGCTCCAGCCATAATCACTAAGGCGGAATTTTTAGCCCCACTAATTCTGACGTTTCCCCGTAAAGGATGGCCACCCCATATTTGCAAGACTGAGGAGTCTACGGCAACAGCAGGTTTAGCATCTGGTAAGCTGCTAGAAGAATTAATAAGCCTACCTCCAAAATAAATACATAATTTTAAAGTTAGAAGTTGGTTTTGATTCTACAGTAAAGAATTGATTTGTCTACATTTTGTCTAAATTAGAAGGCAGGAAGCAGGAGGAGAGTCAGCGCAGCGTCAAGCCTCTCTTAGAGAAGTGCAGAAAGCAGAAGGGAACAGGATTTGACTTATTTGTCTCATTTTTGGTTTGCCCATCGCTAGGTTAGTAGCTGGCCTTCCACAAACAGGAATATATCGGTATAAAAGTGTAGAAGTTTCGGAGTGAAAACCCTGACACTTTCACAGTCAAGAAGAATCTCGTTGTCTAAATTCCGTCTTCGATACCTAGTGCCTCATTTCTTACTAAAGAGTTGACAAATATAGATAATCAAGCGATAATGATAAATCGTGAGTATGCAAACCGCAAGCGGAACTGGCGGAATTGGCAGACGCGCTAGATTCAGGTTCTAGTGCCGCAAGGCTTCCGGGTTCAAGTCCCGGGTTCCGCATTGAAAAAGCAAAAGTAAAAAGGTAAAAGGCAAAAGAGAGTATCTTTTATTTTTACCCAGTAGAATTGGCATAAGTAGTGTTAACTAGTTTACAAAATTCTTTAGTTAAGCAAATCCGTAAGCTGCAATCTACCAAAGAACGGCATAAGCAACAGTTGTTTTTGCTGGAAGGCACACATTTACTGGAAGAAGCTTGTGCGGTGAATTATCCCCTAGAGGTGGTGTGTTGTACCTCGGAATGGCAAGCAAATCATCACGAGTTGTGGGAGTTGGCTTGTAATTTATGCGATCGCAGTGAAATTGTTAGTCCAGAAGTGTTAAGTGCGATCGCTACCACTGTACAACCAGATGGGGTAGTAGCAACAGCAAAGCGCACCCAACAGCAAAATCAAGTTCCCTATACAGGCATAGTTTTAGCTTTAGAAACTATCCAAGATCCTGGTAATCTGGGGACAATCATTCGCACGGCGGCGGCGGCTGGTGCGGCTGGGTTATGGTTGAGTCAAGATAGCGTAGATTTAGACAATCCTAAAGTGTTGCGTGCATCGGCGGGACAATGGTTTCGTCTAGCAACGGACGTGAGTGCAGATTTGAAAGCAACAGTAGAAAATTGCCAGCAGGCGGGAATGCAGGTAGTAGCAACCCTGCCCACAGCCGAGTTAACTTATTGGGAAGTAGACTGGCAAAAACCCAGTTTGATTTTATTAGGAAATGAAGGTGCTGGGTTATCGGCAGATTTAGTAACAATGGCAGATACACAAGTCAAAATACCCCTGAGTCCAGGAGTAGAGTCTTTAAATGTAGCGATCGCTGCGGCTCTGATGTTATACGAAGCGCAACGACAAAAGGCAAAGTTGAGTCACTAGTTTTCCCTTACCTTCTGCTTCTTACTTGTTTTTCGCCTTTTCTTCCAGATATTGTTCAATATCAGCAACAGCGTCTTCCCACGCTGCTAAATCAGCATCATTTGCATCTTCACTCTGTTCCATAGCGTTGATATTACCAGTAGAAATGTCTGGTATCTCCTCTTCATCTGTGGAACTTTCGTGTAAGATGTCCTCCAATTGTTCTAGGGCTTCTTCAAAGTCTTGAGCAGACTCTTGGCGATGTTGTTGCTGATTTGGCTCCATAATTCTTGACTGAAAAATTGTGATTGATTAATTAAACGCTGATTTTAATACTTCTAAATTTAAATTTTGCCCACTTTAAATTATATTTGCAGCTATTTGCTGTATAAATTTTACACACTCTCGCATTAAACAGGTAGCTTTTAGCTATCAGAGATATTTTACCCAAACACAAAAACTTAGAAACGTTAAAGTTTAACGTCTCTAAGTTTCTAACTGTTCGACAATTGAGCTTTTAGTAATGATTACCTGTTTTACGGTGGTTGATCGCAGTTACATCATCCGGCTTGAGTAACTTACCGTTATCAACAGTTGCATATACTACCCAGTGGTCGCCACATTCCAGGCGTTGGTTAACGGAGCATTCCACATAGGCGAGAGCGTCAGCCAGGACAGTACAACCGTTTTCGGCTTCTGTGGTGGTGAAGTTAGCAAAGCGGTCTTCTCCTGGTTTAAAGTTTTTGCGGAAGTGCTTCATGTATTCCAGATGAGTACCTTCGGGGAGAATATTCAGGGCAAATTTACCACCGGGATACATAAGCGATTCTATGGCTCTTTCTTTGGCGATCGCCACAGTCAACCCAGGAGGATTGAAGGTAGCTTGTGACACCCAAGAACCAAGCATTCCTGTAGATACTTCGCCTTGTTTGGCTGTAATCACGCAAACTGAGCCAACAATTCTACCTACGGCTTGCTCTACAGGGGTAGCGGCTTGTTGCGGTAAACGCACTTTTTTCGCTTTCTTCAAGGTTTGGGCAAAGTCTGTCCCGACTTCTTCACAATATTTGAGGGTGACATCATCGGGCTTGAACTTGACTTTGAGAGTATCAACACCAAAGCGATATCCCGCATCCCGGAGTTTGCATTCAATCATGTCTAAAGCTTCACCACTCCAGCCGTAAGAACCGAAGACCCCAGCTAATTTGTTGTTATCACCTACCTTGAGGACAATCCCCAAAGCAGTGTTAATGGGTGTAGGTGCATGACCGCCAATTGTGGGAGAACCGATAAGAAAGCCGTCAGCTTGTTCTAAAGCAGATTGAATTTCTTCAGGGGTAGCGAATTCACAGTTCACAGATTTGACAGCAGCACCACCTTTAGTCACTCCCAGAGCGATCGCTTGTGCTAAAGTCGCAGTGTTACCGTAAGCTGAGGCATAGAGTAACGCCACTGTAATATCCCGGTCTTTCTGCGCCACACTCCAATCAGCATAGGCTTGGGTCAATGCCATTAAGCTACTACGTACCAAAGGCCCGTGACCAACACCATACATTCTTACCTGTAAATCAGAGATTTTTTCTAATGCTGCTTCCACATGGACAGCATGAGGGGCCATCAAGCAATTGTAGTAATAACGTTGGTCTTCTTTAAAAGATTCCCAGTTGTCATCAAACACGTCATCTCCACAGATATGCACACCAAACAGCTTATCTGTGTAGAGAATCTGGGTTTGTTGGTCGTAGGTACAAAGTCCTTCTGGCCACCGGGGACTAGGAATCGGTAAAAACTTCAATACGTGACCCTTACCTAAATCTAAGGTTTCTTTGCCCCGCATCACCAAAATATTTAAGCTGTCATCTGGGAAAGCCGCCCGTAAATTAGCTGCACCAGGAAGAGAACAGACAAAAGTAACTTGCGGTGCTATTTCTAGCAGTGCTTTTAAAGTAGGTACACGATTGGGGCTGAAATGACCCAAGATGACGTAATCTAATGTTTTCAAATTAATTGTCTGCTGCAATGCTTCCAAATAAATTGCAGTAAAGGTTTCACCTGGTGGGTCAATAATTGCAGTTTTATCACCTTCGATCACATAGCAGTTAGAGGTAGTACCTCTTTCTAAGGCATATTCAATTTCAAACCGCAAACGTGACCAACTACGCGCTCTCAGCACTTTGGTATTGGTAGCAATCGGCAGAATTTGTACGTCACGGGGTTTGGAATCGCTCATAGATGTTGTTTTTTCAGGTTTATCAAAAAATTGTAAAAACCGGGTAGATTTAGCCCAGTTTTTGGTGGATTCGATGAAGCGGCTGAAATCCATAGTATTGAGGATTAGTGATCATTGATTGGGGACTGGCGATAACGCAGTGTTAGCGACGTTAGGAGCGTCACCCCGTTCGCGTTAGCGTCTCTGAAAGAGAAGGGGGGACTGGGCGTAAAAAAGTAAAAAGGTAAAAGATTGCTTTCTTTTGACTTTTGCCTTCCTCTTTTCCCCTACACCCTTACACCCCTACACCCCTTCTAGTAGTAGTTCCCAACTTTGCGGTGACGCACGGCGGTAAGTCCATCGGGTTTGGAAACACGACCATCTTGGACGGTGCAGTATAACAGCCAGTGGTCGCTGCATTCCATACTGCTTTGGACTTCGCATTCCATGTAGGCTAAAGCGTCTGTGAGGATGGGTGAACCGTTTTTGGCGGTTTGGGTTCTCACGCCGGCAAAGCGGTCAGCACCAGGCAGCAAACGCTTGAGGAAGTGTTTCTTCAGTTCTTGATAGTTGCCTTCTTCTAAGACGTTGAGGACGAAGCGATCGCCTATTTGCATTAAGGCATCAATGGCGCGGTCTTTAGCTACAGCAATGGTGAATCCTAATGGTTGCAAACTCGCTTGTGCTACCCAGGAAGCTAACATGGCACTGCTAACATCACCTTTTGTGGTTGTCACAATGTACAAACCGCTGCTAATCCGTCCCAATGCCTTTTCCATGTTGACATCGAGAGCTTTGATTTGCTTGATGTTACGTTCCCGTGTCAGCAATTGACCTAAATCTGTGCCAGCTTCGGTACACATTTGATAAGTGGAAGCACCGGGAACATCTTTGATGCGAATCGCGGGGAAGGCTTCTTTCACACCTGTGTCGATAAATTTCCGGCGCAGTGTATCAACGGGTTCGTCGTCGCCACCGTAGCACTCAAATAAGCCAACTACTTGCTTATCTTTCACGACAGATAGCAAGGAACTCATCCCAGCTTGAGCAGCTACGGAGGTAGTAGGAGGCATCCCAATAATTAAACCAGCTGCTCTACCTGCTAATTCTTGGATTTCTTGGATTTCGGCTGTGCTGAGGTCGATAAATTCTACCCCGACACCAGTTTTTTGGATACCTTCCGCGATCGCTTGACCGAGGCGATCGCTATACCCATAATCGGAAGCGTAGAACAAACCAACGGTGGTTTCGGCTTTGGCTTGTCTTTGACTCCAACTTTGGTAACACTCGGTTAATACATCTAGGTGATGATACAACAGTGGCCCGTGACCGTTGGCGATAATATTAATTTTGCCCAGTTCACCCATGCGCTTCATTGCGTTTAGGAGAGAACGGGCGTTTGGCCCCATCAGACAGTCATAGTAAAATCTAAAATCAGCTTCAATCGCTTCTAAATCTTCATCAAAGGTGCGATCGTCGCAGAAGTGCATCCCAAAAGCATCGCAAGTATAGATGATTTGGGTTTTACGGTCATAACTAAAAATGGTGTCAGGCCAGTGCAGATTCGGCGCACTCACAAATTCGATTTCGTGACCTTTACCAATATCGATGCGATCGCCACTTTTGACGATGCGCTTAGAAAATGGATCATGTACCAAACCTTCTAAAAATTGCAAGGCAATTTTAGAAGCTAAAACAGTTGCTCTTGGTGCTAATTGCAGCACATCTTCCACCAAACCACTATGGTCTGGTTCTGTATGACTGACAATAATGTAATCAATAGCCTTGGGGTTTATGAGACTTTTTAGAGTATCTAAATACAGTTGACGAAACTTCTGATGAGAAGTATCGATTAAAACTGTTTGTTCGCCCCTAATTAGATATGAATTATAAGTCGTACCGTTTTGCAGTCCGAATTCGATATCGAAGCGATCGCGATCCCAGTCTAGACAGCGAATCGCCGTAGTGTTAGGGGCAATTTCTACAGTTTGTACAGTTAGCCGATGCTGAACATTTTCTGTGTTGGCGTTGCCGGTCGTAGACATCGCTACCATTATTTTCTTCGTCTCCGAGCGCAAATAAACAGTATTGTTTCTCTGCCCCCATTGTGCCGCCAACTGCATTTTTAAGTTGTAATAAAAACGCTATTTCCCAAAATTCAATGTGTAGCAATTATTGCTGTTTATTGGCTAATTTTTTAACTCTAAAATTCTCCGCAAAACCTTTGTCTATAAAGGGTATCTAGTTTTAAATATTGATGTTTGTTGGCATAATTTAAAATTCCTCACATATCATAATAACCTATTTACCCTGGCAATATTTCCGTTACAAAAGGTATAGATTACTTAGGGCAGAAGGAACAGGGAACGGTGAAAATAGCAGGGAAAAAATTAGGGTGTAATGATTTTTTTTGGAAATCGCCTTGGATTTCTCAAGAGCTATTTTGCTCTGATTGTGTTATTGAGGGACTTCTGTTGTTTCGATTTCTTTTTTGGCACTACCAAAAATTTGTAATTCAGAAAACCATTGATGATAAGACCAATGAGTTGCTACGAACATTAAGCTCATCAATGTTCGTAGCATAATACTCAATACTGTCCCGTAAGCATGGGTATGCCACCATAATTTTTGTAGAAGTTGTACAAGTTTCCAACTCCGAAAATTGTTAAGTTTTGCTGTCTGGGATGCTTTGTTATGCTGTGCGAGAACCATCTTGATTAATTAAATACGGTAAATCGATAGAATTTGTGTTGTTTATCCAATATTGCACAGCTTGCATCCAGAAGCAAGTTAAAATGCAAATTCTGCATCCTGATCACAGCTGGAAACTTTGGGTAATATCGAAATGTTCAATCGAGTTTGGTTATCACAATTGCAACAACAGCGATCGCTGGCAGTGATTCGCGCACCCAAACTAGAAATAGGATTAGAGATGGCGTTGGCTGTAGCGGCTGGGGGAATGAAGTTAATTGAAATTACCTGGAATAGCGACCGCGCCGGGGAATTAATCACCCAACTCCGTAGCAAATTACCCGAATCTACGATTGGGACAGGAACATTATTTAACGTGCAGCAATTACAAGAAGCGATCGCAGCTGGGGCGCAATTTTTGTTTACACCCCATGTCGATGAGACCATGATTCAAGCTGCCGTAGCAGAAGAAACACCGATTATTCCTGGCGCGCTGACCCCTACAGAAATTATTACGGCCTGGTCTTGTGGTGCAAGCTGCGTCAAAGTCTTCCCTGTGCAAGCAGTAGGTGGTGCTAGTTATATCAAGAGTTTGCAAGGGCCACTCGGTCACATACCCTTAATTCCTACAGGGGGAGTCACCCTAGAAAATGCGCCAGCAATGATTCAAGCAGGTGCGATCGCAGTTGGTTTAAGCGGCGAATTATTTCCCAAACATCTAGTAGTACAGAGAAATTGGGAAGCGATCGCCCAATTAGCCAGCAATTTACTACAAAACTTAACTGAATTTAACATAGAGAATAGGATCTAGGGACTAAATGTCCCCTATCCTTTGTAACCTTGACCTTGTAGGGTTGTCCGTATACAGCCCACAATGATAACTTGTTAAGCTCAAAGATAAGACGACAATGCCATGATCATGTCCATACTACGCAAATTTACCGTTTTTGTTTTAGCAGTGAGTCTGTGCTTGACAACCGTTGGTTGTGGAGGAGGAAACCAAACCACCTCTACAAATCGGAATGTCAGCCAAACTTCTGCTCCTACAAAGTTGAATGATGGTCAATATCAAGTTCAACAAGCCACTTATGACGATGGTTCTGGGGAGTACACTTTATTTTTACTCAACAGTACACCCCCAACATTTGCAACTGAAAACTTGCAAATGGCCCGACTAACTGATGATGAAATCAAACAAGGTAAGAAAACTTATCTCAAAGTAGACAACGGACAGCCAGTTTTATACTTAACAGAAGACTTTAAAATTGAGTACGTCCACAACGTTACCGAAACCAAAACCAACCCCAACACTGGAAGACAAGAAACAGTCGTAGTTCGTCAAGAAAGTGGCTTTTGGGCCCCCTTTACCGGCGCATTAGCTGGTCAAGCACTAGGTAGCCTGTTATTTAGGCCCCAGTATTATGTACCTCCCGTATATCAACCCGGAGGATTAATTACTGGCTACGGCGGTTATGGTAGAACCTACGACCAAGCTGTTGATAGTTACCGCACTCGCTATAATTCAGCACCAGCAGCAGTTAGAAATCGTACTGCTTTTAGAACCACAGGGACAATTAGAAGATCATCTGGTAATTCTAATATCCGTTCTACAACACGTACAACCCGCCCCTCTGGTTCTGGTTTTGGTAGCAGCACCTTAAGATCATCTGGTAGATCAACTACTACCAGACGTAGCCCCAGTAGCAGCAGCTTTGGTAGTGGTCGTTCTCCAGCCCGTCGTTCTACTGGTTTTGGTAGAAGACGTTAATCAATTCAAGCAAGTTGGTAGTAAGGACTTTAGTCCTATAGTTCTCAACACTAAAGTCCTTACGACTAACCCTCTTAAGCTAAAGCTGCGGCTGGCTGTGGCCAGCGTCCCACGGCTTTACCGATCACGGCTAATTCTTGCATTAGCTGGTCAAAGGCTTCTGGTGTCAAGGATTGCGGCCCGTCTGATAAGGCTTTTTTGGGGTTGGGGTGGACTTCAATCATGAGAGAATCACAACCAGCTGCGATCGCCGCCATTGCCATCGAAGGCACAAACTCAGCCCAACCTGTACCATGACTGGGGTCAATCATAATTGGCAGGTGAGTTAATTTCCGCAATACTGGCACTACAGATATATCCAAGGTGTTACGAGTATATTGGCGGTCAAAGGTACGAATACCGCGCTCACATAAAATTACATTGGGGTTGCCGGCTGCTAATACATATTCAGCAGCCATCAACCAATCTTCAATGGTAGCCGCCATTCCTCGTTTGAGCAGGACTGGTTTTGGCTGCGCTCCAACTTTTTTCAGCAGGGAGAAGTTTTGCATATTCCTTGCGCCCACTTGAATCACATCAGCGACTTCGGCAATAATCTCTAGTTCTGCCGCATCCATCACTTCTGTAATAATGCCTAGTCCACTAGCTTCCCGCGCCTTGGCTAGTAATTCTAAGGCACTCTCGCCATGTCCTTGGAAGGCGTAGGGTGAAGTCCGGGGTTTGTATGCACCACCGCGTAAAAACTTAGCTCCGGCTGCTTTGACGCGTTGTGCTGTGTCAATAATCATTTCTTCGTTTTCGACGGAGCAGGGGCCAGCAACTACTATCAAGGGATGGTGTTCCCCAAATACCACTGCACCATCGGGGGTGTTAACTAAAACTTCCGAAGCTTCACCGTGCCGATATTGACGACTAGCTCGTTTATAAGGCAGTTCTACTCTTAATACTTGCTCAATCCAAGGACTGACTTCTTGAATCTGTAGTGGGTCTAAGTCGGCAGTCTCGCCTACTAAACCAATTACTACCTTGTGTTTACCGACAATTTTTTCTGGTGTCAAACCCCAACTACTCAGTTCTTCATTAATGCGGTTAATCTCCGCTTCGGGAGACCCAACTTTCATGACTACAATCATAAGAAATTCCCTGTTGAATGGCGTGAAAGCTCAGACTAGTAGGCGATTATCTTGATTCTTATGTATTTAGTGTAGTCACGAAAAATGAAGAATAGAATTAACACTGAAAAAAATTAAGCACTCAGGACTTTTATAGCTGCGGCTTGGGTTTAAAGGTTAATCATAAATTTTTAATTTAGAAATGTTGAAGTCATCATCCATAAAACTTCAACATTGACTCTAAAAATTTACCCAATATAGCAGCTATGTGTTGTCAATGCCTGAGTGCTGTTTTTATGCTTTGTTCTGCCGAGTTTCGCGCCAAACGTCTACCATTCTTCCCCAATTTGTTCTGAATTCACCGAAACCTAGTAGACTGCCTACTCTATCTTCGTCCCATGAGGCAGAAAGAACGCCGTAGGTGATTCCCAACACACCTAGACCAAAAAGTCCCATATTTACTAGTAAGACAGCGATGGGAGCTAATTTAATCTCGGAGTAGGTAGCTAGCAAATAACTAGCTACTAAGGCGGAAATACCCAAAGCTGTGGGAATTCCGCAAAATGCTGCTACTCGCTTGATCATGCGCTGACTCACCACCTGGGGAATTGCCATCTCTTCTTTAGTGAAGGGTGGCTGCTGTTTTTCTTGTTTTTCAGGTTCTTTAGACTTTACTGGTGAGTTATTGTTAGCTTTTGCAGGCTTTTGGCGTTTTGTTTTTGGTTCAAATGGTAGACGACTGCGTTCCGATTCTTCAGCAGGCATAAATGCTTATTCCTATCCACGAATACCTAAGCGACCAATCAAAGCTTGATATTTTTCCCGGCTATCTTGTTGGATGTATGCGAGCAGACGCTTACGTTGTCCAATCAGTTTTAACAACCCCCGGCGGGAAGAGTGGTCTTTTTTATTTGCTTGGAGATGTTCGCTGAGGCGGTTAATGCGTGCGGTAAGCATTGCAATTTGAACATCAGCAGAACCGGTGTCTGTTTCGTGAACTTGATAGCTAGAGATTATCTCTTGTTTGCGCTGTTGCGTCAGAGCCATGATAAGTTGAATGCGATTTTTTCTAAATGTATGCAGCAGTCTCTCATCATATCACAGCCCTCAAGTTGTGTGTGGCATAATCTGGGCTGCTACTGAGAAATAAGTATTTTTGCTGCATATTTTGGTAAATTACTGACTAAAATGTTGCCCTCAACCCTGACTTCAGCATTAGTGAAACAATCTCGCCAAGACTTGGCTTGAGGAAATTCTGGAATTTGATAATTAGTAAGCTGTTTTGGGGAGAAATTGGCTACAACTACAACGCGAGAACCTTGATTTTTACAGCGAGTATAAGCTAAAACTCGACCTTGGGAATTTTCGTGAAAGAACTCTATATTGTCACTTTGCAGGGCTGGTGTTTGCTTGCGGAGAGTAATGAGTTGTTTGTAATATGTCCATAAATCATGGTTACGGTCATTTGCTAACAAAGACCAAGTGATTTTTTGTGGTTGAGTTACACTTTCACTTTTGCGGTGATATTCGCCAAACTCTTCTCCCATCCATAGCATCGGTATACCTACGGCTGTCATCAGCATTGCTGCGGCTAACTTAGCTAGCTCAAAGGCAGTCGTATCAAAAATATCACGCTCTCCTAATTCTCTCAGTAGACGTTGGCGATCGTGGGTTGCTAAATAATTAATCACATTGGTAGCTGTTGCGTAACCTTGCTGTTTGGGGTCTAAAATTTGTTTTATTTCCTCTAAATTAAATTCTTCTCCAGTAATATGAGGAATCATAAAGTAGCGAAAACTTTCATGCCAACAAGCATCTAATGGCCCATCGGGTTTGACTACTGTGTTGCTATCGGGAATATGTTCGGCAATGTTATAAAAAGGTTTATTTCCAGCAGCCTCTCTAGCTTGTTGCGCCAGCCAGTCTAAAAATTCAAAGTCAGCTAATTGGCGGACTGCATCATAGCGAATGCCATCAATATGATATTCTTGCACCCAAAACCGCACGACATCACCAACGTATTGCCATGCAGGTTTAATATCTAATGTTTCATCGTAATTGTTGTAATTAAACTCTGGCCCCCAGTAATTATCAGGGTCTTCAGGATAATGCCGATGTTCGTAGTACCAGTAATTTCGATCAATTCTTATTAATGGGCATTCTTCGTCTGTATGGTTATAAATTCCATCCATAAAAACGCGAATACCTCTACCATGACACGCATCAATTAATTGTTTTAACTCTAATGTTGAACCATAACTAGATTCTGTAGCAAAAAAGTGGCGTACTTTGTAACCCCAGCTATAATTACCGGGATATTCATTCACTGGCATTAATTCAATAGCATTAATTCCTAATTCGCAAAGATAGTCTAATTTTTCAATTACGCCTAAATATTTACCACGTTTGTTTAAATCAGATTCGTTACCTATAAAATCAGCAACGTGCATTTCATAAATGACTAATTCACGGTTTTGAGGTAGGTTTACATGATCATTTTGCCAAATATAATCATCTACAATGCGCCGACCATTTTTAATTCTGACTATACATTTTTGACGCTCTTCATCAACATCGGTAGCGTAGGGATCGATAATATCTACCCATTCATCTTGTTGGAAGTGGGGACTTTGAGTTTGAATACGAAATTTATAATGGTAAACACCATCTGCTAATTCTATTGCAGTCCGAAAATAACCATCTTCGCTTTTCTGCATATCTATTTCTTTTTCTGGAGAAAAATATCCAATTAAAACTGCTTCTTGATTTTGCGGTGCAAACAGCTTAAATTCAATTAAGTTGGACATATGAGATATTGAACGCAATTTTTATTTTGTATGCTGATGCGGTTTTTGTAATATATGTTTGGTGGATAAAGGCTAACCTAAATCACTGAAATTTATTCATATATTATTGATGATTTTTAGAGCAGATTTTGAGGAAGTCAGATGAAGCGATCGCTTCATTCTAAACTAAAACTATTTACAAAGAAAAATGCCATATATATTTTCAATTAAATATAAAAATATCCCCTTCCCTAATTTATTTAGACAAGGGGAATATATGAATTTATGGATTTTGTGATCAGAGGAATATGGTAGACAAAAACTTATTAATAGACAAAATTTAACTCCTCACTCAATGAAAATTTGTCTACTAAAAGTTAGGTATTTCCTGCACCAACAGCTACAGCAACACCTACGCTAGCACCATTATTGAGGATGGGTTTGCGGGTTTTTAAGTCAAATTTAAATCCGTGGGGTAAGATGTGCAGTTTTGCACCGCAAATAGCTAATGATTCATCTCGCAAAATTTCGCTTAAATTGTTATACGTGGCTTCTGATTCATCCACAACTGTAACTGAACCTTGACCGATGATTTCAATCTGACTATCAGTTACGACCATAGCAGTATTCTCGTCAATGCCAAATCCTAATACTGCTGGTTCTCGAATTAAAGCTGTAATTAAGCGTCCTAAGCGTCCACGTTCTGAAAAATGTTGATCGATGACTACCCCTGGAAGAAAACCTAACCCTGGCCCCATGTCTACAATTTCTGGACGAGGATTGGTTTCTGAGTCACCTTCTACAATCATTTTATCTGGCATGACTGCCGCGCCTGCACTCGTACCACCAATAACAACACCTTCGCCATAGCGTTGGTGAATGGCTTTATCTAGTTCGGTATCTTTGAGAATGCTGGTAATGCGGGCTTGGTCTCCTCCCGTAAAAAATATACCTGTAGCTTTGGCGATCGCTTCCAATGCTGTAGAGGAAGAAGCGTCATCACGGGTTTCTGTATCTACGATCCGAGCATTTTCTGCTCCTAATCGCTCAAATATCCTAATGTAATTTTCTCCCACATCTCTGGGTAGTTCTGTCGCTGCGGTCATAATGACGATATTTGCTCTTGTACCCCCAGCACGGCGCACAAACTCTCGCAGTATGTGGCAATCGCCTTCTTTATCTTCTGCTCCACCAATAATTACCAACTGGCGTTTACTTTCATGGGTAGTCATATAGAATTTCCTAACATTAGTTAATTTATTTCTAATTTCAATAAAACATGACATTTATAAATATCAAATCATCCTAGTGGTAGATAAAAATTATACGTGCCTATCATAAAACTCAGCTAAAATCTCTCTAAAAGTACAGGTGTTTAACTACAAATTAATAGATGATACCTATTGTTAATAGCAATTTGCTGTGATTGGAAAGAATTACTAACTTAATTAGGTAAGAGGAGATAGTTAAAAAAGGCTGTAAAGTATATTTCAAGAGGGAAAAAGATTAAAATATTTTAATGTATTTTATCTTAATTGCTACTAATTCCCTAAAAAAATAACAACAGATAGATAATTTTAATTATCTGTTGTAAACGGTATTTATTAAATGTGGATTTTCCAAAAGGCTTGACTTTCTTAGTGATTGTTTAATTGCAATTAACTAGTGAATCCGATTTCTGTAAATGAGGTTGATTAAAAAAAAGCGTGCTTGTTCGAGTGGTAGATGTCGGGGTTTGCCTTGATAGACAATTTGATATTCATTCACATCTGGCCCATCTCCATAACCAGAAATCAGCTTTAGCTGAAACGCTTCTTCTGCAAGTTGCCTGACTTCATCTCTCAGAGTAGCTTGTGTACTATTCATACTTTTGCTGTTTCTTAAACCCATTATTTATTTATATCAATTGTGTGTAAGTCTTACACCTATCAACGGTAATATTTTTCATGGCTACTTAGATCAATTTTAGAAGTTTTTAGTTCAACTAAATTTAATTATGTCTGTAGATAGTTGAAAATGCTTATAGATGAGGTTAAGTATAAACTGGGCTACACCAAACATAAATTAATCATTAATTTGTAAAGCAAGAAAAGTAAATTTAAATTAGTAAAACTAATTAGTTGAAATTAACGACTAGATTTAAAAGTAGTTAGCCAAAGGTTGAAAATCAATGCTTCAGGAAAAAAGCACCGATATAGTCCGTATTAATGCTAGGAAGACAGATGTATTTGATATTTTCAATTTCCGCTATTACATCGGGCCTAACTCTTATTTGGATGTAGGGGCCTTAGTATTTGATTTTGCAGTGGTAGCTGACAAAAAGGCACTACCGATGGAGGATTATATTGCTAGTGTGAGCGATCGCTATCCCCAATTAGGTAATCAAACTTATGAATCCTATGCCCATCTGTTTGCAGCTACATTATCACAAGTGGGCAAGCTAGATATGGATTTATACCCCAATCGCTGGAGTGTAAAACCTAATCCCAAAGGTTTCTTGATAGCTGTGCAATCACTGCATGAACGAACAACAAAAGCGGTGGCTTACCTAGTTTGGGATTGGTTAGAAGCTATTACCCAAGGTGAAGAATTCTTCCTAGATGAGCAAATTGTTAACCTCCAAGACAGATTTCGTCAGTCTGTTTATGGTGGCCCTACAGTTTACGCCTTACTGCGAACTGCCCACGAAAAAGGTATCCCCTCATTTTATTTGTGGGAAGAAGGATTGATGCAATATGGCTGGGGTAAGAAACAAATTCGGGGCGTTGGTACAACCTTTAACTGTGATAGCCATTTAGATTCGGAATTTACTACCCATAAAGATGATTGCAAAGCATTTCTGCACACTTTAGGCTTTCCAGTTCCTCAAGGTGATATTGTTTTTTCTTTTAGAGAAGCTAAACAAGTAGCTAAAGAAATTGGCTATCCCGTAGCAGTGAAACCGGTTGTTGGACATAAAGGTATTGGTGTTACCCCAGATGTCAAAGATTTAGATGAACTAGAATCTGCCTATGATCGGGCTGTAGAGGCAATACCTGAAGGTCAGACAACTAAAATTATTGTTGAACAAAGTATCTCTGGCAAAGATTTTCGATTGTTGTGTGTTAATGGTAAGTTTGTGGCTGCGACTGAACGTCGTCCGGCTTTTGTCGTAGGTGATGGTTACTCTACAATTGCAGAGTTAATTCGTCAAGAGAACCGTAAAGCAGCACGTTTAGATACTCCCACTTCACCGATGAGTAAAATTCGCATTGATGAGGAAATGGAGTTTTATTTAGACCTCCAAGGTTTATCATTAAACACCGTTCTTCACAAGGAAGAAACTATTTACCTGCGAAGAGTTGCTAATCTTTCGGCTGGAGGTTTAAGTATTAATGCCACAGACTCCATTCATCATGACAACATTATTTTGGCACAAGATATTGCTCAATACTTCCAACTCACTTGTTTAGGTATTGATGTGATTGCCGAAGACTTATCTGAGTCGTGGAAATCTGGCAAGTTTGCGATTTTGGAAATTAATGCTGCGCCTGGAATTTTGATGCACTATAACCCTGCTATGGGTGATAGTGTCGATGTGCCTGCCAATATTTTGGCAACATTTTTTAATTCGGGTTTGGATGCCAGAATTCCAGTTATTACCTTTAATAAAATTCTTGTAGAGGAACTGCAAGCGACCATTGATCATATTTTGTCACAACATCCAGACTGGACAGTCGGATCTGTTTGTCGGGGAGGCATATTTATCCAGCGATCGCCGAAAGTATTACACAAAGAATACAATAACAATGTTCAAACTTTACTACGTCATCCCAAACTGGATTTACTGATTGCTGAGTATCCAGAAGAGATTCTTGAAGCAGAAGGGATGTTTTACTATGGTAGTAATTTGGTTGTGCTAGATAACCCTAGCGAAACAGAGATGATGTTAATGCGCGATATTTTAGATGGTTCGACTGTAGTGATTAAGAAACAAAACGACATTTCAATTCGGCGCAAAGGCTTAATTGAAGATTACGCTTTAGGGGAGCATGAATCCTTTGCTCAAGTTTATTTGAAAGAAATCAGCACAATTTTGTAGTTCTTGAAGACAGGAATCAGGTAAGAATGCTGATGTTTTAGATTTTGGACTTTAGATGATATTCAATCCAAAATCTAAACTTATTTAGCTCTTACCTCAATTTTTCATGGGCGGCTAAAATGATTTGTTCGGTTTCCTCCCAACCAATACAAGGATCAGTAACAGAAACACCGTATTTAAGTTCTGATTTTGGACAATTGATTGGTTGATTACCTGCGGATAAATGCGACTCCAACATCATCCCTACAATGGATGTATTACCATCTACGATTTGTTGTACAACATTTTCTAGGACAGCTGCTTGCAATTTGTAATTTTTGCTTGTATTGCCATGACTACAATCAATAACAATACGTGGAGGTAAATTAGCTTGCTTTAATTGTGCTTCTACCTGTTGGACACTTTCTGCATCAAAGTTAGGTTGACTACCACCCCGCAAGATAACATGACCGTAAGCATTGCCTTTAGTTTCAAATACACTTACCTGCCCCTTGGGATTAATTCCCAAAAAATTATGGGGAGTCCTGGCAGAATGTAAAGCATTTAAGGCAACTTGAATATTGCCATCTGTGCCATTTTTAAAACCTACCGGCATTGATAAACCACTTGCCATTTCCCGGTGAGTTTGAGATTCAGTAGTGCGTGCGCCAATTGCTGACCAAGTAATTAATTCCCCAAGATATTGGGGGATGATTGGATCTAGGGCTTCTGTGGCACTAGGTAGTCCTAATTCTGCCAGTTTTACTAATAAATTTCTCGCAATTAATAATCCTTTCTCAACATGGAAAGAGTCATCCATATCAGGGTCATTAATTAATCCTTTCCAACCTACTGTTGTTCTAGGTTTTTCAAAATAAACTCGCATGATTAACAGTAGCTTATCTTGGACGCGATCGCCTAAATCTTTGAGCCGTTTTGCATACTCTAGTGCGGCTTCTGGATCATGAATTGAACAAGGCCCAACTACTATAAATTTACGTCTGTCCTGAAAATCTAAAATTTGTTCTATTTCTTTTCTGAACTTCCAAACAGTTTGTTCCGCAGATTTTGTTAAAGGGGCTTTAGATTTTACTTCATTAGGCGTTAAGAGAACGTGGTAATTTTCAATATTTGTGTTAAATAATTTGTTGTGCATGGAGAAGTTGTCTTGATGGTTGAGATTTGATTTTGAGTACAATTGGTATACATATTGTAAATGAAACACAGGATACAGACTCATTTACTTTCTTTGCAAGTCAGAAAAATCAGACATAACGGCAAGAGTTACGGACAATAAAAAAGGGAGAATATATACTCTCCCCAAAAGTCAGATATTTTGTTGACCCGTAGCTATTGAGTGTATTTTATTACTGCCAAACAAATACCTTCGCTTCGTAAGACCCAATATCAGTAATAATTCCATCATCGCCAGCTTCTACATCATAATCTCCCGTCCACTCATGCCATGTACCACCACAGGGGAAATTAGGAACGTGATAGCCTGCAAGGAAATCTTCAGAAAAATTTGCTACCACAACAACACGAGAACCTTCATCATTCCAACGGCTGTAGGCTAATACTTTAGCTTCAGGGTTTTCGTGAATAAAATCAATATTTTCTGTGTAGAGGGCATGATTATTTTTACGTAAATTAATCAAGCCTTTATAGTAATCAAATAAACTACGGTTCAGGTCATTACTTAGGAGTTGCCAATCTATTTTTGCTGATTCTTGCTGTTTGGGTTTGTATTCACCAAATTCTTCCCCCATCCAAATTAAGGGTACACCGACGGCTGTTAATAGAATAGCTGCACCTAATTTAGCTCTTTTGAATGCTTCTTCCGCAAAAATATTGCGATCGCCTAACTCGACCATGAGATGATTGTGATCATGGTTAGTCAAGTAATTCACCACATTGGTTGCACCCAGAAAGCCTTGACGTTTGCAATCAATCACATCTTTCAGATTTTCTAAGTCAAAAGTATCTCCGCATATATGGGCTGTAACTGTATGGTAAAAGCTATCATGCCAGCAACCATCCATTGGCCCATCAACATTTGTGATACTAGTAGTTTCTGGAATGTGTTCTGCAACATTATAGAATGGCTTTGCACCAGCAGTCTTTTTACTTTCTTGCACAATCCAGTGCATGAAATCATAGTTAGCTATTTGCCTTGCAGCATCGTAACGAATGCCATCTAAATGATATTCTTGAATCCAAAAACGTACTGTATCACCGATAAACTTTCGGGCTGGATAAGTATCTAAATTTTCATCATAGAGTTCATAATTAAATTCTGGCCCCCAGTTATTATCAGGATCGCGCGGTTCATGGTGATACCAATAATCATGGTCAATTTGTGTCAATGGACTAGAGGCTTCTGAGTGGTTATAAATCCCATCCATCAAAACCCGAATCCCACGATGATGGCACTCATCAACTAGACGTTTTAAATCTGCTGTTGCACCATAGCTAGATTCCGTAGCAAAAAAATAGCGCGGATTGTAACCCCAACTATAATCACCTGGATATTCTTTAACAGGCATTAACTCAATAGCGTTGATACCTAACTCACATAGATAATCTAATTTTTCGATGACGTGTTTATATTGTCCTCGTGCAAAAGGATCATCTTCACCGCCAGAAAAATCACTTACATGTAATTCATAAATTACTAATTCATGGTCTCCTGGTAGGGGTTGATCATCATATTGCCAAACATAAGTATCGATAATAATTTCCCCATCTTTGATGCGGACAATGCCATTATCCTTACCACTTAATTCATCAATATCAGTCGCATAAGGATCTGTGACATCAACCCACTGATCTTCTTCAAAAAACCAAGATTTTGTTTGCACTCGAAATTTATATTGATAATTTCCATCTTCCAAGTCAACATAAGCGCGAAAATAACCATCATCGCCTTTTGTCATTGGAATTTCTTGCCAATCGGAAAAACTACCAATTAATGCCACGCCTTTATTATAGGGTGCAAATAACTTAAATTCAATTGGCCTTTTCATGGAAGTTTGTTAAATCATAAAACGTTAGTAATCATAATTTTCTAATTAATAATCAATTTGCAAATCAATCAGAGGATATAATTAATGGATGAGTTCCTCTATCCCTGGAACGAGAGTTGAATATATCAATAGGTTACTTATTAATCTTGTGAGGAATAATTTTCCTGGACTCAGATCATGAAAAATTGTCTACTACCATAAGGTATATATAAAATTATTTCTGAAAATTGCAAGCAAATACTCGGTAGCAATGTAATCAATTAATAACAATTTCCCAAATATGGAGTGTATTCTTTTGAAATTGCTATGATTGCCCGAATATTTGCAGTTGTTAATTATTTCCTCACAAAAATTACAGGTTTAAATCTGAGTCAGATCATCGCTTAGTTGTCACTATTCCCCTTTCCCTGTCACTTGTTCCTTTGCATGTTGCTCAATAGTTTGTTGCCAGTGACTTAATAACCAATTAGCAGCAGTGGCTCTCCGAGTTTCCCGTGGTGTAAAAGTACCAATTTTGTAACCTTTAAACCCTAGTTTTTCCTTCGTAATTTGTTTGTATTCTTTGGGAATAGAACGGGTTAATTTCATAGTGGCTGGACGGCTATCCAAGAAATTTGGTGGTTCTGGATACTCATCGCGCCATTCTGCTGCAACCTGGCTATTATCCCACTGTCCTGTTGTAGAATCATGGCGATAGCCCAGGTAGTGCCATACTAATTGCATGACTGTAATATCATCAATTTGATCGTTGAGAATACCCCAGATAGTATCTGTATTGAGTGGTGGTAGTTCAGACATAAGCAGCGCAGAATTCAAAATTTTAAATTAGCAGTTTTAATCTAAAGTATCAGTTCCGCATTCACAAACCATGTAGACTGATGATTGTAAAGTATAGATTTGTCCATGCCAAATCCTACACCGCAATCAAAACTAATTCGCGCCCATGTGTTGATTTCTGGTAGAGTCCAAGGCGTAGGCTATCGCTACGCCACTGTAGATACTGCTAGCCAGTTAGGTTTAAGTGGTTGGGTGCGAAACCTTCCTGATGGTCGGGTAGAAGCTATCTTTGAGGGTGCGCGTGAGATTGTGGAGGAGATGATTCGCTGGTGTCATGCTGGCCCGCCTGCGGCGGTGGTGCAAGATGTTACAGTTGAATATGAACAACCGGAAGGTTTGCGGGGATTTGAAGTTACGCGCGTCGTTTAGGACTGTATCAGACTTCTTACTTTACTACCAACACTGCTGAACCTTCAATTTTGCCACTACGCAAAGCATCTAATGCTTCATTGGCTTGAGTTAATGGAAAGGCGTTGACTTGTGTCTGAATCGGGATTTGCGGTGCTAAAGCTAAAAATTCATCCCCATCTTGACGAGTCAAATTAGCTACAGACCTCAAAACTCTTTCTTCCCAGAGAAGACTATAGGGAAAAGAAGGGATATCACTCATATGAATTCCCGCACAAACTACTACACCACCTTTAGCCACAGCCCGTAAAGCAGCAGGTACAAGCTTGCCGATAGGTGCAAAAATAATGGCTGCATCTAAGGGTTCTGGCGGCAATATATCGGAGTCACCCGCCCAGACTGCACCTAATTGACGGGCAAATTCTTGTCCGGCAATATCTCCAGTACGGGTAAAAGCAAATACTTGTCGGTTTTGGTAACGTGCTAGTTGAATGAGGATATGAGCCGATGAACCAAAGCCATAAAAACCTAATTTTTGTGCATTACCAGTCATTTTGTAAGCGCGATAGCCAATTAAACCCCCACACAACAAAGGTGCAACTTGCAAGTCTGGATAACTGGGGTCTAAAGGAAAGCAAAAACGGTGGTCAGCTACGGTGTATTCTGCATAACCGCCGTCTAGATTATAGCCTGTGAACTCAGCGCGATCGCACAGGTTTTCCCGTTGAGAAAGACAATAAGGACAAGAATTGCAAGTATATCCCAACCAAGGCACACCCACACGTTGCCCAATTCTAAAGTTACTGACATTTTCAGCGTGGGCGTAGCCGGTCGTAGACATCGCTTCTACAGTCCCAACAATTTGATGCCCTAGAATTAAAGGTAATTTTGGGTGTGTCAATTCCCCATCAACTATATGCAAATCTGTACGACATACAGCGCAAGCATGAACCCGAATCAGCAATTGTCCAGCTTTCAAACTGGGTATTGGTACATCAACTAATCGCAACGGTTGACGTGGTGACTCCAGAATCATGGCACGCATAGGCGAATTGGGGAATCGGGAATGGAGGTTGGGTATTTTCATACTAATGAAATACTCAAGCACTATTCAAGTAAACTCAGCACTATTTCCCAATGCCCTATTTACGGAATATCTCAGCGAAAAATTGCCGCATCGCTTGCCAAGAACGTTGGTCAGCTACAGCGTTGTATTCTGCCCCTTTAATTTCACCTTTAGCTTCTGGGTTGGTAAAACTATGCACTGTCTGACCATAGGAAATTAATTGCCAGTCTACATTGCCTTGACGCATTTCCGTTTCAAAGGCTTTTAGTTGTGCTTCTGGGACGAAGGGATCATCAGCACCATGTAATACTAAAACTTTAGCTTTGATATTCTTGGCATCGGCGGGGTTAGGAGTGTCAAGGTTGCCATGAAAACTTACCACTCCGGCAATATTTGCGCCGCTACGAGCTAATTCTAAAACAGTACCACCACCGAAACAATAACCAATGGCGGCAATACGTTTTACATCTGTCAAAGGATTTGATTGTAAAACTTTTAACCCAGCATTAGCTCTTGACCTTAATAATGGTCTATTTTGCCGATAAAATGTCGCCTGTTTGCCAGATTCTTCCGTATTTTTGGGTCTAATACCTTTACCGTAAATATCAGCAGCAAATGCTACATAACCCAGTTTGGCTAATTGTTCAGTACGTCTTTTAGCATAGGATTGTAATCCATCCCATTCATGCACTACTAAAACACCAGGACGTTTACTTTTGATCGCATCATCATATGCCAAATAGCCTTCCAAAACTGTATTACCATCTTTATATTCGACAGTTCTAGTTTGCAGTGCTGCCAAAGCCTGTCCAGAAGCCAATAGTACAGCTACAGGTGTCAGTAAAGCACAAAAGAGTAATTTCATCACAGGGCATCCCGTAAAACAGTAATTCAGTATTGATTATCCCTGTAAAGCTGGAAAAACTACAGTATTTATATCATTTTGGATGATAAGTTGGTAGTTATTTCCCTTGTTAAAACTCTATTAATCTTTACTTTGACAATTATTTTTTTAATTTATTTAACCATTACTGATGTTGTTTATTACATCAAATCTGACAATATTTAGACCAATACGGTTCAGTTAAGGCTAGAAAGCTGATTAGTGATATGAAATTTCGGAGCTTCTACTCGTTGTCCAGTCCCTCTGTGTTGCGGTTTTTTAGAACGAAATTTTGATACAGGTTTTTTCACGACTCTGGGATTAAT
>DVDT01000009.1 GCA_015296085.1 Trichormus sp. M33_DOE_039 | reverse complement strand
CCCTACAGTTTTTCCTGGTGTCTATGGCGCGGTGGAACCACACTGATTCCATCCCGAACTCAGAGGTGAAACGCTGCTGCGGCTACGATAGTTGGAGGGTTGCCTCCCGCCACAATCGCTCGGCGCCAGGTCTTTTTTTTACAAAAACACCCTTGAATTACTTCAGGGGTGTTTTTGCTTTAGCTTATTTTCCTTCTCTATTACTATGCAGGATAAATACGCAAGCGTCTATTCGGTTCTTCCCCAAAACTGTGGGACTTGAGGCGATAGTGTTCTACTAACTCATGTTGCATTTTGCGAACTTGAGGAGAACGAGGTAATAACTCAACAGGCTGTCCCTTGGGAATGACTATTTGCTCAACAGCAAGCCTTGCTTCTTCTAGAGCATCCATTTCGTCATCACTGCCATTATGCAAAAACAGTTGCAGTTCTCGCTCATCGGCAATTTCTGGTTCATCCATGTTGAGCAGTCGCCGCAACCCACGAGTAATTTGTGGGATAGTACTAGATTTAATCACGTGGATTGGAACATGACGAGCTTTAGCCATTTGCCTTAGTTTGGCATGATTTTTAACGTGCGATCGCAATGCCAAAATAGCATCTGCACTATCAATATCTTTTGTCAAGACTACTGGCAAAGTTAGGACATTAATTACCTGTTCTAGCTGATGGCGGCTGACACCATATGGATAGATATGCAACGGTAAATCTTCACCATTGGGGCCGGCTTGTCTGCCGGCACTGAAGTCAATGCTCTCAGAATAATTGAAGGATTCATCCAACAATCGGTCAAATTCACTGGAACTAGCAACCCGCTCTCTTTCTAAGGGTAAGGATGGCAGGGCCAGCATTTGTCCTGATGACCGCCAACCAGTAGATTGTTTGGTTGAAGAGAAAGAATCTTCCGATGTTGATGAGTGTCCACCACGGCCATTCACCACAGCTAACTGACGTGTAATGGCAACTTTGCCTTGCTCATCGACAGTTCTTGTTTGTGGGTTAGGTTGGCGGCCTCGAAGAAGATTATCAACTGTATCAGCAACACTTTCGTGTACTACCCAACGTTGCCGCTCCAGCATTTCTACGGCAATTTCAAAAGTGGGAGGAGCTTTGCGTTCCAAAACAGTTTTTTGACTACCTCGTCTTCTGGCTTCGTCGTCCCCCAGTGTCACAGCTTGGATACCACCAACTAAATCAGAAAGTGTGGGGTTTTTAATTAAGTTTTCTATCTGATTTCCGTGGGCAGTACCTACCAATTGTACACCCCGTTCGGCAATAGTACGAGCAGCTAAAGCTTCTAGTTCTGTGCCAATTTCATCAATGACAATGACTTCTGGCATATGGTTTTCCACTGCCTCAATCATTACTTGATGCTGAAGTTCTGGATGAGCTACCTGCATTCTTCTCGCACGACCGATTGCAGGGTGAGCTATGTCGCCATCTCCCGCAATTTCATTGGAGGTGTCGATAATAACTACACGTTTATGCAATTCATCGGCTAATACACGAGCAATTTCCCTTAAAGCAGTAGTCTTACCTACACCTGGTCGTCCTAACATGAGAATCGATTTACCCGTTTCCACCAAATCACGTATCATGCCTATTGTGCCGAATACAGCTCGACCTACACGGCAAGTCAAGCCAATAATTTTGCCATTGCGATTGCGGATGGCACTAATACGATGCAAGGTTTGCTCAATTCCTGCCCGATTATCTCCACCAAATGTTCCAACTCTCTGAATACAATCATCTATCTGCGCTTGAGTAACTGGCGTTTCGCTCAGATACTCGGCTTGATTAGGAAACCGAGCCTCTGGACGACGACCCAAATCCAAGACCACTTCTACTAAAGTTTCTATTTTGGGATGATTCTTTAGTACTTGTTGCAGGTCTTGGGGCAAAATTTCTAACAACTTTTGGAGATCGTCTGTAATCGTCATGCTTTCTATAGTGACGTTTTTCGAGATAACTAACGAGCGATTATCGCTCTTGCTGTGATTTGATCTGGGAAACCAATGAATGTGCAAGCTCTACCGCTTGCCAGAGTAACTCAGGTTCTTCTTCCAGGTGGGTAGTTGCCTTAATATGATTCTGATTCACCTCCTTCCTTTCTAACTGCTCGATAATGGGTGAAATTAATACACGAGCATAGCTACCATAAGCTACTCCAGCGATGCAGTGCTGATTTTTTTCTGCTTGATTAGCACTGTTTAACAATCCCATTGCTTTTAACTTAGCAACTGTATACCTATTAGTGCCACCTGCTAACTGTACATATCCTGGTAAATTAGCTGCTAACACTTTTTGACCTAGTTTTACAGTTGCTAATGTAGTACCATCGCCGATATCACCACTCATAGGACGACCATCGGTTTGCCAAATTATTTGTTGGCATTGGGGAGAAATCAGGTCATAGATAGACTGAAGATATTCGACTAGTCCTTCTCCATCAGGACAGCTGATTGCGAGTAGCTTCAATTGTGCTACCCACGGTGAAATTACTTGCCACAATTGCTGAAATTCGGCTAAACGTCCAACTTTTGTGTGTATTTCTAGTGCGTCTACCCCCGTTGATATTACTAATGGTGCGATCGCTGCTGGTGTTGATAGATAAGAGTTTGTATAAATTATATCATATGGACAAATTGGCAAACAACGTCCGCAGCCGTAGCACTTCTGAGATTCAACTCCCGAAAAATTATCTTGTATACGGTCAAATATAATCGCCTGAGCTGGACAAATTTTTTCACATGGTCTAGGACAGTTTTGGGGACACTCAGTATAATTAAATTCAGCTTTGCGAAAATGCGGGTCTTCTCCATCGTTCAAGCTAACCATCAAGAACGGCAAATTACCTTTGTAATTAAAGCCTCGCATTTGAGCATCTGCCACTAAACTCTTAGCTACTTGTAAAGCTTCTTGAACTGCTATTATGACTGCTGGATCAGCCGAAACGTCTATACAGTCAGCTCCAGCCAAAGTGTAGATTAATGCTAGACTTCTAACTGTAGGTAGGTGTTGGAAACTAGCTCCGCATATAAGCTTGAACCAGCAACCATTGGTTAATGATTGTAAGGGGGTTAACAAATTACTCACATTCCTATTATGCTTCTATATGACGAAAAATAGAAGCATTAAATTCAAATAAAAAACCATAGTTAGTTAATTCTAGTTTTTAATTTATTTACTTAATTTAAAACAAATATTTTATTTGTAAAAATTGATTACTCTCGACCGTGAGAATCATATATGTTAGGTTAAGATAAGATTTTAGATTTTGTGTTCAGTGATCTAGATTTAACTTTTAGTAGAGATTTCATATAATTTATTCATATGCCTTACAAAGAGAAATATTAATCTACTTGGCTCAAATCTTTGTGAATTTATGTACATCTATAAGAGCAAGCATTAATAATCAATTGGTTCGACATAGCATTTTAATACTATTGTGTTTTCCCAACTTGATATAGTTAGTATTGTTAAAAATTACCATTGAGGTAATGACTTTAGAAAATCAATTATGGATTTTTGCTCTATAGGTTTAGAAAATAAATATCCCTGAGCGAAATCACAATTTAAATCTTTGAGATGTGCTAATTGTTCTTTAGTTTCAACACCTTCTGCAATTGCAGCTATTCCCATAGATTCCGCAATACTAATCATAGCTGGTACTAAACCCATATTTGCTTTATTAGCGTGCATAAGCTGAACAAAAGATTTGTCGATTTTTAGAGCATCGAAAGGAAATATATGTAAATAGCTTAAAGACGAATAGCCTGTTCCAAAATCATCCATAATAAGTTTGATTTTACGTTGTTTTAGTTCTTGAAGAATAGCTTTAATTTCTTCTGTATTATCCATAATTACACTTTCTGTAATTTCTATCTCTAATATAGTAGGATCGACTTTAGTGTGATAAAGAACTTGATCAAATTGAGCAATAAAATTGGTTTGATAAAATAAGCGCGCACTCAAATTCACGCTGATAGTTAGATTTTTGGGGATATCGGGGTGATTTTGCCAACTACTCAGTTGTTCACAAGCTGATTGTAATACCCATGTGTTGATAGGATTAATTAAACCCGTTTCTTCAGCTATGGGAATAAATTCTGTAGGATAAATTAACCCACGATATGGATGCTGCCAACGTAAAAGTGCTTCAAATCCAGAAATTTTGCCTGTAGATAAAGCAACAATAGGCTGATAATAAATTACGAATTCTTGTCTTTCAATAGCTTTTCGTAAGTCATTTTCCATTTCTAAGGCATGGATAGCATTCTGATACATAGCTGGGTTGAAAACATGATATCTAGCTCTTCCCAAAGCTTTTGCATGATACATAGCTGTATCAGTATCTCTTAATAAATGCTCTGGTTTTTCATAATCTTTACCACCCCAACTAATTCCAATACTGACATTCATGAAAACCTCATATATTGACAGTTTGAAAGTAGTCGATAATTTTTGCAAAATATTTTCTGCGATTTGAATAGCTAGATTTAGGTCTGTTAAAGTATCTAAAATAATGCCGAATTCATCACCACCTAACCTAGCGAGAGTATCGGATGATGTGAGACATAGCTGAATACGATTGGCAATAGCAATTAGTAATTCGTCTCCCACTAAATGCCCTAAAGAATCATTGATCATTTTAAAGCGATCGCAGTCTAAATACATGACTGCGAAATGATAATTATCTTCTTGTTTTGCACGGTTTAAAGCTTTTTCTAGACGTTTTATAAATAAAACTCTATTCGGTAATCCAGTCAGTGCATCATGCAGAGCCATTTCTAATAATTTATTTTGCAGAGATTGGCTGATAGTAATTTCCTGTTGTAGCTTAACTAAAGCTTTTTCTAAATCCCAAGTTCTTTGTTTTACCCTTTGTTCTAATTCCGAATTGAGTGCTAAGAGTTCTAGTTGCGTTGTCCTTAATTTTATTTGATTTTGCACTCTTACCAAAACTTCTTCTAATTCAAATGGTTTAGTGATATAGTCTACTCCTCCTGTTTTAAACCCCTTGACTTTATCGAAAACATCATCTAAAGCACTAATAAAAATTACAGGAATCTCCGCAGTTAGTTCCCAAGCTTTAAAACGCTGGCAGACTTCATAACCATCCATTTCTGGCATCATAATGTCCAGTAAAATTAAATCTGGCAATACTGTTTTACAAGCAGTTAAAGCCATCTGCCAGTTTAAAGCTTTGCGAACGTTATACCCTGCTCTTGTTAGGATTGAGGACAAAACTCGCAAGTTATCTACCATATCATCGATAATTAAAATGTCTTTTTTATGGGTTCTAACCACAGGTAATTCATTCTGCATCTGTTCCATTGAGATTCATAGTTTTCTTCAACTTTATAGGTAGTTGTTGGCTACATTACTGACAGCTTTACTAGTGTATAGTTATACAACACAGTATAGAATTAGAGCCAGAACAGCTACATTGATATTCAGGGTTAATACTAACACTACAATAGCTAAATATAATTAAGCAACCAACTAATATCAGTATATATAATTACTCAAATATTTTAAATTTACTTAAATTTTTAGCACATATCTTCCCATAGAGAAACATCAAGCTTTGTTATAACACCATAGTTTGTTCAATATCACCTGAGAATACACAATACGTATCTTAGATAAAGAGTACAGCGTATTTCCAGAATGGTCAAAGACGCTTGATGAGAAAAATATGGCTAATTGAACTAATGAACATCCAAGTATCAATTGTGTTAAATATTACTATATTATTTTAACTATTTACAAATATTGCTAGGTTGAATTTCTGGATAAACAACTGATGTGTCAAAATGATCTTGCTGATAGAAAGATACAATAAATTTTCCTAATACTTACACTGAGTATAGTAATCCGTTTTTATTTTAGAAATTATTTATATAAGTCTGGAAAGAATGAGTAAAAGGTGGGGAGTAGGAAATCAGACTTTTTGAGTGTACAGAGTTTTTGCTACAAGTATGATGTCCGTCCCTTATTATCAAGATAGGTTGATTGTTAAAGCAGATATAAAATTAACTAAAAACTCACTTAGTATAAAGCCCAAGACGATTTTATCAATATTCCACAAGCTGATATTTTAGATTTAATTGGGCGTACTTACTTACTTTAGAATGTTGAGCTTACTAAGCTTTATCGTTGACGAAATAAAAAATATTGTTTTCAATGTAGGGGTTTTTGTTTGAAACATTTACATAGTTAGATATGCAAAGTCTTGTGTACCTAATAGTATTTTTACCTCATGATTAAAAACAGCTAGTGGTTTAATAACGATGAGAATTCTGATTTACATATAAGAAGCAGAATCTAGTAGGGTTAGTTCATGATTGTTGAATTTTTGAGTTGGTTACTGCCGATGAACGCAGCTGCACACTCACCAAAAATTCAAAAAATCCTCAAATCCTCTTCTCCAGCATTACTACTCTTCATAGGCTACTGCTGTCCAAATTGTTGATTAAAATGCAACACTGAAGGTACATGAACCACTAACAATGAAAAAGAAAGTTCAATCTTCTTCCTTCTTGACTTCAACGGAGATGAAGGGAACAAGACAACTTTCATTTTTAGTTGTGAACCTTAATTTTATAGGAACTACTTTCTAACTTGTAGCTTTGGAGGTTGACGAGAAATTTTTTGGTTTGCCTCAATTGTTGATTGATTTTCTACTAGATTACTTATTGGGGATACAGTGGTGACTTATCAATTTCTCCAATCTTGTTGATTGGCCAGAAACGAAGTACGGCGCGACCGATGATATTATTACGAGGTACAACGCCCCAACAACGACTGTCGTAGCTACTATTACGGTTGTCACCTAGTACGAGATAAGAATTAGGGGGTATTGTTTGAGGTTTTGCTAAAAAAGGCGGTTGTTGTCCTGATTGACAAACGTCAATGGCTGTATTTTGAGCGGAAACTAGATATCTATCTTCTTTCAGAGGTTGGTTATTGATATAAACTTTACCATTCTTGATGGCAACAGTTTCACCAGGTAAAGCAATGATACGCTTAATAAAAGCATCTTGATATTGTTCTTTTTGTAACTCTTCAGTAGGTGAGAATACGACAATATCTCCCCTTTGTGGATCAGAAAATTTGTACTTCAATTTATCAACAATAATCTTGTCTGCTTCCCATTGGTTTGGAGTGCCGTGCAGAGTTGTTTCCATAGACCCAGAAGGAATCCAGCGTGCTTCTGCCACAAAGGTACGAATCCCTAAGGCTAGAACGATACTTAATACAACTGTTCTACCTAGTTCTGCGATCCAGGAATTATCGGGTTGTTGACTAGAGTTGTTGTCAGACACTTGATTTTGCATGAAATTATTGAAGTAAGGAAAATTGCGGGTAATTAACTCTTGAGGGATACTATATCTGTTAATTTTAATGGGAGAAACTTGATTTATTTGTCATGATCATGAGTTTTTTTTGGTAGTGATCTCCCCTGATGTAAAAAAATCCAGAAAATCAGGACTAATAGCAGCCAAGTTACTTAATATTTAGCTTCTTGTGGGAAAATAGTTAATTCGATGTCATCACTCCAAAGTATGTTAATTCGGCACGCTCGCATCATATTACCCAATGGTGAATTGATGGTAGGGGATGTACTGATAAGCGATCGCCAGATTGTAGAAGTTGCACCAGAAATTGTCACAACAACACCAGCAATAGAGATTGACGCACAGGGGTTAACTTTGTTGCCGGGAGTTATTGATCCGCAGGTGCATTTCCGCGAACCTGGATTAGAACATAAAGAAGATTTATTCACAGCTAGTTGTGCTTGTGCTAAAGGTGGGGTTACGTCCTTTTTGGAAATGCCCAATACTCGTCCTCTGACGACTACCCAGCAAGCACTGGAGGACAAGTTACAACGCGCTGCAAATAAGTGCTTAGTTAATTATGGCTTTTTTATTGGAGCAACGGCAGAAAATCTTGCAGATTTACTGACAGCATCACCGACACCAGGAATTAAGATTTTCATGGGGTCAATGCACGGTCAATTGCTGATTGATCAAGAAACTGTACTGGAGTCAATATTTTCTCAAGGTCAGCGATTAATTGCTGTTCATGCAGAAGATCAAGCGAGAATTCTTCAACGCCGCCAAGAATTTGCAGGCATTCATGACCCAGCTATTCATTCTCAAATTCAAGATAATCAAGCAGCCCTTTTAGCCACCCAGTTGGCATTAAAACTTTCTAAAAAATATCAACGTAGGTTACATATTTTGCATATGTCCACGGCGGAGGAAGCAGAGTTACTACGTCAGGATAAACCTAGTTGGGTGACGGCTGAGGTGACACCCCAACATTTGTTAATGAATACCAGTGCATATGAAACGATTGGCACTTTAGCGCAAATGAATCCGCCGTTGCGATCGCCTCACGATAATGAAGTTCTCTGGCAAGCTTTGCGCGATGGTGTGATTGATTTTATCGCTACAGATCATGCTCCCCATACCTTAGAGGAAAAAGCCCAAGAATATCCCAATACTCCATCTGGAATGCCAGGGGTAGAAACTTCTTTGGCTTTAATGTTAACAGCGGCGATGCAAGGTAAGTGTAGTGTTGCCCAAGTTGTCAATTGGATGTCTAAGGCTGTAGCTGAAGCTTACGGTATCCCCAATAAGGGAGCGATCGCACCCGGTTATGATGCGGATTTAGTTCTAGTAGACTTAAACACATATCGCCCTGTCCGCCGAGAAGAATTGTTAACTAAGTGTGGTTGGAGTCCCTTTGAAGGCTGGAACCTCACAGGATGGGCAGTAACAACCATTGTCGGTGGTCAAATTGTCTATAACAAAGGTCAACTGAATATGGAAGTGCGGGGTCAAGCTTTAAGTTTCTTGTAGCAAATATCATCTAGACTTTACGTATACCACCAACATAGACCATAGTTTAACCAGATAAGTTCTGACTGATTGAGTCTAACTTTGCCTCAATCAGAGCGGAACTTACAAATAACGGTGATTCGTGGAGACTAGTTTGGGAAGGGAGAATTGCAATGTCCTTCAAAATCTTGAGTTTGGACGGTGGTGGTATACGTGGAGTCATTACAGCACGCATTCTTCAAGAAGTGGAGCAACAAATTCAAGAACTGAAAGGTCAGTCCCTACACGAATATTTTGATCTGATCGCAGGCACTTCCACGGGGTCAATTTTAACCGCCGGCATTGCTGTAGGAAGAAACAGTGCCGAGCTAGTTCAACTGTATCAAGAACAAGGTCAGCAGATATTTCCCCTCAAGCAAAAAGAACGCTACCGGAAATTCCCCAGTTTTATCCAACCCTTACTGGAGGCTTTTTCACCACCTAAATATTCTCATCAAGGACTGGTGGATGTCCTAACTAATGTGTTGGGTTACAAAAGAATACAGGACATCGAAAACCCGATTATTTTAATATTGGCTTACGATACTCTGTACCGGAACACAACATTTTTTACTAACTGTCATCCAGATGTAGGGCCACGATGGTATGACGAATGTTACTTGTGGCAGTTATGTACTGCCTCTGCTGCTGCGCCTACATTCTTTCCACCTTATAAATTAGAGCCAGTCAACAAAGAAAAATTTGGTCACTGGGTATTTCCTCATATTGATGGGGGTGTGGGGGCGAATAACCCGGCTTTGGCTGCACTTAGTCTAGTAATGAAGCTGAGTCAATCCTCAATTTCAACGGAAATTAAACACAAATATCATTTGGAGGGTGTCAATTTAGAGGATATTGCCATCCTTTCCATTGGTACAGGTCAAAGTGGTGAACCCTTCGTCTTTGAGCAAGTCCAAAGTTGGCGGGGTATAAACTGGGCGCAGCATCTAGTAGATATATTCATGGAGCCAACCTCAGAGGTAAGTAACACAATTTGTCGTCAAATCATGGGCGGAAATAACTCTCAACGGTACTTGCGGCTTCAGTTTGATTTAAATGAGAAGTTTCAAGCCAAAGAAGAGGAAACCTATAGAGATACTCGGACTCTCTTAAAACGAGAGGAAAGAATTAACAGGTTTACCCAAAACCCACTCAGCGAAGAGATGGATGATGCTAGAACTCGGACGTTATCTCAGTTTATCGATGCTGCATCCCGATATATTGAAGAGGGGTTTACATACTACACCAGGAATGGTTGTGGCCCAAAAGTCAAGGATGCGATCGCGGCTTTTATTATGTCTAATTAGTATTCTTACCTAAAGTTCTTTACGCAAAAATTTTTAGCTAATAGCAGTGTATTTGTACTGAAATTTTTCCTATAAATATTAAATTCCCTATAAAAAATTACTTTTATTTTCATCTATCTCTGGATAAATATAAGTATAACTTTTGACAATAAAGTGAAAAATCAGTTTATCTCATATATAAATTAACAATTAGTAACTTTACCTGTATAGATCCTGAACTGAGTTTGGGAATACTTAAGTACGAAGACGGCTAATACAGCTAAGACAGAAATTAATAATTACTTAATTTCCCGCCATTAGCTTTTTTGCGTTTAACTATCCGGATGTTTTAGCAAAGAACTGTAGAGAAAAATAGGGTTAAGTAAACGGGTAAATTTCGGTGAAAAATATGTTTTATACATACAAAAATTTTATATGCACTTATTTTGTACCTGCTTAAAACCTATTTCTATTCTCTGTGATTGCTAACTGTAACAAAAATGCTTTAGCTAAAAAACTTAGCATTATGGGGCAGAACACGACAATAAACAATGAATATCATTTGTCTAGGTCAACCCAATAATCAGTTTACAGAGACTTTTAAGAAATAGTCTAACAGTAACAACCGCAGTGCGGAAGGCGCAAAAATATTACCAGTATTTACTGGTTAACAGAAGTCTTCCCAAAACCTAATTAGCAAGATTATTCACTCAAGGACAAGTTTATGTCAGTTCTCCCCATAATTTAATTCTTTAAAAAGCAGGTATTAAAAACATCTCATTGCTTGCTAGGTAAGGCCAAAAAAAGCATTTCTGCAAAAAATGAGTCTATTTTTTATCCATCTAATCCTAAACTGACCGCGATTATACGCAATTTAGCTGAATTCAGCTAACAAAATATTAGATGGTCAATACACCCAATGTGCAATTGAACAATATTTCACCCATTTTGAATAAAGAAGACAATGTATGGTATTTAATTTTTTAGATGAGCGTGGTAGCGGTAGATAGCGCGAGTGCAGAATTATCCCTCGACTATCGCTCAATCATAGTTTCGTGTCGTCATGGACTGAAAATTGATTGGTAATTATGCTGTTAGTGCTGGTAAATCAAGAAACATACCAATGTATTAGAGGGTGAATTATTTACCAGAATGCAAGGTATTGTATGAGTAACTCTGATATTACTGAAGTATTGACAGCTTTTTTACCAAAATTTAACAAAAGCTTTTTACAAAGTAGCAATCACTTTGTTGATGGTGCAATTGAAGGGTGTAATTTCGGCTTGACGATGACCTTCATCGCTATAAGTTAAATGCACTTGGAGATAACTTCTTGGCTGATAAGGCATTCGTTCCGCCCACTCAATCGCTACAATACCCAGAGTCACCTCAACACCTTCCCAGTACATTTCTAGGTTTAATCCCGCAACCTCTTGTGGTTCTAAGCGATACAAATCAAGATGGTAAAGGGGTAAGCGTCCTTCTGAATACTCATTAATGAGGGTGAATGTAGGACTAACGATAGGATCAGTGATACCTAAACCTTGTCCAATTCCTTGTACTAACGTAGTTTTACCAGCACCTAAATCACCTTCTAGTAGGACGACACTGCCGGCAATTAATGTTTGTCCTAAAACAATACCTAAATTTAATGTTGCTTGTGTATCTGTAAGAAGAAGTTTCATGATCTTAAGTCAATAGTCATTAGTAAGCCGACGCGTTCTTCTCTAAGAGATACTGGCGCATTAGCGGAAGTCTCTCTTAGCGCAGGGGGTCTCCCCCATGTAGCTTGTTTCCCCGGAGGAGTGCGACTGGCCTTCCCTGAAGTAGTTTTCGTTCGCGGAGCGTCCCGTTGGCGCAGCCTCTCGTAGAGAAGGGAAGATTACTAGTAAGGGTCAACAGTCCATAGTAGATTTATCCCATGCTGACTCAGTTGTGGGATATTTTTTGATTTAGTAGTCAGTCAAAATTATGGACTTTGGACTATTGACTGTGGACTATCCGCTCACTTTCCATGATGCGCGCCACTGTACCACTTTAATAAAACTTTTGCTAGCTTTTGGGGATTGTGGCGCACAAAGCCAATTTCATCTTCGTACATCACGTTAGCCAAAACAATTCTTCTTCCTAGTTGGGATACAGCTTCTCTATCTAAAAATACCGGATGGGAATTTTGTTGAGCATAGCGGATGAGTGATTGGGCGGAGGGTGATTTTTTATGTACCAACACTGCATCAAACAGTTGTCTTTGACCGCAAACTGCATCAATTGCCCGAATGTGATCAGCAACACTATAACCTTGAGTTTCTCCCGGTTGGGTCATAATGTTGCAGACATAGATACGTGGAGCTTGAGACTCTGCGATCGCATCTGCAATTTCTGTTACTAATAAGTTAGGAATAATGCTGGTATAAAGACTCCCTGGGCCAATAATAATGTAGTCGGCTTCTTTGATCGCTTTGATAGCGGCTGGCAAAGCTGGAGGACTATCAGGAATGCAACCAATCTTGACAATTTTTCCGGCAGCTTTAGGAATGTTTGACTCACCCTGAATGCGACGACCATCAGCTAATTCTGCCCACAGACGCACATCACTTAAGGTAGCAGGTAAAACTTGTCCCCGCACAGCCAGGACTTTTGAACTAGCTGCAACAGCCCTTTCTAAGTCACCAGTGATATCACTCATGGCAGTAAGAAACAAGTTACCAAAACTATGGCCAGTCAACCCATCTCCGGCCCGAAAACGGTATTGAAATAATTCTGTCAATAACTTTTCTTCATCTGCTAGGGCGGCTAGACAGTTACGAATATCTCCTGGCGGTAGAACTCCAAACTCTTGGCGCAATCGCCCTGAAGAACCACCATCATCAGCAACCGTGACAATAGCAGTAATATTCGCACTATAGGTTTTTAATCCTCTGAGTAAAGTAGATAGCCCTGTACCGCCACCAATCACAACTATCTTGGGGCCACGGTACAATCGACGATGGGCTAATAGTACATCAATAAGTTCCTCTTCCGCATCTGGTCTGAGTACCTCAGTAATCGAACCAACTGTGCGAGTTTGCCCCCACAACACCAGCAATAAACCGCAAAGTATGACTAGAGGCCCGCTGATATAGTTAGGTAAGATGTTGGCGATCGCACTTAAAAAACCCTTAAGTAATTCCAACATCAAAAAAATAGGGGTCAGCTTAATCCAAATCGCCAACCCCAAAATTGCCAGTAGTACACCTCCAACACTAATCAGAAACCAACGTTTAACCGAAAGTCCCGGAGATAACCATTTGAACCACTGGTTCACCCGATGAGAAGTTCGGCTGCGTGATTTTTGTTGCAGGGTGTGGAGGGCTTGTCTGAAAAAACCGATTGACATACCTGATTCGGAACAGTGGTACAAACAATAATTAACAGAAAATGTACACTAACTGGTTTTAACACCAAGTGTAAAATAATGGAAATTTTCTGCTGTATTTAAACTAAGGGCAGACAGTTAATACTGCCAAATAACTAGGCTTGGTTACAACAACTTACATGGAACAGCGAATTTTAGGATTAGATCCAGGACTAGCAATTTTAGGATTTGGGGCAATCACCTGCACAAAAAACCCAAGCCTCATAAAAGATACAACAGTCAATATCTTGGACTTTGGGGTCATCAGAACCTCAAAAGACACAGATATGGGACAACGCCTGTGTACCTTGTTTGATGATTTACATACTCTAATCGACCATTTGCAGCCGGATTTGGTAGCAATAGAAAAACTATTCTTCTATCGTATGTCAAGCACCATACTAGTGGCACAAGCTAGAGGTGTAGTAATGTTAACCTTGGCACAACACAATCTGCCTTATGTAGAATATACTCCTGCTCAAATTAAACAAGCTTTGACTGGCTATGGCAATGCTGATAAATCAGAAGTGCAAGAAGCTGTTGCACGCGAGTTGAATTTAGAAGATATACCCCAGCCTGATGATGCTGCGGATGGTTTGGCTTTGGCTCTAACTGCGTGTTTTCAATTGTAGATTTATCAGCAGACAAAAAAGTTGTTACTTCAGCATAAATATACTTTTCAGTTAAGTCCCCACTGAAGTAAACTAATCTTTGGAATACCAGATTTTAATTAAAACTTTGAATTCTAAAAATACAGTGTATAGGTTATAAAATGATATGATATCACCACTAATAATACTTAAAATAATATCAAGTTATTCTAGTTTTTCATAAAAAAGGCTTGGGTATACCAAGCCTAAATATATACCAAGCATTTACTACACCAACACTAATTTAAACCCACTCTTACTTTAGGTCATCTGTCTTGAGAGTGTATACAAATTATCTAAAAACTGATATGTACTAATTTAGTTAATCATAAAAAAGGTTTGGTTATAACCAAACCTTGGTAATTGCTGTGCTTAACAACGTACAAACATAATTTAAGCTGGCTGCCATTACATATCATCTTCCTGGAGTATGTATCACTATAAGGCTGTAAATGATATACCAATAAACTTTAAAACATTAACTCAAAATTAATAGCATGGAAATAATAAATAGTCATAAAAAGTAAAAAGAGGCTTGAGTTTTTACTCAGCCTCTAGGTATACCAGGTGTTTACCATATGTCATTAATTTATGCCTAATCTAAACATAATTCATCCATCAAAAAGGTGTGTACAAAATTGAGTAAATCTGGTATGTATTGCCAGTAGTCATTTCAATATAGAACTTCTTTATAAAGTCATTTATTTCAGTGATTTATATTTTATTTTTACTTTTTATGCTTAACGGAACCTCATTGGATTATTGCTTATAACTTTTTAATAAAATCCTGATACACATAAATTTTTCGTAGAGGTTTAGCATTGCTAAATCCTTACCAGCGTATTTGTATTTTTTTAAATTTTAATGGGATGGAACACCCAGATAATTCAAAGTATACGGCTATGAATAATAATGAATGCGTCCAGTGAAGCTTGGCGAACTTTAATAGTCAAAGATGAAAGAGACTTATTCCGATAAATTACATAAAAAATTTCTATACAAGAGTTATGAGATGTAATTTTGAGAGAAATAATTTCATAGATGGGCGCAATTAAAAATAATGCCCTGGAATTTTATCCAGGGTACACACACGTTTTTCAGGCATTAACAGGTTAAATTATAGCTATTGAGAAAGTTGATGTCCCCCATCTAGGGAAAGATACAATGTATCACAATGCCATTTAATTACTAAAACTACTGTTTTAGAGAGAATTCTGAAGTAGGAGATAAGCAGAAAATAGAGTGAGAAATTTTTACAATATCAAAAATTATTTATCATGAATTCCATGAATCTTGATTGACTGAGTTTTTTTATAAACTAAATAGTAATTGTATAATTTTTTTGATTCAATGTGTTATTAATATTGATTAAGCTATTTGCAAATGTTTCGGAAGATTCTGACAAAATAGGCTTGGATAATGACCAAGCCTATCAATACCAAGAGTTTACCATATGCTATATAATATATTTTAAATATTACTTTAGTCCATCTATCTATGGGCGTGTAAATATATCATCAGATGTATTAAAAGTAGATGAGGGTAATTTGAATTCTGATAATATTAACAGTCATTGTGAATAATCAAATAGTCCCCACATCATATATCAAAATTTCGCTCCCGATAAAAAAGGTTTAGCCAGTGCTAAACCTCCATAGAAAGCAGTTATTCGACACACCAGGATTAATTTAGAACTACTTTTGTTTTAGGTCATCTCTCTCAGGGATGTGTTTAAATTTCTCACAATTTGATATTGCGTGACCACTATTGAAACCTTTCACCCATCTTATATCTGTAATGAAATGTGCAGATGTATACTGAATCAGATTAAACGGAGAGGGGGGGATTCGAACCCCCGTTGAGTTGCCCCAAAACGCATTTCGAGTGCGTCGCATTCAACCACTCTGCCACCTCTCCTGGTATAAACTCACGAGTTTGAATACCTTAGCAATTCAAACTTGGTGAATTTAGGAAGCTATTTAGGCTAAGTTTCCTTACGCCATGATAGCATCTCTAAACGTGCAGCGATCGCTTGTCTTGTTCGACTCAAGCTGATTGGTACAAGCTCCACAGTCATATTTACACAGAAATTTCATCGGATTGTAATATCTCTGTCAAATGCCTGTGTGATATTTGATGCAGGCTAAAAGATAAGCTTTTTACAAGGGTAGGATTTCCTACCTTTTTTCAAAGCATATATTTACATAGCTTAATAAGGTTATACAGCCTCACCAGTGGAACATAATGCGGCCAAACTATCCTAAACCCCGAACTCTAGCGGGGTTTTTCTTTTTAGGTGAGAACTAAGTTATCTCGATGAATGACGGTTTCCGCACCGACGTAACCCAAGATATTGAGAATGTCTCTTGAATGATAACCGCAAATCTTTTGCAGGTCGGTGCTATTGTAGTTGACTAGTCCTCTGGCAATTTCTTGACCGTTGAGATCACATAATTGCACAGCATCTTGGCTGTCAAATTCGCCTTCAACGGCTTTAATCCCAGCTGGTAATAAAGATTTTCCGGCTTCTACAATAGCGGCGATCGCTCCAGTATCTAAATATAATTTTCCCGTTGGTACAAGACCATAGGCAATCCAGCGTTTACGAGCAGACGTTGGTTCTGGTTGGGGTTGAAAATGCGTACCTATGGCTTCCCCTGCTAAAATCTTTTCGATGTTCCGAGGAAATCTTCCCTGTGTAATCACAGTACGCACTCCCGCGGCGATCGCAATTCTCGCCGCCGAGATTTTTGTCAACATCCCACCAGTACCCCATTGCGAACCTTGAGAGCCTGTTTGCACTTGTAATTCTGCTAGTTCTTTCATGCTAGTCACCAAAGAAATTGGTTGAGCATCGGGTACAGAACGAGGATCAGCAGAATACAACTTATCAACATCAGTAAGCAAAAATAACCAATCTGCTTCAACTAGACTGGCAACCAATGCTGATAGGGTATCATTGTCACCAAATTTCAGTTCATCGACAGCGACCGTATCATTTTCATTAACTATCGGAATTACGCCCAATCCCAGTAGTTCCCCAAATGTGTTGTAGACATTAAGATAGCGGCTACGTTGGACTAAATCACTGCGAGTGAGCAAGACTTGAGCAATTGGTTGTTGCAAGGTCGTGAATAAATCATCATACACCCGCATTAATCGCCCTTGACCAACTGCTGCTACCGCCTGTTTGAGTGCGATCGCTTTGGGTCTTTCGGTTAAACCTAAACGCGCACAACCAACTCCCACCGCTCCAGAAGACACTAAGATCACTCGATGACCTTGCTGTCTCAAATAAGTCAAGGTCTCTGCTAAGGTGGCGATCGTGGAAAGTGCTAGTTGTCCAGTCTGAGGTTGAGTGAGACTAGATGTACCGATTTTGACAACGATTGTTTTGGCCATTAGTCATTAGTCATTAATCATTAGTCATTAGTTATTAGTCATTAGTTACACAAAGTATCAACATTGGACTATTGACTCATAGTTAAACTACAAAGCGTCAGTCTCTCCACAAGAGAAGGCTGACGCTTTACTAGTTTATATGTGTTTGTTATGCGCTAGGGTCTTTTTTTGCTGACCCCGATGTTATTAATACTTATATTCTGCGATTTTTTGTAATTCCTCGGCTTTCTTAATTATTTTTTTAGATTTAGTTTTTTTAAGCATTCATCAATCTTTGTGAATTTTTGTATCCTGGGCAATAATCGAAGCTCCCAATATTTCTGAGAACCACACCTCAAAGTTACGAATGGGATGAGAACGCAAGACAGCATCAGGGTGAACAATGGGTTCTACCAAAATTGTAAACATCCCTAAACGATTTCCTGCCAAAACATCAGTAAACAAGCGATCGCCTACCATTCCCACCTGATGCACTGGTAAATCCATCGCCTGGAGTGCAGAGCGAATTTTTCTGCGGGAGGGCTTGGCCGCGCCTAGGTAATATGGCAAGTTTAAAGAACGGGCAATGCTACCAATTCGGACTTCGCTTAAGTTATTGCTTACCAACCATAGTGCTGTGTAGGTGCGTACCTGCTCCACCCAGCTTTTCAGTTCTGGCGAAGCTTCTCCTACCGTAATTGGAACTAAAGTTTCATCCACATCCAACACTAGCCCTTTCAGTCCATAATGTTGAATAATCTCAGGGGTGAGATTCAAGATAGAACTACCCAAAATCAAATCTGGCTGTAAGAACTTGTTCCAAGTCATAGTTATATAGTCATCAGTCAATAGTTATTAGTGAGCCAGCAAAGGCTACGTAGAGGAGCCACTACGGTGGCGTTAGCGATGTAGGAGCGTGCCGCATGGAAGGGGGTTTCCCCGATGTAGCTTGCTTCCCCAGAGGAGTAGAACTGCTGAAAGGGTTTCCCCACTTAGAGCAATTGACGTGGTTTCCCCATGAGCAACTGGCATTCCCCGAAAGTTTCTCGTTCGTGGAGCGTCCCGTTGGCGCAGCCTCTCGTAGAGAAGGGAAGATTACCCGTAAGGGCAATAGTCATTAATAATTTCACAATGCCCAATGCCCTAGTATAATTTCCAGCGTAACTTAAACTTATGTACATAACAAATAGACCCTGAGCCATGATAACTGCTTGACTCTGGGACTAAAATTTAGCTGTTTTATTGAAAATCTTTAATTAAAAATTGCAAAATCCTATGAAGAAAATACCAGATTTTAATTTTTAATTAGAAATTTTACATTTTATTCAACTTCGTTAAAAAGTTGGTCTTCTAAGAGTGGTTGCACTTCCCGAAACTCTTCCGGAGATAGTAGTACAGGTTCGCCAGTTTTTGATAGTCTAGCGAAAAACAACAGTGGATCAAGGGGTGTATAGATTGCGTATTCCTGCTCGTGGTGATAGAAGGTAGTGATTAATTGCAACTGCTCCGGTTCTAAATCTGCTTCTTCGTCTTCGATTTCTAGAGTAAACAGATCTGATTCTTCTACGGGTGGTAAATCACCAGCCACGGTCAAAGCGTAAGCAGTATTTTTAAGTACCAAGTTCTGTTCCGCTAAGACAGCCTGAGCCGTACTAAAAATTTCGTCAATGATATCATCATCTTCTACTAGAACGGCTTCTTCTTCTTCACCTTCACCTTCCCAAGCAAAAATTTCGATGGATGAATCGATTGGAAGCAACAGAACATATTCTTGTCCATCTGCTGAAAGCGAACGTTCTATGTAACATTCAAGGGTTCGCCCCTTATCATCAGTCAAAGTGATGGAACCTGTGGGAGCTTGATCGTTATTTTCAGAAAATGGAGAAGAAAACATAGCTAAGGGATAAAACTTGATAAGTACCAACAGTTGTGAAAATCGCTTTGCTGTTTTATGACTAATTATGTCAAGCAAATAGCTTTAGACTTAAATACAACTGCTGTGTAACAGCTTTCAGAATATCATGTTAAAAGGTATCAATACTCTAAGGCTATCTCTGAACTGTGAATAATAGCTCGTTTACTGTCTAACCACTGCTGCAAAATTATAGCTGCGGCTTTGCGGTCTATTAATCCTTTATGACGTGAGGGCGAGCGATTTTCTGCTATCAGTAGTTGCTCGGCTTGAAAAGAAGTTAATCGCTCATCGACGTACTCTATTGGCAGTTGTAAAGCTTTAGAGAGTCTATTGGCAAATTTTTGTACCTGACGAGCCTGAAACCCCAAAGAACCATCCATTGAATAAGGTAAACCCACAACTAGTAACTGCACTTGACGCTCATTAACTAAGTTGAGGATTTGCGCCACATCTCGCTCAAAGGATGTCCTCTCCAGAGTAGTGATTCCTGTAGCGATTAATCCTGTGCGATCGCACCCCGCAATACCGATACGTTTGCGACCTACATCTAATCCCAATGCTGATATATATTTGGTGGTCATTAGTTAATTAGTCAATGGTCTTGAGCATTGGGGAGGCAGTGCGTTGGGGAGACACTGCGTTGGGCGGGCAATGCCCGACTTGTCGCAAGTGTCGGCGGGTTTCCCGACTTGTAGCAACTGCCGTCATTGGATTTTTCCTCTCCTGCTCCTCCAGTCCCCAGTCCTTAATTCTCCTGCTGTTCATCTGTCAATTCCTGATGACAAACTGGCTCGATGTGACCATTTTTGCTGCCAAATGTTACTGATTCTGATTGGTGCTTGATGGGAATTTCGGTGGCTTGTTGCTGTCTGACTTCTGCCCAGGACATGCCGCCAGGTATGGGTTTACGAGCTGGCTGTAAGCCTTGCAATACGTCAGTCCATTGAATTCCCTCTAAGGAGACAAATTTGGATTCTCGGAGTTTGTGCCAAACGGAGCGCGACATGATTAATGTATGTTCTATGCGTTTTGCACCAATCTGTTCTAAATACTCTTCTCTTTCTGGCTGATAGTCAGAAGAAGCAAGTTTTAATCCTTGTTGGGGAAAATCTTGGGCAATGCGAGCCAACTGCGCTAATAACTCTGGATACAACCAAGTATAGGCAGGGTGAACAGTGAGGGTAGCAACGTGGGGATTTTCGCCTTTGCGATCAAGTTGTACCTGAAAATAACCTATGGCGGCTTTGCGTTGGGGTTCAAACACATAGCCACTGACTACTTCAGTTTTTGTTATCCATTGTTTGACAGCATCGGCCAATGCACCAAACAAGCTGGTTTTAAAGTCGCGGTTATTGCGATCAAACACCTGACGCACTAGCGGTGGCATTGAGGCTGTATCTAGCTGATAGAGTAACTGAGCATCAGCGTTGCTTACAGGTAGGAGATTAGGCAAGTCTGGTTCAGCTTGCGCTAGTTCGGTGAGCAGTTCCGGCCCTATTTCCCAGTAAGTCATTTCTGCTAGACGCTGGAATCCATTTTGGCGATACAATGCCAACGCCTCTAGATCATTGACATTAACTTCTAATAACCAAGTCCGAGCTTCTAAAATTGACTCGAAACAGTGGCGTAAGAGTTGCGAACCAATTACTTGCTTATCAGCACCCCGATCCAACATCACCCGATCAACGCGCCAAGTGGTGCGTGTTCGATTAAACGGTGATACTTGAATCATTCCTAATAGCATTCGCCCCTGTTCGGCTACATAGGCACAGAAACGATATTGTAGCGGGTTGGGAAACCAACTCAAAAATCTGATTAAGCCATACCAGCGATGCAGCGATTGCATTTGCTGGTTGACAAAGTTAGCCCCTTCAGGAGACAAGGCGGCAAAAGACTCTTGAGATATGCGCTCAATTCCATCCAGATCCCGGTATTGGACTGGCCGGATGACAACGCTGAGGTTTTGGGGAAGTAAGGAATTCATTTTAATGTGGGCTGCCATGTAGCCTTAACTAACTGGGAACAGAGGAACTGCTGCAATTATCTTAACGGCTTTCCGTTCTTTGCCATTGCTCCAAAAGGGTGATTTTGGTCACTAAGATACTTAAAAATTAGAAAAAGCAGACTTGCTGAGTCAACTTTTGAGGTTCACTCAACAGAATCTGCTTCCATTTTATTTGCTTTTTTTGTTAATTATATTTTTTCTTAACTACAAACCCTGACGAGAAACCAGCTTTTCAAAGGTGGCTTGGGTTTGATGTAACAATTGTTCTCGACTGTCTTCCTGTGTGGGCTTGAGGGTTGGAACCAGATTGCGAGCTTGCAGAGTCATGTGCAACTGTAGATGGGCAACGTATTCACTAATATCTTCTTTTGTTAAAGACGCGCTCTGGGATAAATTTGATTCCATTGCCACTGTATTCTCCTTATCTCTAGTGCTGTTGCTTCACATCATAGAAACTTATCATGTTGTTTTACTCAGCTTCTTAATTTGCAACGAAGTTTAATGGTTTTTTGTAAAGGGGTATCGGGCATTGGGTGTTGGGAAAGGAAATTAATGCCTTTGGCTTCTACCTCTTCTGCTTCCTTATACCAATTATCCTAAATTCGGCAACAGATATAAACTTAAAAGCCCTTGCCAAATCTGGCTTTCTTAATTTTGAATTTTGTAGGATGCGCAAGCCTTTGCTACACAACGCCGTAGGCTATTTTGAATTGATATTACAACTTTCTTTAAGATTTTTGCATTGCTCTCTGGGCTGTAGTAGTTCTACTGACATCTTAGTGAAGATGGGTTTATATTCTTTGCTTGGCTCATAACGTAGATTAGACAAGGATTGTGAGTAATTTTTAACTAAGTCACATTTCTCAGCTTGATGACGTTAAACTGCCTATATTTAGTTAAGTTTCTTCTAAAAAAACGAAGTTTGTTTAATCAGGAAACAAATTTACACTCCGCCTAGTCATGGAAACTACGAAAATTGACGTACTCGGCTGAGTTCAAAATTTTCCAACAACATTGTTAAATATACCCATATAAGGTGAGTTATGAAGAGTCAAAACTTCAAGCAAACATCTGTTAAGTTTGCTCAATCTGTCATGGCTGCGGCTACACTTATGACTGCTTCGGTTGGCCCTGCTTTTGTTAATCCTGCTTTTGCCAATACCACTAGTGTGCAAATTCTCGGTGCAAATTACGGCGGTAATGGTTGTCCTGGCGGAACTGCTAGTGTGAGCGTTAGTCCTGATGGTCAAGAGCTAACTATTCTATTTGATGAATTTGTCGCTGACGCAAGCCAGCGTTCAGAAAGACGCAAAAGCTGTAATATGAGCATTCCGATTAAAGTTCCCCAAGGTTTTCAAGTTTCTTTCTATGATGCTGATTTTCGGGGTTATGTTGCTCCCGGTACAAGCGGTAATTTAAGAGCAGAATACTTTTTTGCTGGTCAGCGTGGGCCTGTATTTGCTAAAACATTTAGAGGTGAAAGCAACTATAACGTTCGACACGAATTAGCAACTGTGGCTGATGTTTGGTCTCGCTGTGGTGACAGTATAAATATGCGGGTAAATGCTGCGATGACAGCCAGTGGCTCAGGAATAGCAACTGTTGACTCATTTGACCTTGCACACCGTGGTTTGGTTTATCACATCAAATATCGCAAGTGTTAATTGTTCTTTTCTCTGTGAAGTTTGTACAGTAGGAAGAGCAAGAGGGGTTTAGCAAGAAGCATCCTAAAGTGAGCAAGGCTGATTTTTGTGGTGTGGTTAAACCTGTTACTGCATAGATGTTCATTTGTTCGTAAATCTGTTCAACGTTGAATGTTTTGATCCGCTGTTCTGTGTCTATATCCCAAATTGTGATTGCAGCGTAGCCATCGCCAACTGCCAACATATTACCTTCAGGGTTGAAGACAGCGCACATTACCCAAGTGTCATGTCCTTTAAAGGTGGTAAGACAGTTACCACTGGCTACTTCCCAGAGTTTGATGGTGTTGTCACTGCTGGTACTAGCCAATATCTTACCATCAGGGCTAAAGGCGATCGCCCACAGCATATCTTGATGTCCTTGTAATGCGTGGAGACATTCTCTAGTTTGGATCTCCCAAGTTTAATGATTCTCTCCACAGCACTACCAGCGGCAAAAGTGCGGCCATTAGGACTAAACGCTACCCACCACACCCAGTTCTTGTGTCCAGCAATTGTGCGGTAACACTGTGAAACTCAAAACGCGAACTTCCACCCCAATAACTACCCGCCGCTACAAGTTGACTCCTACCAATTGCATCGGCGACTCAACCTATCAATAATGAGTAGTTGAGCGAGGAGATGGCAAAGTTGTTATGTTCAAAAAATTACAAACACTCAAGGCTCTATTGACAGCTAAAAAATTAGGTAGATTTGGTGATTTTGCTATTCTCAAATCTGATTTCTTCGGTGCTAAAGTCGCGCCCCAAATAGCCGCTAAATTACAACCTTTAGAGGGATATCATCCGCCGATTGATGTAGAAAAATTAAGTCAATATCCCCTAGGCACATTCGGACGAGAATATGCAGAACATATGCAAGCTCACCATCTCCAAGCAATCACCGTGAGTCCAGAATTTGAGGATGTAGCTAGGCGTAATGTGTTTGCTTTACGCTACGTTGTCACCCACGATATTTTTCATGTTTTACTCGGCTTTGATACTACCTACGCCGGAGAAATTGGCGTGTTAGCCTTCGCTGCCCAGCAAAATTATAGTTATTCTCTAAAAATTAGTTTACAAATAGCCAAATGGCTTTATCCTCTACTTGCTCCCCAGCAAACTCAAATGATTTTCGCTAATGTCAGCAAAGGTGAAAAACTGGGAAAATCAGCAGATTGCTTGTTAAGTTATCGCTTTGAAGAATACTGGCAAGAACCTATTGATAAATTGAGAAAGCAGTTAGGACTATAAATATAAAAATTAAATAATAATTGTGATTAGTCTGAATTCTATCTAAAAACTGAGAAAAGGAATATTAATCATGATTAAAACCCCAGAAAATTCGACTCATCAAAGTCTCCCTAAATTACCAGTTAAACCCCATATACCTAGATGGCTACAAACTTTAAGAGGTCTAATTAATCCGCTATATTATCTTGAAAAAACACAACAGGAATATGGAGATATATTTATCTCAGAATTTAGTAGCTTTCCCGCACAACTAGTTATTAGTAATCCCCAAGCTATTCAAGAACTTTTTACTGCTGATGCTCAATTATTTGATTCGGGTGAAGGTAATTATATAATTCAACCGTTGGTAGGGGCTAATTCGTTGATTTTATTGGATGGCGATCGCCACTTAAGACAGCGTAAACTGTTAATGCCCCCTTTCCACGGGGAAAGGATGCGAGCTTATAGTCAAGTAATCCGTGATATCACTGACCAAGTAACTAGCAAGTGGCAGATTAATCAGCCATTTGTCGCTCGTACTAGTATGCAGGATATTTCGCTGCAAGTAATTTTACGCACCGTGTTTGGGTTGCAAGAAGGTGAACGTTACCAACAAATCAAGCGAGTTTTAGTAGAATTGTTGGATACTTTTAATTATCCTTTGAGTGCAGTTTTCTTATTTTTCAAAACGTTGCAACGAGATTTAGGTGCGTGGACTCCTTGGGGAAGATTTATCCGCCGCAGAAAGTTACTGGATGAATTGCTGTACCAAGAAATTCATGAACGTCGCTCTCAAGTTGAGACTCAAGGTGAAGATATTCTGAGCTTGTTATTGTCGGCACGGGATGAAGATGGTCAACCCATGACTGATATTGAATTACGGGATGAATTGATGACTATGCTATTTGCTGGTCATGAAACAACTGCGATCGCTTTATCATGGGCATTATATTGGGTTCATTATCTCCCTGAAGTCCGAGAAAAGTTACTTCAAGAACTCAACTCCATTGATATAGCCAATACAGACCCCTCAATTATTACTCAATTACCCTATTTAAATGCTGTTTGCTCAGAAACACTGAGAATTTATCCGGTAGCTTTCTTTAGTTTCTCTCGTATTCTCAAAGCACCGATGAAATTCATGGGTTATGATTTACCCAAAGGCATGAGTATTTCTCCTTGTATTTATTTGACGCATCATCGCCCAGATATTTATCCCGAACCTGAAAAATTTCAGCCAGAACGTTTCTTAGAACGTCAGTTTTCCCCCTATGAATTTATTCCCTTTGGTGGTGGCAATCGTCGCTGTTTAGGCATGGCATTTGCACTGTTTGAAATGAAGCTAGTATTAGCAAACATCCTCTTAAATTACTCTCTAGAATTGCTAGATAAAGTTCCTCTCCAACCTGTTCGTCGTGGGATTGTATTTGCTCCGAATGGTGGCGTAAATTTAATGGTGAAGGAGAAGAAATAACAGTACGGGAGTGGGGTATAGAATGAAAGGTATTTTGGATATTAGATGTTAATTATACCCCTATTCCCTCAAACCAATTTATCTGCAATGATGTGTTCAGATAAATAGGGAGATATGCAAAATGTCTGTCACCAATTCACCACCCCAACTCCAACGAGAGTTAGGGGTTTTCGGTGCGACACTCATGGGACTGGGTTCGATTGTTGGTACGGGTGTATTTGTCAGCATTGGTATCGCGGCTGGTATTGCAGGGCCAGCAGTCATTTTAGCCGTAGCCATTGGAGCAATTGTCGCTACTTGTAACGGACTCAATAGCGCGCAGCTAGCAGCTAATCATCCAGTTAGTGGTGGTAGTTATGAATATGGTTACAAATATCTCACCCCGGCTTTTGGTTTCAGCGCAGGTTGGATGTTTTTAGTCGCTAAGACGGCTTCGGCGGCGACGGCTGCTTTGGGGTTTGCAGGTTACTTACTCAATCTCTTGGGTGTGAGTTCCAATTGGGTAATTCCTGTAGCTGTCTTGGCTGTAGTAATTATGACTTTGGTGGTTCTGACTGGGATTAAACGTTCTAATCTGACTAATATCGTCATTGTCTCAGTCACGCTGTTATCTTTATCTGTCTTTATTTTGATTTGTCTACCGCGTGCGGTGACTCAAGGAGTTAACAATTTAACGCCTTTTTTTAGTAGTTCTTGGGGGGATGTGCTTCATGCTAGTGCTTTGATGTTTGTGGCTTACACAGGCTACGGACGCATTGCCACTATGGGGGAAGAAGCGCGTTCTCCGAGGGAAACAATTCCCAAAGCGATGATTGTTTGTTTGCTGCTGACGATGTTGTTATACATCACTGTGGCGACGGTGGGAATTGGGGCTGTAGGTGTGGGGACTTTAGCTAATGCAACGGGACAGACAAAAGCCGCGCCGTTGGAAGTTGTAGCCCGGAGTGTAGGTGGTACAGGTGCTGCTGTAGTTTTAGCCGTAGGTGCGATCGCTGCGATGTTGGGCGTGTTGTTAAACTTAATTTTAGGATTATCTCGCGTCTTATTAGCAATGGGTAGACGTGCAGATGCTCCCAAATTTTTAGCCCGTTTGAATCAAGCACAAACAGCACCTTCTGCGGCTGTGATAGTTGTGGGAATTGCGATCGCGCTTCTAGTATTATTAGGCAATGTCAAAACCACATGGTCGTTTAGTGCCTTTAGCGTTTTGATTTACTACGCCATCACCAATTTCGCCGCTTTAAGAATGCCTGCTTCAGAACGCCTGTATCCTGTGTGGATAGGTTGGTTAGGCTTGTTATCTTGTCTATTCCTGGCTTTTTGGGTGGAGTCTGCGATTTGGCAAGTCGGTTTAGGATTAATTGTGGCTGGATTAGTTTGGCATAAAATCAGGCGATCGCTATTCCAGTACAATTAAATCTGTGATTCTTGTCAAAAAATCTTCCCAACACATTAATATATTTTAGGGGCGTAATGGTAAATTCTTCCCCATTCCCCATGACGGCAGTTGCCCCACTTGGGAAAAACCCAATACCGCACTGCCTACCCCATTCCCCATACCCAGAAAACTCCATCCTCCCCTGGATGGAGTTTTTTAATCCATTAACTCCTCAATATTTGGTCAATTACCTTGTAGCGGTTTAGGTAAAACATCACAGAGAATATTCAACAATTACTTTATTTTTACTCTTCTCAATCCTATGCCTGTAATTGCGCGCTAGAAATTCTTGTGTTTAATTCAACTAAAAAAGTTTAAAAATCAAATACTCATACCAATTCACAATTCGCAATGGGCTAACGCCCCGCTTCACTAACGCAATTCGCAATTAAAAAACTGAGATGCAGCAAAACTTTCAGGGTTTACATCTGTATCAGGTTTTTCGTGAAATGGTATCATGCTCCTCTCTCAATCAACTCTAACTCTGCTTTAAGTTGACAGATAACACAGACAGATTATTTTTTAGCTCAAAATAGAAACATAGCCTATTATTTCGCAAACTTAAATCAACCGAACTCCGTGCGTAATTTGCAAGAAACTCACCTCAACCGCGCTCGTGCTAGTCTCAGACAAGCACTGTCTTGGTATGGATATCTTCGTAAACCAGGACATTCAGCATCTAACCCAGAATTAGCAGCTTTAGTCAAACCAGAATTAGAAACTTTAACCTCTACACTCAGCAAACTGGACTCTAATGTCATTAGAATAGCCGTTTTTGGTTTAGTGAGTCGTGGCAAGTCTGCGATACTAAATGCTGTGTTGGGAAGCAAAATTTTACAAACTGGCCCTCTCAATGGTGTAACTCAGTGGCCGCGTTCTGTACGTTGGCAACCAGGGGAAAAAGTCATAGTAGAGTTAATTGATACCCCTGGACTCGATGAAATTCAGGGGGAGTCACGCGCCCAAATGGCAAAAGATGTGGCGCGTCAAGCTGATTTAATTTTGTTTGTGGTGTCTGGAGATATCACTCGTACTGAATACCAAGCACTTTTAGAATTACGGCAAGCACAAAAACCCCTGATTTTAGTGTTTAATAAAATCGATTTATACCCAGATACAGACAGAGCCACAATATATCAAAATTTACAACAACTGGGTGCAGCTAATCCTCACACCCAACCTTTATTACCTGATGAAATCGTCATGGTGGCGGCTGAACCTGCACCAATGGAAGTCCGGGTAGAATGGCCTGATGGTACGGTGAGTTATGAATGGGAAACACCACCACCACAGGTAGACGAACTTAAACAAACTATTTTAAATATTCTCAACCGCGAAGGGCGATCGCTCCTAGCATTAAATGCACTGATTCAAGCACGAGATGCAGAAGCCGCGATCGCCGAAAAAACTATTGACATCCGCGAACAAGAAGCGGAAGATATCATCTGGCAATTTACTAAATATAAAGCCTTAGCAGTCGGGTTAAATCCCGTGGCTGTGTTAGATATCATCGGCGGAACAGTGGCTGATTTAGCCTTAATTCGCGCTTTAGCTAGATTGTATGGTTTACCCATGACTAGCTATGAAGCTGGGAAAATTTTCAAAACAATTTTATTGAGTTCTGGCGGTTTATTATTAGGTGAATTAGGTAGCGGTTTTCTATTAGGATTAGGAAAGAGTACAGCTGCTTTAGCTAGTGGTGATAACCCCATTAATATTACTGCCTTTGCTGGTAGTGCGATCGCTCAAGCTGGAATTGCTGGTTATGGTGCATACTCTGTAGGGAAAGCTGCCCAAGTCTATTTAGCAAAAGGCTGCACTTGGGGACAATTGGGTGCTGATACTGTGATTCAAGAAATTCTCTCGCAAGTCGATAAAAATACAATTCTGTATCGCCTGCAACAAGAATTAGGGATGAAATCTTGAAAATAAATAAAAAATATTTGCTAAATTGTTGCAGTTATTGATAGTTTGTCAATTTACATCAAATTCCTCTGATAATCGCCCACAAATCTGATTTTGAGTGCAACATAAAAGAAATGGCAATTATTAACTCATGACCAGAAAGGAATTCCCAATAAGAAGTGTTGAAAACTCGGACGGTGTTCACTACTACAACTTTTGGGAAGCCTATCTAGACTAGGAGTATCACTTCCTAATGACATCTTGATCTCAGTAAACAGAGGCGATAAAGATCATGACAGCAACTTTTAACGTAGGCTCAAATTCCGTTAACTCTAATACAACCTTAGAGCAAGCTATTTTAGCAGCGATCGCCGAAGCCCGCCTCACCTGTGAGCAAACCGGCGAAAACTCCCCCAATTGCGCTGTAGCTTGGGATATCGTAGAAGAATTACAAGCCGAAAAATCCCACCAACAACAAGCCCTCAAATACAGAACATCCCTAGATGACTACTGTGAAATGCACCCAGATGCTTTAGAATGCTTAATTTATGATGTTTAAGTGTTGACAGTTGACTGTTTTCATTGCAAATCAGCAGCAGCAGATTGCGTCATTTGTTGAATCGCACTTAAATCAGGCGGTGGTGTTTCCTCTCCTTCTGTCCCTAACCACAAGAGATATTCAATATTTCCCGCCGGGCCTGTAATTGGCGACCAAGTTAAACCTTTGTATCGCCAACCTAGTTCATTAGCGACTCGCAACACCTGAAAAATCGCATCAGCTTGGTCTTGAGGGTCGCGTACCACACCTTTTTTACCCACACGAGATTTACCCACCTCAAACTGAGGCTTGACCAGTAACACGGCTTCACGCGGGGGTTGAGTTAATCGCCAAACAGCAGGCAAAATCTTGGTTAAGGAAATAAAGGAGACATCCACCACCGCCAAATCAGGAATCGGGTCATCTTCACCATATAAATCCCCCGGTTGTAGTTGTCGTAAATTGGTACGTTCCCGCAACACAACCTGGGGATTATTGCGTAAACCCCAATCAGTTTGTCCGTAACCAACATCAATACCGTAAACTAATTTCGCCCCAGCTTGGAGTAAACAGTCAGTAAAGCCGCCTGTAGAAATCCCCCCATCCAAGCAAACCCGACCAGCTACAGGAATAGCGAATAGTTCTAATGCCTTAGCGAGTTTATCACCACCACGGGAAACGAAACGCGATCGCTCCTTAATTCTAATTTGAGCAGCAGCATCAACCTCCGTTCCAGGTTTATCAATTACCTGTTCATTAACCATTACCTCCCCCGCTTGAATTAGCCTCTGTGCTAAAGCGCGAGAAGTACATAAATTTAACTCTACTAATAGAGTATCGAGTCGCTGCTTAACCAATTAACTTGATTCTCCTGTTGTTGACAAATAAATTTTTTGAAATTTTTGTATAGCGATCGCTTCTTTGGTATTTTAATAGGCGTGATCAGCTAGTCATAGAGGTGATCTAATGCCAGAAATTAGCCGTTTTTTCGGAATTATTATCACCATGTATTATAACGATCATCCACCACCACATTTTCACGTTCGCTATAATCAACAAAAAGCAATTATTGATATCGAAACCTTATCAATACTAGAAGGTAAACTCTCCTCCAGGGTATTAGCACTGGTAGTTGAATGGGCAAACTTACATAAAACAGAATTGATGAATAATTGGGAAAAAGCTAGAGTCAATGATCCTGTAGAGAAAATCGAACCACTGGAGTAAGTCATGCTCAAAGATATTATTGCAGTTGAACCGAGAGAAGGTTATCAACTATACATCAAATTTGAAGACAACCAACAAGGCGTTATTGATATTAGTAAATTAATTTCTTTTACAGGGGTTTTTGCACCGCTACAAAATATTGACTATTTCAAACAAGTAAAAATCAACCCCGAATGGGGAACTATCTACTGGGAAAACGGCGCAGATTTTGACCCCGATGTACTTTATGCTGAAATAACTGGAGAAGCAATCAGTAATTATCAAATTGCCAAAACCTAGTCAAAAATTGCGATCGCTTCTTTGGTAGTTAATAGGCGATCGCTCTTTAACTTTAATTTGAGCAGCAACATCAACCTCACATCCAGGCTTATCAATTACCTGGTCATTCACCATTACTTCCCCCGCCTGAATTAGCCTCTGCGCTAAGGCGCGAGAAGTACATAAATTTAACTCTACTAATAGAGTATCGAGTCGCTGCTTAAGCAAACTGACCTTCCACAAACAATGTTGAAATACTCTTATTCAAAATAGTGGTGTAATACGGCTAAAGTATTGCATTAGTTTAAATAAAATCAAGCACCGAGAAACGCCCAACCAAGAATTTTTGCTAATCAGCCTTATCACTCCCCTACTCTCTGCGCCTCTGCGTCTCTGCGTGATATGACTTTATCCCTCTAATCCTCCTCAGCCCCCAACGCCTTCAAACTTAATATCTCCGCCTGGGTCAACCCCTTCACCCCCTTAATCTTCAACCCCGCATATAACTGATGGCTGAAAGTAGCAATACATTCAGCAGTCAGCACATCCCACAGTTTCACAGTCTCATCATCACTACTACTAGCCAAAGTCAGACCATCCCTACTCCAGGCTACTGACCTAACCCAATTCTCATGACCAGCCAGAGTCAGACGACAATCCCCAGTCTGCACATCCCACAGTTTGACTGTCCCATCATCACCACCACTAGCCAAAGTCAGACCATCCCCACTCCAGGCTACCGACCAAACCCAATCATCATGACCAGCCAGAGTCAGACGACAATCCCCAGTCCGCACATCCCACAGTTTGACTGTCCCATCACCACTACCACTAGCCAAAGTCAGACCATCCCCACTCCAGGCCACTGAGTTAACCGAACCCTCATGACCAGCCAGAGTCAGACGACAATCCCCAGTCCGCACATCCCACAGTTTGACTGTTTTATCATTACTACCACTAGCCAAAGTCAGACCATCCCCACTCCAGGCTACTGAGTAAACCGAACTCTCATGACCAGCCAGAGTCAGGCAACAATCCCCAGTCCGCACATCCCACAGTTTGACTGTCTCATCCTCACTACTACTAGCCAGAGTT
>DVDT01000060.1 GCA_015296085.1 Trichormus sp. M33_DOE_039 | reverse complement strand
TTTTTATTACGCCTCTTAATCAGCTTCAAAAACAGATTCTTTCCGCCATGAAAATGCCTTTCTCTCTTTATTTGCTAGAACCATTACTCTGCAAGACTTAATTCCTTTTTCTGAGGTGAAAATCAGCGAACGGACAGTTAGATCTGATGACTTGGCACAAATTGAAGAAGCAGAAACTGTAGAAGGATCAATTTTAGCAATTGAATCTGTTGGAGGTAGGTTTAAGGTAAACAATGCTAAAGTCCTGCAAACAGATATCTTGGCTGATAATGGAGTGATTCACGTCATTGATGCAGTATTAATGCCGGCAATGGTCGCAGGAAAATAGGCGCATCGGCAAGCCACTGGGTTGGTCAGCTTTCCCAATTTGAAACCAGTGGCGTTCATTTTGTTCGCTTATATCCCCTACAGGAATAACAGGGGCTTTACGCGTCACGACTTATAAAAAAATAGAGACGTTGTCATCCAACGTCTCTATATACCTGGAAATCCTGAGTTTTAAACCAGAGATAGGGAGTAAACCTGACCATCAATTAATAGTCTGGTAATGCCTTTGGCTTGCAAATGGGTGCGCGCCTTATGTAGCATTTTACTATCAGGGACTTTAATCACGCGATCGCGTTTGGTAGAAAATCGCTTGGCGACACGGTGATTATCAAACACTGGCAGAGTTTTTTGCTGGGTTTCCAGGCTGGGAATTTGTCCTAAATCACCAAAATCCTTAAGCGGTCTGGTAATCAATTCCGAAGAGCGATCAATTACTAAGTAGCAAGTTTTGGGTAGAGCTGCTACCGATAAAGGTAGAACTTGAACTGGTGCTTCTCCCATTCTACGTCTAGTGACGAGAGGTCTTGGCTGTTCAAAATACTCTTCCTCTTCGTCTTCTTCGTAGTCTTCCTCATCCTCTAAATCGTCTTCTAAATCCTCATCTTCTAAATCCTCAGACTCATCTAGCAAATCCTCACCCAGCATTCGAGCAATAGCCGTGACATCGGATTTATCATCCTCTAGTAAAGGACTGGGAAGACTAGCTATTTCCTGCGGCTGTATCACTGGAATTTCCAACTGCTTCGCAACCGTTGGCTTAGGTTTCGGTTTTTCCTCAACTTCTGAGACAGCGCGCTTGCGTACACGTCTGACAGGCTGAGTTGGTTTTTCTTCCTCTACTGTCTCTGTTAACTCTACTGGCTGTTCTACCTGCTTCGGTGACTCAACTTCAGGAGATTTTAAACGTGGTTTCTCCCGACTTTTTGCTGGTGCTTCTGGTTCTGGTTCTGGTTCTGGTGGCACAAATGGAGGTACGTGTTCGTAACTGACTTGCGCTCTGCCTTCAGGAGTTCTAGCCGCACGTTTTAAAGAAACGAGGTATTCGTACTCATCTTCTGGCAAGGTACTTTTCAGCAAGCGGCTAATTGTGGAGTTACTCACGTCATAGCGTTCTGCTAAAGTTGAGGTTGTCTCAGCAGTTTCTCGATATAGTTTGAGAATTTCTTGTTTGTCGGAATTTGTTAGTTTTCTCACGGTAGACACCAATTTTTCTATGCTCGTTTTCTTGTGCGCTCCCGCCGAGTCCGGCTTAATGATGCGTCATATTCTAGGGCTGCGCCCATACCAAATAACACTCCACTAAACACCCAAAACACTTCTAAAAGTTCTCCACTTTGATAATTTGGACCCTGGGCGTATTTAAACCACATATCTGCAATGTAAAGCGAAAAGGCCGCCGCCGCAATCATTCTCCAGGATTGAGCTACTCGTCCCCCCCAAAAAGCTAAAAGTAGGGTGGTCGCAATAATTAACAGCAGTACATCGCTAACTATGTAAAACAAGTTCAAAATTGTGGCTAATAAGTCTTCAGAAGCTTTTGCTTGCTGCATGGAAATCCACCACGCCAATAAACTGCCAAAGACTCCAATGGCTGATACAATCAGCCATTGCCATTTTTCTAGATTAATTCGCCTAGCAGCTACCGCTAAAATCATGCCTACGCCTAGGGATATATAACTTAATACAAAAAACACGTCACCAATAGACACATCCGGTTCTTCTTGTAAAACAATTTCTGTATAACCAAAAAATATCCCTCCCAGGAAATAAGAAATCATACCTATAGCAATGGCTAGCCAGACATTTCGGCTACTCACAATCTGTTGACTGCGCCAATTCCTTAAGCATAAAATTCCTGCACCCAGATAAGCTAACGCTTCAAAAATATTTGTACCAATCACGTACCATTCAGCACGGGTTTCTTGACCATTAGCTCCAGGGACTTTGGCACTAAACAATAAAAAGTATAGCAGTGCCAGTACACCCCAGCCAATGCTAGCTAAAATTATATTTTGGGTGTTAAACAGAGAATTGGCCAGGGGGGGCGAATTTTTGTAAGAACTACTCATAAGATTTTAATAAATGCACTCAGGTTGGGAATTTAAGGATAAAAGAGTAGAAAGTTAAAAGTTTGCTTTCTTTTGCCTTTTGCCCTGTTACTTCTCTAGCTTCTATTGCCAGAGTTTGCTCAGTGGAGATTGATTGAGCCAGGCTATAAACAGCGATCGCTCACCTTCTGGCATATCCTGTAGGTGATTGGCTACTTGTTTGGCAAAATTGGCGTTGCCAAAATAGGTTCTCCCTAATTTATGTAGTTCTTGTAAAAAGCTGACTACATGATTTTCTTTCCAGGCAGGTAGTTTCTCTATCTCTAAAGGATCAATAGATACTAAGTGTTTCACTGCCTCAATAGAAGCTGTCTCAGGAAACTGTTGCTGTTTGAAAACTTCGGCTATATCTTTTTCAAATAATGAAGCTTGCTTCGTACCCAAAAACTCTTCTATATCCATGTGAACAGCTTGCAATAGCAAAAGACTAGCTTGAATGAAAGTGCTGTTTTTGCTGTGTCCACCAGTATCATTACCTATTTGGTCTAGGCGTACTTTACCCCAAACGCTAAAGCGTTCTGGTTCTTCGAGCAAGACGCAAGCTTTACCCCGATGATCGGTTAATTCTCGCCACAAGGTTCTTGCTTCTTCTTCTTGGCCAGCCTTGAATACACTAATCAAGCGAAAAGTCTGCCCCTGATAATGGAGAATCGGCACTTGCTGATCCTTTTTTGGGTGCTGAATGCTTGATATTTCAACATCCTGCCGTTTCAAAATAAACATGGCACTAGCAAATAACTCCCCGCAGGGGCTTGATAGATAAGCGATTTATAATCTGATTTAGCGACATCGCCAAGAGTGCGATTACTTACGTGATGTAGATTGATTAAATAGCTACTTCAGAGTAGCTTATCCCTAGGCAAACAGCTACGCTTTTGCGTTACGCCATCACCATCAACACGCAAATCAGCATCCAACGACCACATAATATAGCTAATTAATCTCGTAATTTGCATAAATTTCAGGTGAGTGGTTACAGGTTACAAGATAGATGGGGAATTTTTAGTAGCTGGCGCGCCGTTGATGCAGTTAATCTGGAGTTAATAGTGAATTTTCAGTGTTTTTAGTCTATATTGACTAATTTGTGACTAGCACATTAGCCTGAGCAACTGTAAATCCGCAATTTTTTGATTGCTTATTATGGATGAGGAAGATATAATATTAAAGGTGACTAATTTTTGAGCCACAGTTTTTATTTGGGCGCGTAACTCAGGTGGATAGAGTAACTGCCTTCTAAGCAGTCTGTCGCAGGTTCGAGTCCTGCCGCGCTCGTTTTATATCGCGTTGTAGCAAATTATGTAACAGGTGAGAGTCAATAATCCCTAGATTCCCTGTTAGTCCTGTCTGGTATAGAGAAGGACTAAACCAAACCATTTTAGATTGTGGATTTCATTACACCTGATAATTTTTCTTTCCCTGTCATCTGTCCCCTACTTACACAAATAATTCCATAAATCAAAACAGACTGTTATAGTTTGGGTTGATTGTGTTGACTTAGTTATTTGATTCTTTAAAACTTTAATTAACGAAAATTACAATTAGTAATTTTCAATTCACAAAACGAATATTAATTTCAAAATCTGATATATGACTAACGAAACTAATCTGCCTACTTTACAATCTTTGTCGTACATTCCCTACATTGATGAAAATGGTCAATTACCTGAAGATTTACAGGGAAAAATCGGAGTGTATGCCATCTTTAACCAGGAAAAATCATTACAATTTGTCGGCTACTCTCGTGATGTTTATTTGAGCCTGAGACAGCATTTAGTTCGTCAACCACAACAATGTTATTGGGTAAAACTGCACGCTATTGATCGCCCTAGCCGCACCATTTTAGAAAATATTGAGCAAGCTTGGATAGCTGAAAATGCTAGCCTCCCTGTGGGAAATGGAGAACAAAAAGCAATATGGACGCAACCTATCGATGTTAAAACAATCATGACTCCAGAAGAACAAGTAAATTATCATAACCCTGCTAATGATGAAATCACCCAAATGAAAATCCTAAAAAATATAGCAAGACGAGTAGAAGCAGAAATTCTAGCGTCTTTAGAATTACGCGGGTTAAAAACACAAATTCGATTCAATCCTAAGTTAAAAGAAACAGGATTACTAGATGTGAAGTGAAATTAACTTATGACAATACAAATGTTAAATGATCGCTATCAAGTGATTCGCACATTGGGGGCTGGGGGTTTTGGCGAAACCTATCTTGCAGAAGATACTTATATGCCTTCTAAACGGCGATGTGTGGTTAAACAACTCAGACCTATTCAAAATAATCCCCAAATTTATCAGTTAGTCCAAGAAAGATTTCAACGTGAAGCGGCAATTTTAGAAGAATTGGGCGGAACAACTGATCAAATCCCAGCTTTGTATGCTTATTTTTCTGCCAACGAGCAATTTTATTTAGTGCAGGAGTGGATTGAAGGGGATACACTCACAGCCACGCTTCAACAACAAGGGACATTACATGAAAATGTTGTGCAAGCACTCTTAGTGAACTTGTTACCAGTTTTAGAATATGTCCACTCCAAGCAGATTATTCATCGTGATATCAAACCAGATAATATAATTTTGCGTTACAGCGATGGTAAACCTGTACTAATTGATTTTGGTGCAGTGCGGGAATCTATGGGAACAGTAGTCAATTCCCAAGGTAATACTACTAGTTCGATTGTGATTGGTACACCAGGGTATATGCCCAGTGAACAAGCCGCAGGTAGACCAGTTTATTCTAGTGATTTATATAGTTTAGGGTTAACGGCGGTTTACCTACTGACAGGTATGCAACCACAAAATTTGGAGACAGACTCACAAACCGGTGAAATTATTTGGCGTAATTACGTTAATAATATTAGTCCTGTTCTAGCTAATGTACTTGAGCGGGCGATCGCTTACCATCCCCGCGATCGCTTTCCTACAGCACGAGTTATGCTGGATACTTTGCAAAGTTCAGTTGAAGCTATTTCACCAACTCAAGCAGTCGCAAGACCACCAATCAAACCCTTGCCAGATAACCCAATTCCCAAACCAGTAGTCACCACACTAAAACCTACTAAAGTTAGCGTGAATAGGCAGATGCAAACTTCAGGTAGTAACCGCAATGCAGTCATCATCGGTGGTTTGATAGCTAGTGGTTTAATTGGTGGTTCTGTAATTATTGATCAGATACTAACCAAACCCTCCGCAAATCAAAAAAATGTGCTGTCTTCCATCGCACCCTCAAATGTTCCACCCTCAGTCGTGGAAACACCTGTTGCGTCTGCACCAACCGCCCCAACCAATCCTCCCTCTCCTCTGCTTCCTCCAGAAAAATCTAATAATGGTGATCCTGACAGTTTGCCATCAACAGACTTGGGTGATGGCGTTCCGCCCAGGGTAGCTGATCGCAATAACAGATCTTTAGCTAGGGAAAGACCACCACTAGAACCTATAGACGCAGTTAATTATTTTTGGCTTTCCCAACGCCCTGCTACTGATGCAGATTTAGAGGGTAAAAGTGGGTTTGAACTGGATATCATGCGAAATACTATATTTGCAGTTCATGGTCGCCGTTTTAATGATCCGGGAATCCAGGAATACTTTGATCACCAACCTTGGTATCGTCCTGTGTACTCACCCAGAGAGTTTCCCGCAAAATCACTGTCAAAACTAGAAATACGGAATGCAGATTACATCGGCAGATATCAAAACCGTAATAATTTGAGATATTTTAAGAAATAAACTTGAGTGTATGTGTAGTTAAAAATAATTACATCGACTAAACTAGCTCTGATAGCTTTTGCTCATCAAGTATTTTTAGTAACAATTTTTCATCTGCTAATCATAGAAAAATCCACAATCAAACATGACAATCTCTCGTCCCGTCAATTCCTAAACTCTATTTCAACCTCACTTGCAAAGCATAAAAGAAAAAATTCTTAAAACTGTAACTGTGCTTACTTAATTATGGAAACGCTACTAGAAAATCGCTATAGAGTAATTCAGACTTTGGGTAGTGGCGGATTTGGTGAAACTTTCTTAGCTGAAGACACCCAAATGCCATCTAACCGCCGTTGTGTGGTGAAGCTACTCAAACCTATTCATAATAATCCTGAGATTTATCAACTAGTAAAAGAGCGTTTTCAACGAGAAGCGGCAATTTTAGAAGATTTAGGTAGTTATACAGACCAAATCCCCACTTTATATGCTTATTTTCAATCCAACGAGCAATTTTATGTGATCCAAGAGTGGGTAGAAGGAGACACATTAACAGCTAAATTTTATAAACAAGGCGTATTTAGTGAAAGCTTAGTTAAAGACATTCTGGTGAATTTATTACCCATTTTAGAGTACGTCCACTCTAAACGAATTATTCACCGCGATATTAAACCAGACAATATTATTTTACGTCATCGAGATGGCAAACCTGTACTGATTGATTTTGGTGCAGTGCGGGAGTCTATGGGTACTGTAGTCAATTCCCAAGGGAATCCTACCAGTTCGATTGTGATTGGTACACCAGGGTATATGCCCAGTGAACAAGCGGCAGGTAGACCCATATATTCTAGTGACATTTATAGTTTGGGGTTGACAGCGATTTACTTGCTGACAGGAAAACAGCCCCAGGAATTGGATACAGATCCCAGAACTGGGGAAATTATGTGGCACCAATACGCCTTGAGTGTCAGCCCTACATTAGCAGCTGTACTTGATCGCGCGATCGCCTACCATCCCAGAGAACGTTTTGTCACAGCTAGGGAAATGTTAGAAGCCTTGCAATTGGGCGCAGTCAGCTTGCCGCCAACAGTTGCTTATCAACCGCAACCACCAACAGTCCCTTATCAACCACAGCAACCACCAACAGTTCCACCTGCTGCAACATATCCAAATACTGTTGCTGTCAGTCCAGCTACTCCCCCCTCTCCCCAACCTGCAAATCAAAGTAATGGTGGTAATAGGGGGGTCTTATTCCCTAGCTTAATTGCAGGGGGTTTAGTTAGCGTATCTCTATTAATTGGCTTTGCTTTAACTAGACCAAATCAACCAGTGGTACAGTCAACCACATCCACTAATGAATCTACTATTAACAGCAACAGCACTACCAGCACAGAATCGACAGAAACACCTCAAACTACTGCACCACAGACAGATACTCCAGGCGGTGGCGATATACCTGTAATTAGTAACTCTGCGACTTCACAAACTCCTGATCACTCCGAACCCACAACCTCAGAACCAGATCAGACCACATCTTCAGAGAATACTGCAACATCAGAAGTGGATCGACCTCCACCAGAGCAAGCTGTAGAAAATTATTATGCCATTATCAATCAGGGTCAATACGAGACAGCGTGGAATCTTTTATCTCCTAGCTTTCAAAATAGCAATCTGCACCCCAATGGTTATAGTTCTTACGTAGACTGGTGGAGGGGACAGGTAGAAAGTGTCAGTGTTGACAGTGCAACCTTGGTGTCGTCTGATGCTGAAACCGCTACAGTTGATACTCAATTGACATATTTCATGAAATCTGGCAAAGAATCATCTTCTTCTGTACGATTCTCTCTGTTGTGGGATGCAGAAAATAACAGGTGGATTGTCGATGGTGCTACGTAATTGAGTGCTTTTAGTCCACGCTGAATTTTGCGATCGCTATTCTTCTTGATTACAACATTGATGTACTAAGTCTCAGCATTTGCAAAATTATTGAGTAATATCTATTAAGCTGAGTACAGTAATTCTTGCAAAATTCCTGTGTCTATTAACCGCCTAAATCAACAAATTCAATTCATCATTGAAATTGACCGCCTGAAGTTAATATTGCGGCAAACTTTGCTAACTGACAGTTCGCGTCAAGAAAATAGCGCGGAACATTCTTGGCATTTGGCAATCATGGCGTTTACTTTGGCAGAATATGCTCCTGATGCGGTTGATATTTTTCGCGCTATCAAGATGGTATTGATTCACGATTTGGTAGAAATTGATGCTGGGGATACCTTTTGTTACGACGTGCAAGGTAATGATGGTAAAGCTGAGAAAGAAGCACAAGCAGCATTACGTTTGTTTGGAATATTACCTCCAGAACAGGGGCAAGAGTTACATCAATTGTGGAATGAATTTGAAATTTGTGAAACACCCACAGCTAAATTCGCAGCAGCTTTAGACCGCATTCAACCTTTACTGCATAATCAGCAAACTCAGGGTGGAACGTGGCGTATTCATGGGATTAGGCGAGATCAGGTGATGAAACGAGTAGCACCTGTAGAAACTGGTGCGCCGGAGCTTTGGCCATTTGTCTTGCAATTGATTGATGATTGCGTGGCGGCTGGTTATTTGCAAGAATCACCAGCTTTTCAGGCTCAAAATTAGTCAGGGTTGGGTTTCCGTAAATTATGAACTCTCACGAGAAGAAGAAACGATCGCTCTTACCTGATCTGCCGAATCTTGTTCTAATGCACGGACAGCGATCGCCTCAGATGCCACGACACTTAACTGTGAGATCGACTGTTTGAGTGTAGGTATTGAGGGAGGATTGACACTCAACTCATCCACCCCCAAACCTAATAAAATTGCTGTCGCTAAAGAATCTGCGGCTAGTTCGCCACATAACCCTACCCAGATACCCATTTGATGCGCAATTTGAACTGTTTGCTGTATCATTCGCAACACAGCCGGGTGCATAGCATCAGCCAAAGTTGCTACTTGTGGGTTAGTGCGATCGCCCGCCATGACATACTGACTCAGATCATTAGTGCCAATACTAAAAAAGTCTACTTCCGCCGCTAACTGATCAGCGATCGCCACTGCTGCTGGTACTTCTACCATAATCCCCAAGGCAATCTTGTCATTAATAGGGATATTAGCTTGGCGCAGTTCCGCCTGCACTTGACTCAGGATAGCTTTGGCTGCTTTAACTTCCCCCACAGTGGCAATCATGGGCAACATGATTTTAAGATTGTGGCCAACACTGGCGCGCAAAATTGCCCGCAACTGAGTCTTAAATAAATCCAGGTGATTGAGACAAAAACGAATTCCCCGACAACCTAAGAAGGGGTTAGCTTCTGCAATCTGTGGGCGGAGATAGGGAAGTGGTTTGTCACCGCCGACATCTAAAGAGCGAATGATCAAGGGACGCTGTTCTAAAACTTGAGCGATCGCCTGATAGACTGCTAATTGTTCTTCTTCAGTTGGGGGACTTGTTCGGCCTAAATAAAGAAACTCTGTACGCAGCAGCCCGACACCCTCAGCCCCACTAGATACAGCCGCTTGCACATCAGCTATACTCCCAATATTGGCAAATACATTTACCCTTCGTCCATCAAGAGTGATTGCTGGTTGCTGTGCTTTGACTTTTGCATCCTGTTGAGCCGTTTGCCATGCTTGACGTTTAGCGGCCAGCAACCCCAAGATATCTGCTTCTGGTTCTACCCAAGCTTTACCGCTGTCACCATCCAAAGCCATGAGTGTACCGTCTTCTACTTGCAAAACCTGGGGGTCAACACCTAAAACTGCGGGAATACCTAAAGTCCGAGCAATAATTGCACTGTGGGATGTGGGACTGCCAGAAGTAGTACAGATGCCTAAAATCTTACTAGGGTCTAGCCCCACGGTATCAGAAGGAGTCAGATCAGTTGCTAGTAAAATCGCTGGTTCTGGTAGATCCAAAACAGTGGCAACATTACCTGCTAACAGTCGCAGCACCCTTTGTCCCACATCGACCACATCATCAACTCGTTCTTGCAAGTAAGGATCGTCAAGGGTGCGGTATTTAGATGCAACCTCATCTATTACGGCTTGCCAAGCGGCTTCCGCATTCATCTGTTGTCCTCTGATGCGCTGATGAACTGCTTCCAGCAACACTGGATCGGCTAAAAACAGTAAATGAGCATCAAAAATAGCGGCTTCGGCATCACCAATTTGCATTGATGCGTGAGAAAGCAAGGTTTGAACTTCCTGTTTGGCAGCTTGAATAGCTATCTGTAAACTTTGCCACTCTGCTTCAATATCATCTACGTGGTATTGCGTAGGAGCAAGGATTGTAGGTTGATAATGGACAATTGGCGCGATCGCCACGCCTGGAGAAGCTGCAATTCCTGATATTTCACCAGGAAATTGAGGATTCACTGCATTTTCTACTGATGGCTGTGAAACAAAGTTAATATCCTCTTCACCAAAATTAGTAGCGATTAATGCTTGAAGTGCAGCCAGTGCCGCCTCTGCATCAGCACCGGTAGCTGCAATAGCTAATTCGTGTCCTTGTCGTACCCCTAAAGTTGCAACTTGGTTAATACTGTCACCGCGTACAGGTTGCGTACCTCTGGTTAAATTCTGCACCCAAATCTGTGCTTGAAAGCGAGCGGCTGTACTCACAAACTGAGCAGCTGGACGGGCGTGTAGTCCTAAACGGTTATTGATAGTCAGGCGAATTTCTCTAGTGAAAATGGGTGTAGGGGTCAGAGATTTTCCTGCTGTTGTTGTGTGATTTCTCGCATAGGCTTCTGGTATTGAGATTGGTTGATCATCGCCAATGACATCTGCGTTTATCCCCAATTGAGTTGCTTTGGCTGCTAATGCGCCTTGGGCTTCAGCTATAACTTGCTGAATATTGCTCCCAGCCGCAGCCGCAACTACAGCAGCGATCGCACCTTCTACCAGAGGTGCTGCACACAGATGCACTTTCTGTCTTTGGGTTGCTGGGAGAAACTCCAATGCCATTTCCGCACTCATCAACGCACTACCCAAATCCATTAATACTAAGACACCATCATCACTAAAGACAGAAGCGATCGCCTCCTGAACTTGGATCGGATCTGTACCCAGTGGGTTGTCAGGATCGGCTATACCTGCGGCGATCGCCAGGGGAACTGCACCCTGAACCATCTGCGCTGCCAACTCTTGCACGCCAAGGGCTAGTTGTTTACTATGAGCAACAATGACAATTCCAACCACGGCAATACCTACAACTGTGTTGAGAGGCTTTTGGTGAGTTCTTGACTCAATTAATTCTTTTATTCTGCACTACTAAAAGCAGCATTTATCTGTTCACAATTATTCAGATTCCTCTACCACAGCCAATAAACTCTGCAACATCAAATAAGCAGAAGTTGCCCCTGGATCTTGATGTCCGATGCTTCTCTCTCCCAAATAACTAGCCCGTCCCTTTTTCGCCAACATCGGCGTTGTATCCTTCAATGCCTGTTCTGCAACTGCTAGAGTCTTTTGTAAGGCTTCCCGTGTATTTTTCCCCTCACTGACAGCTTCCCCAAACGCCGCTACTGCTGGAGATAACACATCTAGCATAGTTTTATCCCCCGGTTGTGCTTTACCTCTTTGTAGCACGCCTTCTAAACCTGCTTGGAGTAGTCCTAGAATATCTGGTTCAGTTAATTCTTGTTTGCCAGCGACAGCCGTACTTGCCCGTAAAAACCAAGTACCATAAAGGGGGCCACTTGCACCGCCGACGCTGGAAATTAGAGTCATGCTGACAGTTTTGCAAATGCTACTGATGTCTTTGTCTGCAAGATTGGGTAACTGACTGCTGACCTTTTTCCAACCGCGATCCATATTGATACCGTGGTCAGCATCACCGATCGCTGCATCTAATTCAGTCAAATATTCTTTATTCTGTTCTATTTGGGTGGCAAACACTTGCAGCCATTGTAAAATTTGTGCTTGAGTAACCATCATCATTAAACCCCCCAGCACCAACTCGGTGTTTTCACTGGTGCATCCCATAGCCGGATCATCTCATCATCTAGCTTTAAGAGGGTAATTGAGCAACCTTGCATATCTAAAGATGTGACGTATGGCCCAATCAAATTTCGCACAATTTGCAGTCCTTGCTGTTCACAGATTGCGTTTAGTTGACGGTAGACAAGATACAGTTCGGAAATAGGAGTACCACCCATACTATTGACGAATGCTAACAGGCGATCGCCTGATTGTAATGGTGGATTGATGAGTTCCACATCTACCCATTCGCCTTGATCTTCATCCCACTCTCGGACTGTGCGACTATAGCCTGCGTCGTCAATTAGGGATTGTGCCAAAATCTCTGTGATTTCGTCTGCTGATTTTATAGAGATGCGTTCTCTCCCTGGTTCACCATGAATCCCGATACCAATTTCAATTTCGCGATCGCCTAATGCAAATGTCGGACTGCCTTTTGCCGGTGTTGTACAAGAAGTGAGGGCAATTCCCATGCTTCGCCCATTCATGTTTACTCGTCTGCACAAGTCTGCTATTTGTGACAAATCATACCCTTGTTGGGCGGCTGCGCCACAAATTTTTTCTGCCAGTACCGTTGTCCCTACACCCCGCCGTCCTTGGGTATAGAGGCTATCTTTCACAGCTACATCATCATCAATCAAAATATTCAGCACACGGATACCCTCACTCCGGGCTAACTCCGTTGCCATTTCAAAGTTCATCACATCGCCACTGTAGTTTTTAACAATGTAAAGGACACCAGTACCGCTGTTTACTTTTTGGGTAGCTGCTAGGATTTGGTCAGGGGTGGGTGAGGTAAAAACCTCGCCTGGACAAGCTGCATCCAGCATTCCCATACCCACAAAACCGGCGTGCATTGGCTCATGACCACTACCACCACCCGAAATAATTGCTACCTTTCCCTGTATAGGTGCATCAGCACGATAAACAAAGGTTGGCTCATACTCCACTTTGATTAAATCGGCATGAGCTGCTGCCATCCCTGCTAAACTTTCATGGACAAAGTCTTCTGGCTTGTTGATCAGCTTTTTCATGAGCAGTTTTTGCTGAAGAAGATTCTACAAACCAGCATAGATTATTCCTTTGTTCATAAATAGATTCAGTTGTTCTAGATCATCTTTTCCAAGAGTTGGGGAATTTCTACCAGTCAAAAGAATATTTAATACTCAAAGTTCTGCCCCTGGCCGCAGCGTAAGCACTATCATTCGCCTGTAATTGCGAAATGACAGGAAAATATTGACTATTAAAGAGGTTTTCTAACCCTACCTGTAATGTCCCTGTACCCAGCTTCACACTGCTAATGTAATCTACTGTCAGGTAACTCTCTACCGGTCTTCTACCAAAGGCGGTGGTGTTATTAGTAAAAACTTCTCGATTACCAGAAAACAAAGCTTGCAAACGATTTCGCCACCCTGGTAGAGTTTCATTTTCTACATAAGCAGTAATTTTTAAGGGGGGAATTCTGAACCCATCTAAAGATTCATAATCACCATCATTATTGGTATCTATTTCTCCACCAATGAGAGTCAATGTCCCACCAACTTGCCATGTAGAACTAGGTTGTGCATCAATCGCTGCTTCTAGACCATAGATTCTTTCGGGTGCGCGAATGACAGTCCCTGGTGCTGTGAAGGTTGTTCCTAAGTCAGACTCGTTATAAAAGGCTGACAGAGAAGCTTGTATAGTATCCCACTGTCCCCGAATGCCAATTTCATAGTTATCAACTTTTTGCGGTTCGGGATTCAGAGTTTCTACAGAAAAGCCCGGTTGGGCGTTGCGGAGTGCTAAACCAATATCTGATAGTGAGAAACCTTGAGCATAGTTAGCAAAAACACTCAGTTGGGGATTGATGGCGTATACTGCTCCCACGTTGAACAAAGTTGCATCAAAGTTTAAATCGCCACCGGGAATATTCACGTTGGGATTAGCTAGGGTGCTGAAATCATCAACACTTACATCAGCATTTTCGTAGCGGACACCGCCATTCACTACAAAGCGATCGCTAATTTCCCAATTTAATTGAGCAAACAATCCCAAACTCCTTAATTCTAACGGTGGAGTCCAAGAGCGATCGCCTGTTTTCCGAAATGCTAACCCCCGACTAGCCGCAAATGCAGTTTGATCAAAGACAGATACAGGTTGGGATGTATTTTCTTGGGAGTAGTCTACACCCCAAAGTAGTTTTGCTGCACCTTGATTAAATAGAGGTGTTTCAATCTGCAAGCGTCCGCCATATTTTTCTGATTCCACCCGTGATTGAATAATTTCGTTCCCTAAACTAGCAAAGTTCCTACCATCAAAGGGAAAGAAGCGTGTCAGATAATCCCGATAATACAACTGTGCTTGGACTTTGCTGTTGAATAAGTCGTCATGGGTATATTGCAAGTTGATGAGTGTATTTTCATTTCCTGGCTGTTCATCCAAACTCAACCCCTCTAAAGCACGAGCCTTTTGTCTACCGGGAATAGTATTAACGCTGGGGTCACTCGCAATATCTGTATCTTGTTTTTCGTCGAAGCGATTAAAAGTTAGTTGGAGACGTTGATTGGGGTCGAAATCAATCCCAAATTTACCAAATAAGTTAATACTAGAAGCATCGGAAAAGCCTCCTTGAGCATTCGGATCAGAAGGGATGCGATCGCCTTGAGCATCAAAGAAGCCACCATTTTTAGCCACTGCAAAGCTAAAGGTAAAATCAGCGTTACCCTGTCTAGCCGAGAGAAAATGTTGCAGGTTGGTGCTAAAACTTTCGCCTTCTAAATTACCTAAAGCTGCACTCACTCCAACTTCTGTCCGCGAAGTCAAACTTTCTTCAGTGGGTCGTCGTGTGATGATGTTAATCACGCCCCCAGTCGCGCCATCACCGTAAATTGCACTAGGGCCTCGTACTACTTCAATCCGTTCAATAGCTGCTGGGTCAATTGTTTTCAAATCTCGCGACGCATTTCTGGTTGTGGATTGGGGAACACCATCAATCAAAATTTGGGGATTACGTCCCCGCAGAGTTAGACCAAAACTACTAGCCCCTTGCGCTGGCGGTGCTAAACCAGGAATTGTCTTACCCAGAACTTCAATCAAGTTACGGGAAGTGCTAGCTTGCTTTTCGATTTCTTCACGATTAATGACTGTGATGGAACGGGGGACATTTTGCAGTGGTGTTTCTGTACGAGTCGCTGTCACCACCAATTCAATTGGTTCATCAGCCTCCGCAGCTGGTTGCTCTGGCTGTGTTTGGGTTGGCGGCTCTTGTTGTGGTGCTTCTGGTTGTGTTGGAGAATCAACCGCTACTTCTGTGGATGTGAAGGCTAAAATTAAACCCTGCTCACTATCAAATAATTCAAATTTGGGAAGGCTTTGCTCACCAGTTACCGCCACCTGGATAGTATTGTCATCTTGGTTAACGATGGTGAGAGCCTTGACTCCTTTGGCTGGGTTATCTTGGCTGAATGTATTTCCCTGAGCCAAATTGAGTTGAGCATTCGTGATATTAGCAATCAAAGTATTACCTTGATTTTGCGTTGCTACCTGCAACTGTTCAGCGGCGGTGCTTTCTAATATCACCTCTAAACCTTGAACTGTCGGTACAACCTTCACACCAGTCACTTGAATCAATTTCTGGGTGTTAGGTGCTGGTGATTGCGTGAGTAAATTGGTATGTGGGACAGATTGTGGTGATGGTGCTTCCTGGCTGTTAGCAGGATGACTGATTAATGACCAAATAGAGCCTGTGAGCAAGAACAGAAGGATTTTTCCAGGTTTCATTTTTACTTCGCACGTAAAAGTAGCGAATGGATTATGTGAAATAAACCACCGCAGATTATTATTGATTTGCATTTGCAATAGATATCTATTTTATTAAAATATCTCTATTGGTAAAGTTATACAAGTAGTTTATTGCTTAAATATTTCAAGAAGGTATGACTTAGTTACTCAAGTGAATGCACAATTAAAGCTGAAAAAGCTTTCCCCACAAGTATTTTAGGGATTTCAGTCTGTACTTGGATCTACTACAAGTTCTTATTGCTTATATTTATCATCAAAAATACATACGTGTATTAATCATGTGCGATATGCGCTCAGAGAAGAGTTGCATTTTAGTAATGACGTAATTAGCTTTATATAAAAAAAAATAATGACCCAAAAGTTTTTTATGTTTTTAGCTGCTTATTAGTAGACTTTTTCATTAACTTTCATATATTATCTTTAGAGGTAGGAAATAAATGCAAATAATTCTCAAATATTTTGTTCCCACTTACCATTAAGGCTAAAAGCCTAGAGGATTTTCACAATGCAACTCAATCACAATGGCGTACGTTCTGAAGGCCACTCTTTCATGTTGCCGCAGATATGTTCATCGCAGAATAGTGTAGAGTCTGATGCCCCTGGTAGTCGTGTGCTGTCCGTACCTGGCCCAGAATCAAGCCAATATTTAGAGCGTCAGCAAGCACGAGAATCAAATGCTAGAAGCTATCCGCGACGGATTCGGATTGCCATTAGTGAGGCTAAGGGGATTTACATCAAAGATGCAGATGGCAATGTGTATTTTGATTGTTTAGCCGGTGCAGGCACTTTAGCATTAGGACACAATCACCCAATCGTCATCGAAGCGATGCGCAAGGTGCTGGATACAGGTTTACCTTTGCATACTCTAGATTTGACTACTCCAGTTAAAGATCAGTTTGTCGAAGAACTGTTTGCCAGTTTACCTGCAAAATTTGCGGAAACTGCCAAAATTCAGTTCTGCGGCCCTTCAGGGGCAGATGCTGTAGAAGCGGCGATGAAACTGGTGAAAACTGCCACTGGTAGACGGAGTGTGTTGTCATTTCATGGCGGCTATCATGGCATGACACATGGTGCATTAAGTTTGACTGGTAATCTCAATCCTAAACAGGCTGTCACAGGGTTGATGCCAGATGTCCACTTTTTACCCTATCCCTATCATTATCGTTGTCCCTTCGGTTTGGGTGGAGAAACTGGACATCGCACCAGTAGCCGTTATATAGAATCGATTTTGGATGATCCTGAAAGTGGGATTGTCACACCGGCGGCGATGATTTTGGAAGTTGTGCAAGGGGAAGGGGGAGTAATTCCTGCACCTGATGATTGGTTGCGAGAGATTCGCCGGATTACCCGCGATCGCAATATCCCCTTAATCGTCGATGAGATTCAAACAGGCTTAGGACGCACTGGAAAACTTTACGCTTTTGAGCATTCGGGGATTGTGCCGGATGTGTTGTTACTTTCCAAAGCGATTGGTGGCAGTTTACCTTTATCAGTAGTCTTGTACAACAAAGAACTGGATAAATGGAGTCCAGGGGCGCACGCCGGTACATTCCGAGGAAATCAAATGGCGATGGCAGCAGGAACAGCGACACTACAGTATATTTTGGAAAATTCTTTGACGGAACACGCAGCAGCAATGGGCGATCGCTTCTCCAAGCATCTGCGTCAAATTCAAAGCGAAACTTACTGTATTGGAGAAGTGCGCGGACGCGGTTTGATGATTGGGGTAGAGATTATTAATCCTCAAGCCTCAGCTGATCGGCGTGGGAAGTATCCTGTACATCCACAGTTAGCTAGTTGCATTCAGGCGGAATGTTTGCGACGAGGTTTGATTGTGGAATTAGGGGGTAGATTTGGCAGCGTGGTGCGCTTTTTACCACCTTTAATTGTGACTGCGGAGCAGATTGATAGTATTAGTGAGATTTTTGCCGCTGCGGTACAGGCGGCAGAGAAGCAGATTTTGTCGGTTCTTTCCCAGGTGTCTTGATCGTGAAGTTAAAATCAGCAAGCGTTATTGATGACTTTTTTGTCACAGATCAACAAGAGAGTTTAGCTAAATTCCGAGAGGCGATCGCTTCTACTCAAGAGGTATTGATTGATTGTTTTGCTACGCAATCACAACCCTATAGCGGTAGGAGTCCGCAGGAATTAACTGCAACTATTGCAGAGATTTCCGTCTGTCCTGATGATGGTGTGGCTTTAAGTCAGGTATTAGCAGAAGTAGGAGAGAGGATCATTAACCATTCGGTGGTAGTGACTCATCCAACTTGTATTGCGCATTTGCATTGTCCGCCATTATTACCAGCTTTGGCGGCTGAAGTGTTGATTAGCGGGACTAATCAATCTCTAGACTCTTGGGATCAAAGTCCGGCTGCTACAGTTTTAGAGCAACAGGTAGTAAATTGGTTGTGTGCAAGTTTTGGTTATGATGCGAATGCTGATGGTATATTTACCAGTGGCGGCACGCAATCAAATTTTATGGGATTGCTGCTAGCGCGGGATGCTTACGCACATCGTCAGTTAAACTGGTCTGTGCAACAGCAAGGATTACCGCCAGAAGCCAAACGTTTTCGCATTCTCTGTTCTCAGGCGGCTCATTTCACCATTAGCCAAGCTGCATCCCTACTAGGGTTAGGACAGCAAGCTGTGGTGACTGTAGAGACTGATGGTGACTACCGTCTTTGTCCTGCGGCGTTGGAACAGAAGTTAAAACAATTGCAGCAACAGGATTTATTACCCATTGCCTTAGTTGCGACGGTGGGGACTACAGATTTTGGTAGTATTGACCCCCTACCAGAATTAGCCGCCTGTGCAGAAAAATATGGCTTGTGGCTACACGTTGATGCGGCGTTTGGTGGTGCATTGGTGATGAGCGATCGCCATCGCAATAAATTAGATGGGATTGCGCTAGCTGACTCCATCACAGTAGATTTTCATAAACTGTTTTACCAGCCAATTAGCTGCGGTGCGTTTCTAGTAAAACAGCGTCAGCACTTTGATTTAATCAAGCTACACGCTGATTATCTTAACCCCGAAACCAACGAAACAGCCAGTATTCCCGACTTAGTTACTAAATCGGTACAAACCACTAAGCGTTTCGATGCGCTGAAATTGTTTGTTTCTCTCCGCACTCTGGGAAGAAAACAATTTGCACAGATAATTGATACAACGATTGAACTAGCCAAGGAAACCGCCAGTTTAATTAACGCCGAACCTGCATTGGAATTGGCAAACTATCCCACCATCAACGCTGTAGTCTTTCGCTATCTTCCTAGTCAAACACCAGCACATCTAGACAGTACAACTTGGGCAAATCAGGTCAATAGCCATATCCGTATGAGCTTACTACAGCAAGGGATTGCGGTTGTAGCACAGACCAAAATTGGTCAACTCACCTACCTGAAATTTACCTTACTCAATCCACGAACTGCGATCGCAGATATTCAGGAAGTTCTCAAGGCTATTAAAACAATAGGCGAGAACTATTCACTTCAGACCGCAGAGGCGCAAAGAAGAGTCCAAGACAGTTTGCGATTAATTTCTCAAATCTAAATATCACAACTCTGATTCTCTGTGTGTCTACCCTGCGGAACGCCAAAGGTGTCTTTGCGTAAGCCTTCCCAAGAAAATAGGAGAGAGGGAGAGCGAAACCTCTCCTCACTCCTAACATCAAATAAGTTTCACTCAAACAATACATTAGACATGACACCATACACAATTGCTAAACCAACCTCAGTGCTGGCTCAACATCGCACCGATAAACAAATTGCAGAACAAGCCACAATCCACAGCTTTTTGAATTGCTACCTACGAGAAACGAACGCGGGTGAACTCATCACAGTTGCCAAAGACTCAGATATTTCGGAAGTTTTGCGCAACACCAATACAAAATCGCTAATTTGCTGTCAATTAAAACATCAGCATCTCAGACTATTAATCGGTCTCAGATATTATTCCCCTACAGGTAGACATTTATTTGCTTTTCCCATTTATTACCAAGCAGATCAAGGCAATTTACTTGAACTGGATTATCTCACTCTAGCGACATTAATTACTAAAGAATTAGCCTTAGCTAGTGGTAGCAATAGCCATCAAGATGAACTAATTTTGCGAGTAATTCAAAGCTGCAATTACATCGAAAAGTTCGTGCAACAACGGCGACAAGATGTAGAGGAAATATACGCTTTTCAGAGCAATTTCATCACAGCAGAACAAAGCTTAGTTTTCGGACATCATTTACACCCCACACCTAAAAGTCGCCAAGGATTTGACGACTATGAATTGTCAATTTATTCTCCAGAATTAAAAGGTAGTTCACCACTACATTACTTCCGTGTTCATCAGTCGATGGTTGTAGAAGGTTCGCGGTTATCGCAAACAGCAACCACATTAATTAAATCAGAGCTAATTGCTGATCCAAGTGTTGACAATCACTTCAAAGATACTTACTGTGGTGCGGATGAATATTCATTATTACCCATACACCCTTGGCAAGCTAATTATTTACGTCAACAACCACAAATTCAGCAATTAATTCAGCAAGGAGTAATCCAAGATTTGGGCTTAGTAGGTCGTGCTTATCAACCTACATCTTCAATTCGTACTGTTTATCATCCAGCAGCGGCATTCATGTTAAAATTGTCGCTGAATGTTAAAATTACTAACTCTATTCGCACTAATTTATATAAAGAATTAGAACGGAGTTTAGAAGTACATCAAATTTTAGCGGGGGAAATTGGGCAAAACCTATATCAAAAGTTTCCAGATTTTCAAATCATTACTGATCCTGCCTATATCACCTTAAAAATTGATGGTGTTCCTGTTGATGGTTTCTCAACAATTCTTAGAGAAAACCCATTTTTGAATAATCCGCAAACAGATGCAACTTGTGTAGTAGCCCTGTGTCAAGACTCAATTTTAGGAAATGGCTCACGATTAGCACAAATTATTCAGGAACTAGCACAAACAGAAAATCGTGGAACTGATGCTGTAAGTTTAGATTGGTTCAACCGTTATTTACAGATTTACCTTGAACCAATTTTGTGGTTATATTTTACCTATGGCATCGGCTTGGAAGCTCATCAACAAAATAGTGTTGTACAGTTAAAATCTGGTTATCCTGACAAATTCTTTTATCGGGATAATCAAGGATACTACTATCGTCGTTCTTGTCATCAACGATTAGATCAGATACTGCCAGGAATTAGCCAAAAGAGTGATACAATTTGCGATGATGATGTAATTGATGAACGACTCACTTACTATCTGTTTTTTAATAATTTGTTTGGATTAGTTAATGCCTTTGGTGTGGCTGGGCTAGTAAATGAGGAATTACTGTTAACCTCATTGCGAAATACTTTAAACAAATATTCTGAGCATTCTTTCATCAAAAATCTACTGTCTCAGCCACAATTGCGTTGTAAGGCCAATTTGCTGACTCGATTTCATAATATGGATGAACTGGTGGGGCCAGTTTCTACGCAGTCTGTCTATGTTGCTGTTGATAATCCTTTGGTGTAAATGCTAAGTAGCGTAGAGAATTTACGAGAGTTATTTGAGACACAAATTCATGCCAGTCAGTACAATCAATTACAGTTACGAAAAGTTTGATTCAACAATCAATAAAACTATTGCTTTTCGTCCAGTGGTTTTGGAGGAAGATTTGCATCTCATCCATAATTGGATGAATCAATCTCATGTGATTCCTTTTTGGAATTTAGCATTTGATTTGGAAAGAATGCGGCAGCATTTACAAACAGCTTTAGCAGATCAGCATCAAACTCTGTATATTGGCTGTTTGGATAATCAACCGATCAGTTATTGGGAATCATACTGGACAATTGATGATATTGTTGCGCGTCATTATCCAGCAGATACGACAGATCAAGGGATTCATTTATTAATTGGAGAGCCGGCATTTTTAGGTAAAGGTTATGCTTTGCCTCTGTTACGGGCAATGACATTTTTTCAACTACAAAATGCTGCAACTCAAAAGATTATTGCTGAACCAGATATTCGCAATAAGAAGATGATTCATGTGTTTGAAAAGTGTGGGTTTCAATTCCAGAAAGAGATTGAATTACCGGATAAACGTGGGGCTTTGATGTTCTGCGATCGCCAGTTATTTATGCAGAGGTGGAAAGCATGAGCAATAGCGTTTATGACTTGATTGGTATTGGTCTTGGCCCTTTTAATTTGGGTTTAGCTGCACTGCTAGAACCTATCACAGAAATCAAGTCTTTATTCCTGGAACAAAAACCTCAATTTCAATGGCATCCAGGGTTATTACTTGAAGGGACGACAATTCAAGTACCATTTTTGGCTGACTTGGTAACAATGGCTGAACCCAGCAGTAAATTCAGCTTTCTGAGTTATCTCAAAGCTAAATCTCGGCTCTATAATTTTTACTTTTGGGAAGAGTTTCATATTCCCAGAAGAGAATACAATGATTACTGTCAATGGGTAGCCAAGCAATTACCTAATTGTTACTTTGGTCAACAGGTAACAAGCATTGAATGGGATGAAAACAACCATGAATTTATTGTTTCTAGTCATGATTATACCTACCGTTGCCGTAATCTGGTTTTAGGTGTTGGTACTGTTCCCTATATACCGCCTTGTTTTCGTGATGTAGCCTCAGAAAATATCTTTCATTCAGGCAAATTTCTCCACCAAAAAGCTAAATGTTATGAGGCGAAATCAATTACAGTGATTGGTTCTGGGCAAAGTGCCGCCGAAGTTTTTTATGAACTACTGCAAGCACAAGAAAACTATGGTTATCGCCTAGAATGGCATACCCGTTCTTCTGGTTTTTTCCCAATGGAATATTCCAAATTGGGATTAGAACATTTTTCACCCGATTACATCCATTATTTCTACAATTTGCGCCCAGAACAGCGAGACGAACTCTTAACTAAACAAGGGTTGTTGTATAAAGGCATTAGCTTTCATACCATTGCTAACATCTATAACTTGCTTTACGAGCGTTCCGTCGCCGACAATTACCCCGATGTCAGATTACTGTCTGGCCTAGAAGTTAAAGAAGTAGAACCCACTGCTAACGGTTATCGCCTCACCTATCGCCATTCTCATCAAGATCAGCCATTCATTCATCATAGCGATCGCATTATCTTAGCGACGGGCTACCATCACGCTATCCCTCACTTTATGGCCAATATCCGCGATTTGCTGCAATGGGATGCACAGGGGCGTTATCAGGTGAATTTTGATTATCATCTCTCCCTCACCCAAGACATCCCCAACCGGATTTTTGTCCAAAATGCGGAATTACACACTCACGGGATTGGTGCGCCAGATTTAGGTTTGGGCTGTTATCGTAACTCTGTCATTATCAACACCTTGGCAGGACGCAGTGTTTACCCGGTGCAAAGACGTAACGTCTTTCAGCAATTCGGTGTAGTCGCATGAAGCATCGGCTACCTCTCATCTCAGGCGCATTATTTCTGTGTGTGTTCTTGAGTATTTTCAATGAGGTTTTACTGTCACCCTTTTACCCCCAATTTTTTCGTAAAGTCTTCGGTGTGACAGATTTAGCCTATACCGGTTACTACATCTTTGTGTGTCGGTTAACGGTGGTGCTATCTGCACCTGTGTGGGGTGTGTTATCACGCCGCTTTGAAGTCAAACACCTACTTTATGTTGGACAATTCGGTACTGCTGTAATGACAGCCTTGATGGGTACAAGCACCAGTGCAGAGCAATTTTTGGTTTACACAATCTTGCTGTTACTGTGCAAAAGCACTTATTTGCTAGTGTATCCCCTCATTATCCAATTGGGAGGCAAAGAAAAACAAGCTGCGATCGCCGGCACATACCAAGCTGTATTTCATGGTGCAATCATCATCGCCACTATCGTTGGTGCATTCATGGTTAATATAGACACGCCATTAGTTTTATTTTACGTAATTGCCGCAGCCGATCTTTTACAGCTTGGCATCTGTGCTTATATGTTGCGGGGCGTATCTACGCAACGCCAGGAACAAACAGAGGGGCAGGGAGAAGATTTTGATCAACCCGTAGAAGCTAACCAAATGGGTTATATCATCACTATCGGGATAGTCATTCTCACCTTCCAACTAGCGAATAACTTAGTTCGTCCCTACTTCACGGAGTATGTTACAGCCGAACCCTTAAGCGTCAACTTGCTTACCAGTAGCTTGTTGTTTTTAATACCTAGTGTAATGGCGATCGCTGCCTTACCATACATCCGTCGAGCCTGTCGCCCCGAACGCCTCAACACCATTTACTTAGCAGGTATAAGTCTATTAATAATCAGCCTAGGCGTACAAGGATTATCATTCAGCCTACCTGTACTCATCCTGGCACGAATAGTTTACGGTTTCTTTCTCGCAGTCACCCAAGCCGCCATCGAACTACAACTATTCAACAAAAGTACAGCCAAACACCTGCATTTCAACTACAGCCTAACTACATCCTTCGCTAACATCGGACATCTAGGCGCACCCCTTTTAGCCTCCTGGCTAGTCAACACATACAACCTAGCTACCCCATTCATCGCCGCAACCATAATTTGCTGCCTCAATCTCCTCTTCTTTCGTTATCTTCCAAACGCAGAAAGCAGAAGACAGAAGGCGGAAAGTGTTTAAATTCCCTCTTTTTCTGTTAAATCTGATTTTTCACGTTATGTGGAAAAATCTACGCTTAACCTAACCCCCTAACCCCCTTCCCTGGTAGGGACTACGGTGTACACACAAGTCTTATAACCTTGTCCCACATCGTTTTGATCCCCCCTAACCCCCCTTAAAAAAGGGGGGAATAGATTCAAAGTCCCCCTTTTTAAGGGCAGCCACTGCGTTGGGCGGCTTTGCCGACTTAAAGCAAGTGGCGTGGATTTAGGGGGATCAAACCACATTTTGCACCTAGCACAAAGATGTGTGTACACCGTAGCTACTAGGGAAGGGGGAAAATTCAAAGCCTCTCTCCGTTTCGGGGAGAGGTTTGGAGAGGGGTTATCCAGAACCCGTGAAAATTCCCTTCTGAAAATAACCGAACAAAAATATGCAAAACCTCACCCAAACCTTACAACCTCAACGCTGGCAAAAAATCAGCCAAAAACTCCTAGCTAAAATGCTCTCCGAATTCATGTATGAAGAAATTATCAAACCGGAGACATTAGAAGAAACACCAGAATATACTCTCTACAATCTCAGCCTCCCCGAAGGTATCGCCTACAAATTCCAAGCCAAAAAACGCTTGTTTGACAGCTATCGTGTCATCCCCACATCCATCCAACGACGAGAAGCAGGAGAATTTGCACCTGCATTTAACCCCCTGCAATTTGTTCTTGATATTCATACATTTGTAGGAATGACGGCTGAAACCACAGCCCATTTAATCAAAGAATTGAGTAACACTCTACTAGCTGACGCTCACATTCAAACTAAAAAAGAAACTCAAAATATCGACTTACTCAGTTTAGATTACCCCTCTTTGGAAGGGGAAATGGAAGGACATCCTTGGATCACCTTCAACAAAGGACGCATCGGTTTTGGCTATGATGATTACCTAGTCCACGCACCAGAAAGCAAACAACCAGTTTCTCTATTTTGGATTGCCGTTAGTACTGAACGCGCCCAATTTAACGCCATCCCAACACTAGACTATGCCACCCTCATTCAAGAAGAGTTAGGTGCAGAAAATCTCGCGGAATTTACCGCTATTTTAAAGGAGCGTCATCTCAACCCCGCAGATTATTACTTTTTGCCTGTCCATGATTGGCAATGGAAGAATATCATCGCACTCTTGTTTGTAGAAGAAATAGCCACAGGTGCAATTATTCCTTTAGGCTACAGCCAAGATCAGTATTTACCCCAACAATCAATTCGGACTTTTGCCAATATCAGCCACCCCCAAAAACGGTATGTGAAATTACCCCTGAGTATTCTCAATACTCTGGTTTATCGTGGCTTACCGGGCGATCGCACACAGGTTGCACCCCTGGTCACAGAATACGTCAAATCGATTTGTGACAATGATCCTTTCCTCAAAGATGAGTGTCGCTTAATTCTTCCCGGCGAAATTGCTAGTATCAACTACGACCACCCCTACTACAGCCAACTTTCAGGCGCGCCTTACCAATATAAAGAGATGTTGGGTTGTCTCTGGCGGGAAAGTGTTTTAGCTTATACAGCAGCTGATGAAAGGCCGATTACTTTAGCGTCTTTGTTACATATCGATGGTAACGGTAAACCCTTTATTTCCCAACTGGTAGAACGTTCGGGACTCAGCTTGGATGAGTGGCTGTCTCGCTTATTCAACACGATTTTACCCCCGCTCTTACATTACCTCTATCGCTACGGTGTCGTTTTCTCCCCTCATGGTGAAAACACAATTTTGGTACTGAAGGATTTTGCGCCCCATCGGTTGGCGATGAAAGATTTTGTTGACGATGTTAATGTGAGTCGCCATCCTTTACCAGAATTGGAATCTTTAACACCTCAGTTAAAAGCAGTTTTGTTGAGTGAACCACCAGAGGGTTTATGTCAATTTATCTTTGCTGGCTTGTTTATTTGTCATCATCGTTACCTCTCTGATTTGTTGGCTGACTACCACAACTACCCAGAACATACCTTCTGGACAAAAGTCAGAGAGACTATCTTGAATTATCAAAGCCGTTTTCCTCAAATGCAGCACAGATTTGAGTTATTCAACTTGCTAGCACCTCAATTTACCAAACTGTGCTTGAATCGCAATCGCTTAATTACTTATGGTTATGCTGATGATGGCGATCGCCCCCACGCCGCTGCTTTCGGTAAGGTGAATAATGCTTTGTATACAGTAGCCCAGATGATGCCAATTGAATGCTAATTATTCTCAATATTGAGGGAACTACTTGACAAAGATATTCGCAATTAGGTTAGCTATATAGTTGTTATAGGCAACAAAAAGCAATCTTCAACGGCAGTAATAGTTAAAAATTACTGCCATTAACTATTGGGAGGTCAAGAATTGCAAGCGATGGACTACGCCCCACCTGCGGTAATCGCATCTCAAAATCTGCAAATTGCTTATGATGGCAAAATCATCGTTCCTGACCTCTCAGTTAACTTTCATCTGGGAGAAATCACTGCCTTACTAGGGCCAAATGGTTCTGGTAAAAGTACCGTTTTACGCACCCTTGCCAGACTGATTCAACCTAGTCGGGGTGTGATTTATTTAAATGGGCGTGATATTAGTCACATACCCACAAAAGAGTTAGCCAAGCAACTGACGATATTACCCCAATCATCAGAAGCACCTCCAGGTGTGACGGTGTGGGAATTGATTGGTTACGGACGCTATCCCCATCAAAATTTATTCGGGGGTTTCTCCCAAAAAGATATCGCCGCAATGGAATGGGCGTTAGCTATCACAGGTTTAGAATCTTTAGCAGATAGGATAGTAGATACCCTTTCTGGAGGGGAACGTCAAAGGGTGTGGATTGCGATGGCGTTAGCACAACAAACCCAGGTGTTATTACTTGACGAACCCACAACATATTTAGATATTCGCCATCAATTAGAAGTTTTAGCTTTAGTGCGACGACTCAACCAAGAACACGGAATCACAGTTGGTTGGGTGTTACATGATTTGAATCAAGCCGCAGCCTATAGCGATCGCCTGATCATGCTCAAACAAGGAAAAATCGCCGCCGTTGGTACTCCCCAAGATGTGATGACAGCCGATCACATTCAGCAAGTTTTCGGCGTAGAAATGACTGTAATTCCACATCCTATCAATGGCTATCCTACTTGTTTACCTTGCCATCTAGGCATTCCCCAAGGAGAGTTAGCAAGATGAGCCAATTTACTAGACGTACCTTTTTAACTGCGGCGACTGCTTCCGCCTTGACTGTGGCTTGTAGTCGTTCTCCCCGTCTCCAAATATCTAATCAAACTGCAACGAGAGTTGTCGCCCTGGAATGGGTGTATGCGGAAAACCTTTTAGCTTTGGGAATTCAGCCTGTAGGGGTTGCAGATATCCAGGGCTATGAACGATATGTGAATGTCCAACCATCTCTAGCAGAGACTGTAGTTGATGTTGGGACACGCCAAGAACCAAGTTTAGAAGCGATCGCCCAATTAAAACCCGATTTAATATTAGGCGTAGAGTTAAGACATCAAACTATTTACGATACCTTATCTGCGATCGCTCCTACCCTCATATTTAATCCCTATCCTTCGGCGGAAAACTTGAATCAACTAGATGAGATGCAACAAACATTCCTCAAAATTGCGGAACGCGTCAATCGTCGGGATGTAGCTGAGAAAATCATTCAGCAAATGCAAGCCAAGTTTCAAACAGCCGCAGAACGCATCAAAAATCTGCAAAAACCTGATTTCCTTCTAGGACAATTTAGCGACAACGCCCCTCAAATCCGCCTTTTCGCAGATAACTCAATGGCTGCACAAATCCTCACAGCCATTGGCTTAAAAAATGCTTGGAAAGGAGAATTTGACCGTTTTGGCTTCAATACAGTGTGGGTAGAAGCACTTCCCAAAGTAGAAACCGCCAACTTCATCTACATTCCCGCACCCAACAGCCCCTACCAACAACAGCTAGAAACTAACCCCGTGTGGCGAGGATTGGAATTCGTTCAACAAAAAAGATTGTATGCGATCGCCCCAGACACCTGGTTATTCGGAGGCCCCTTATCAGCCCAAATCCTAGTAGAAAAAATCATCCAAACCTTTGCATAACCTCCGCGCCCCTCTGCGTTTCCAACCCATGCTTAAACCCCGCCCCCTCATCACCGGAATCCTTCTTCTCCTCGCCCTCTTCCTTCTTCACAGCCACCTCTTCACAGCCACAGATGAAATCGTGCGCTACATCAAACTCCCGCGCACAGTCATCGGTATCTTATCAGGCGCAGCCCTAGGAATAGCAGGCGCACTATTCCAAACAGTCACCCGTAACCCCCTAGCCTCACCCGCAACTTTAGGAGTAAATGCTGGCGCATATTTGGCTGTGACAGCTGCTAGCATCTTTGCACCAGAGATATTTACGTGGTCGCCTTTATTGGTAGCCTTTAGCGGTGGTTTATTAGCAGCCTTGTTGGTATACGCCATCGCCGGGAAAGAAATCACCCCCATCCGCCTCACTCTTTCTGGGATGGCCGTTTCCCTAGCTTTAGCCGCCTTCACTTCCGCCTTACAACTCCTCTACGAAAACCAAACCCGCGATTTATTTTTTTGGGGTGCAGGTTCGTTATTACAAACCAATTGGCAGGGAAGTATTTACGCTGCACCTAGAGTATTATTAGGAGCGATCGCTGTTTTCATCATCGCTAAACCCTTAGATGTCCTCTTACTAGGCGAAGATGTAGCCCGTTCCCTCGGCTCAAAAGTCCAGTGGACACGCTTATGCAGCACTTTACTAGCTATCTTTTTAGCTTCTGTCGCTGTGAGTGTTGTCGGGCCAATTGGTTTTGTGGGTTTAGTTGCACCCCATATAGTGAAATTAATGGGATGTCGGCAACACCAACTTTTATTACCATCGGCGGCGATTTGGGGCGCAGTAGTCTTACTGGCGGCTGATTTCATAGCACAGCAGATATCCAGTGAATTACCTGCGGGTGGTATCACGGCTTTATTAGGCGCACCCTTTTTAGTGTGGTTGGTACGTTCATCACCTCGACTGTTGAGTAAAGCTGGAGAAAATCAGACTTTACAGGTACAGGTAAAATCCGGCTTTCCATATCCTGTGTTACTTGTGACTGGGTTAAGTTGCTTGTTACTTGTGCTGGTTGTGGGATTATCTCTGGGCAATATTAATTTAAATATTAATCAACTAATTCAAGTCATTAATGGTAACAGTGACGCGCTCACAGAAAGAATAGTATTGTACTTACGTCTACCCCGTTTATTAGTAGCATTATTAGCAGGGGCAGCATTAGCCATCAGTGGTCTATTGTTGCAGGGAATAGTACGCAATCCCTTGGCTGGGCCGGAAATCATGGGGATTACTTCTGGAGCAGGTTTTGGGGCGTTGCTCGTATTAGTACTGATACCTAATGCACCTGTAACATTCATACCAATTGCAGCTTTTATTGGTGCAGTTTTAGCCTTTGGCGTAGTTTACATAGCAGCTTGGGAAAACGGCGTAGCACCAGCAAGGCTGGCCTTGGTAGGAATTGCAGTGTCAGCGTTTTGTGCGGCTGGAATTAACTTGTTGGTAGTCAAATCAAAATTGCAGGTAGGCCAGGCGTTGGTGTGGTTAGCTGGTAGCACCTACGCGCGCCAGTGGGATGAAGTATGGCAATTGCTGGCTTTTCCGTTGATTTTGCTGCCTTTGGGGTGGTTATTTGCCCGTAAGCTAGATGTGATGGCGTTAGGGGAAGATTTACCACGAATTTTGGGGATGCGTTTACAGCAGGCTCGTGGTGTAATATTAGCGATCGCAGTTGCTTTAGCCGCAGCAGCTGTATCAACTGTAGGAACTATCAGCTTTGTCGGGTTAATTGCTCCCCATGCTACACGTTTATTAATAGGTTCTCGACACCGTCAACTAGTACCAATTGCGGCAATTTTGGGTGCTATTTTAGTAACTTTAGCTGATACCGTTGGTCGTGTGGTTTTAGCACCTAAAGAAATTCCTTCTGGGTTAGTTACCGCACTGATTGGTACACCTTATTTTCTTTGGTTGCTAGGATTCAACAGGAAGTAAGTCTACATTCTTCATAGATCGACTCAAAGAAGTTGCCAATTCTGATCATGACAACATTTCTAGTGCGGCGATCGCCCTAAGTAAGTCGGTGAGACAAAACCTAACTATGTTAAGAGAGATAAACTAGGATAAAACCCTCTTTCCCCTGCTACCTTACCTAAATAGTGGTCAAATCTTAGTGATTAATTATCTCATCTATTCTTTACTAATTTGTCCTTATTTTTTAGCACTGAGCTTGCACCTATTACCCCTAATCCCCCCAACAAACTAAATACAGAAGTGTATTCAGGAATAGGTTTGGCAACACTCTCCACATTGACATTTTCATCCAAGGCATCACCTGTCTTGAAGACATAATCAAGTGCGTCTTGATCGTTAAGTACAGTTCCCCGTAAAAACAGCGCACTCCAACGGGCAATAGTTTCAATTGCTACATCTTGCTCTAGAGTAGGTCTAACAGGCTCACGGATGAGATTGTCATTATTGGTAATACCATAGTGGTTAGCACCAGGTATGCTGATCAAAGCTTTGGGAGCATCTTCAATGGCAATATATGTTAGTTCAGCATTAGCAGGTGTTGCCACACCATCTCGATCACCCTGTAATAAAGCCATAGGAATGTCATCATTATCAATGACCGGAACTCCTCCTCCACCTTGGCCAATCAAGAAGTTGGTGCCATAAAATGCTCCCCCTTTCAATTCTTGGGGTCGATTAAAATTTTCAGTGCATAGGACAGGAAAACAGTTGCCTTGAATTGCTGCTATCCCTACTGCACCTCCAAAGGAATGTCCTAGCAAGACCAGCGTATTAGGATCGAGGGAATTAGCGATAGGTGATGAAGCTTGAGATTTTTCAGTTTTGATGTAGGATAAAACATCATTAACTTGCTGCTGTTCAGCAAGAAGCCCTGTAATCGGTATACCTAATTGGTTAATTGTTGTTCTCGTGTGGTTAGGGACTACTACTACAAACCCATAACGTGCCACAGTGTTAGCAAAGTTTGAGTAATCAGACTTGTCAACCAACGCACCTTGTAAGAATAATGCAATGGGCAGTGAATGTTGACCTAAATCAACACCGGACAATACCGGGTAGTAAATATTAGCAGGATCTAAACCCCCGTTACTTCTGGGAATCATAGTAGAGTAGCTGACTGCACTCTCATACAGAGGATCTGGATTGAATTTAGCAGCAACAGCACTGCGTTCAACTCCTAAAGTTATCATCAATGCTCCCACTATAACTACTGATGATTGCTTCTTTGCGGAGAGAAAATTCATGATTTTATACCCCTTTAATTGCTAATTTCGCACCGAAAATTTTTTTGCTGATTAGCCCTTAAAAATTTAAGTTTTTAGCAAATTTTGCCAATATTGGGGTAATGTTCACATATTTTTGGTATTAAAAATAGTATTTTTTGTCAGCTTCATCAAAGCTTTAAATTTTAATATCTTATGGTACTGCAGTTATTTCTCTAGCAAGGCTTAAAATTTCATCCCACTCGGATAGACACAGGGATTGTGTTTCAATTGCTATGCCAAAACAATCTCTAGCAGCGTTAATCAAAGCTGTCATAATCTTTTCTACAGTCAAGCTAGAGGGTAAATGCACGGGTTGAAAAGATTCTGCACCAAATACTTGAGCAAATAATTCTGCGTCTGGTTGCAAACGCATCGAACCATGTTGTAAAACTGCGCCGCCTTTTCTTAATTGCGCGCTACCAATCAATTTAGTGCCATCTGGTAATACTAAATCTGCACCTGTAGCTGTCCCGAAGCAGTTGGGGTTATGAATATACCCACGCCCGGCTGTACCATAGTCTAATTGAATGGCGATCGCTTTCCAGCCTTGAATCAAAAATTCACAAATCTGCTGATAATTCTCTAAACGATTCCCCACCAAACCAGAAGTGACAACAGTATAAGTTAAATCTCCTTGGTGTAAAACTGCCCTCCCACCTGTAGGACGGCGCACTAAATCTAATCTTTGACCTTTCCAAGTCAAATTTTCCCAGTGTTCAGGATATGTTTTTTGATGATAACCAAGGGAAATAGCGGGTGGCGACCAAGTGTAAAATCGCAGAGTGGAAGGACTATTTTCTAATAGGTGCTGTTGTAATAACCATCGGTCAATTGCCATCTGCACACTACCAGAAGCTTCTAAAAAAGGAATAAGTCGCCAAACCTGCTTGTTACCCATTGATAATTGTGAAATATCTAAGCTGCACCAAATTCAGATTTTAAGGCTTCATCGTTGTTATCTGCGACTGTAGCCACAATCGTAATTAGCCGTGAAACTTCACCAGGAGATAATTCTGCTAAAGTGCGTGTAGACAGAACTACTACTCGATTATCAACAATACCAAAACGGGCTTCAAAGGTACTAGAACAGTTCATTTCCAATAGATGACGCATCAATTTAGGTTCATCTTTCGCAGGTAGCTGGAGAACCGCAGACCACACGGTGATCGTGTCTTCATCTGTTTTCCCTGTAAGTTGGACGAAGACTTCCACACTCCCGTATTTAAATTTCCATAGATAACCACCTTCTGCGGGGTGACTCACCATTGCAGAATCATCTTGTTCCAAGGAATCGATGACGTTTTCAATGATTTCCACATGGTTAATACTGGTTGTCTCCACTAGTTCCTCTAGAGAATCTTTGTTAGTTAATGTTTCTTGGTAGCTTGCCATACAGATTTTTCTTTCAACATACTCACTACATACTTTATAGCCTGCGAGCCAAATTAGGTTGAGTTCCTCAAGACAGAGTCTGAATTATGGGGGTGTAGGGGTATAGGGGTGTCAGGGTGTCAGGGTGTAGGGGTTGAAATGTCTATCGATCCTAGACTGCTTTTAATAACTCTGAGTGTTTCTTTGCCCTGGGTAATTTCCATGTACTTTGTTTAATGAAATTGAGTAAGAAAGATTACATTTCTTTTTGGAAAAATTGCTTGTAATATATCTTTTACTGCACCTACCCTCAGTAGATAGTGTAGCAATTTTTTGTTATAACGCCGCCAAGGATGTATCAACCTATGTCCTCTTTGTCTGAAATTTTGCAAGGTCGAGATGTTCGTCAATTGGGAATCAACTCCAATCATTGGTATGTGGTAGCACGTAGCAATGAAGTGACAAATAAACCATTAGGAATTACAATCTGGCATCAGGCGATCGCACTTTATCGAGACAGTCAAGGACAAGTCCACGCTTTAGAAGACCGTTGTCCTCATCGTCAAGTTAAACTCAGCCACGGACAAGTCATCAATGATGAATTAGAGTGTGCTTATCACGGTTGGCGTTTTAATCACCAAGGCGAATGTGCAGCAGTTCCCTATCTAGCAGCCAATCAAAAACTACCCAACTGTACAATTCGACATTACCCAGTCAAAGAACAAGACGGTTTTATCTGGTTATTTCCCGGTGACGAAGAACCAACTGTAGAACCTCTAGGCTTACCAGAGTGGGATCATTTAAACTATATCGCCACTGTTTCAGTAATTAACTGCCAAGCCCATTATTCCTATCTAATTGAAAACCTGATGGATATGTATCACGGACACTTACATCAGGATTTACAAGCTTGGGCTGAAGCCACACTTCAAGATATAGATGAAAATGATCAGCGAGTAGATGCGCACTACCAAGCCCAAAGTTATTACAAAATCGATAAAATCTGGTCTATTTCCCAATTATTCTTCCCCGCACTCCGACGCTTACATCCCGAACCCCTAGATGTCAGTTACATTTATCCCCACTGGATGTCTACCCTAGGAAAAGACTTCAAAATCTATTGCTTATTGTGTCCCATAACTGAAACCCACACCAAAGCCTATCTAATTCATTTCACCTCATTAAACGCTTTTTGGCGATTACACAAATTACCAGCGCGGTTTCGGCGATTTGTCAAAGATAGCTTATTTGGTGCAGCCCAAAAACTTCTCGATGGTTTAGTTGTGCAAGACGTAAAAATGATTGAAGAAGAACAACAAGCCTACTTACAAAACCCCCAAAGACGCAACTACGAATTAAACCGCGCTTTAGTCAGTGTCCAAAGATTAATGAAAAACCAACTCGAAAAATCAGCCTCTTCTCGTCCCTCTGCGTAAAGCTTTGCGCGACGGTACTAGCGACAAGTCGGCATTGCCAATCTCTCCACGCTACCTCCCCTCTGCGTTTAAAAATCACCCCTGTAGAAGTGAGGAATACCCCACCATCCTCATCGGTATGCACACCTGATTGCATATTGCAGTTTATGTTGCAATAACGTTATATTTATTTACATAAAGTTACAAAAATATAGAAAAAGAGGTTTGTTATGACAATCTTAGTTGCAGTATTACTTTTAGGTTGGGTAGCCGCTTCCGTGTTAGGTACACTAGCTTACTTCTTGGGAGAACAGAAAAAACCCATTCATGAACGTAACTGGCGTTCAGACTCTTTTGAAAAACTAGCGAAATCACTTACAGGTGCAGAGATAGACTATAGCGATCGCACTCCCGCCTATGCTATGGATGCCTACACTAGCCGTAATCTCCCTCAATAATCCACAGCAATCAGAAAACCCCCAGCATCAATTGCTGGGGGTTTAGCTTTTAAGTAACTATTAAAGCTCTTTACAAGGGACGATAAACTCGATAGTTGATATTGGGGAAAATATTATCCATTAATTCCACTTTTTCTAACCAACCACTATCGATTTTGCCGATTTTCACATCTTCATAGAGTTTATTAAAGCGCATCAGGTGCGATCGCGTCCGTCTCACAGCATAGGGAACCATTGTTCCTGTCCGCATAATAAACGCCCAGTCAGAGGATTGCGCCAATAATAATTCCCGCGCAGCTTGATTAAGTGCCTTCCAACTTAATTCATCCTCTGGTTCTAGGTGAGAGATTTCAATCATCCGTTCCGCAGCTTTGTGCAGATGGGGATAAATCCAAGCATTAGTATCATTCAACCAATACTCGTGGAAACCCTTGTAACCCCAACTCGACTGGGAAGGACGACAGACTTGTTGAGTCGGTTCTGCCCGTAAATAGTCTGCCAAATGTGTCATTGCATAAGTTCCTTGGTCATACCAAGACTTGCGGAACAGGTAATCAATAAACCAAGGGCCTTCATACCACCAATGCCCAAATAACTCCGCATCGTAGGGAGAAACGATAATCGGCGGACGTTGCATGATGCCGTACAGATGCTCTGCTTGTCGTTCGCGATTATACATAAAATTAGCTGCATGTTCTGCTGCTTTTTCTCTTGCCCAATAAGGGTCATAGAGTGCTTTATCAGATAAACCTAAACCGCGACCGGTAATTTTATGATACTTAATCCCTGTATTTTTACGCTGACCGTTGGGCATAATATAGGGCTTAATGTATTCATACTCAGCTTCCCAACCCAAATCTTTGTAAAATTCCCGATATTCCGCCGCACCGGGATAACCTACCTCAGAAGACCATACCTGCTGAGAAGATTCATGATCTCGACCAAAAGCAGCAACACCAGTTTCCGTAAAAATGGGGGAATAAGTACCGAAGCGGGGACGGGGACGAGCGTAAAGAATACCATGTCCATCTGTGAGGAAGTAGCGCAAGCCTGCATCAGCTAACATCCTCTCTAAGCCTTCATAGTAAGCACATTCTGGCAACCAAATTCCTTTCGGTGGACGACCAAACGTTTCCTCGTAGTGTTCACAAGCTACCTGAATTTGCGCCCACACAGCTTGCGGATACATTTTCATCAACGGCAAATAGCCGTGAGTTGCACCACAGGTAATGATTTCTAGGTTGTTAGTGTCTTGGAACTGTTTAAAAGCCGTCACCAAATCGCCATTGTAGCGTTCCCACATCTCACGCGCTTCATTAAACTCGGTGGCGTAGTGTTCCGCTAAATAACGCATATGCCCATTGTGGATATTGCGTTCAGCTTCCAGTTCTATAAGTTCTTCTAATTGCGCTAAATGTGCATCATAACGTTCTTGCAGCAAAGGATCGCGGAGCATCGACACCAGTGGGGGTGTCATACTCATCGTGATTTTAAAGTCGATACCGTCTCGCTTTAAGCCTTCAAATACTTTTAATAAAGGAATGTAAGTTTCTGTAATAGCTTCATAGAGCCATTCTTCTTCCAACACATAATCACTTTCTGGGTGACGAACGAAGGGTAGATGTGCATGGAGTACAAGCGCGACGTAGCCAATAGCCATAGTGTTTTAAGGTGATACTTATAAATTGAAGGTCTAGGGAGTAGGGGAAATTAACAATATTTTAAGACCTTCTGGGGATCGTATCAGACTAGTAATTTAAGCAAATTCAATATCAGCCCAAGATAAATTCTCCCTTGTCTCCCTTGCAATGATTTATCAGCTATTCTTCATCATGATACAAATCTTGTAAACCTTGTACTTGAGTACGTCGGGAAGTGCGGCGATATTTTTTACTCTCTAATTTAGGTTCGTATTGGCTTTGACCTTTACCTTTGGTTTTGCGCTTTAAAGTCGATTCGGGATCAGCTTGTTGGTGAAGTTGTGTTTGCCGGGCGATCGCTTCTGCTAAAAATTCTAAATAATGTTCATAGCGTTCCCAGTCACCCCGCACTGCACAATCTGGCTCGTCCCGATGTAAACAATCATTAAATTTACAGTTAGCATGAGCTAGGCGTTCTCTAGCTTCTGCGAAATAATGTATTAATTCTTCTGGACTACAATCCAAATCAGGCTGATTAAAGCCAGGGGTATCTGCTAATAAACCATCCCCAGGTAATTCAAATAATTCTACGTGACGTGTAGTGTGACGACCACGGGCTAATTTCCCCGAAACTTCTCCCACGCGCAGGTTGATATCGGGAATTAAAGCATTAATTAAGCTGGATTTACCTACACCAGAAGGCCCAGCTACAACGGTGATTTTTTGGCTGAGATATTTTGCTACTTGCTCAATATTAGTGTCTTGCTGGACGCTGATAAATAGCGGTTGATAGCCCCAAGCTAACAAGCGATCGCTAATTTCTTGCTGCTCTTTTGGGGTGACTAAATCACTTTTATTCAGACATAACACCACATCTAAACCAGTCGATTCAGCCTTAATTAAAAATCGACTGAGTTGGTAAGGTTCTAGGGGAGGATCAGCCACCGCAAAAACTAGCAGGATTTGGTTTGCATTGGCGATTGGTGGGCGGTCTAATTCAGTTTGGCGGGGTAACACATCTGCGATCGCTCCCCGTCTTCCAGACCAATCTGGCTCTTCTACGACCACGCGATCGCCTACCATCACCTGCTGCCCAATTTTTTTTAGCCGGGTACGGCGAGTACATAGGAGGAGGGGCAGAGGTGCAGGGAGCAGAGGGGAATCTAAATCTACTATCTCCCCTGCTTCCCGGCTCTCTTCCTGCCCTGCCTCTTGATCTAGCTGTACTTTGTAAAAATTCGCTTGCACGGCTAAAACCGTACCCAAAAACTGTCCAGTAGTACCAACTCTCATTAGGCAGTTACGGGACGGCGAATTAACAAAGAAAAATAGCCAGTACAATCTGTAATTTTTTCTACTTGATAACCGGCCATGGTCAAGCTATCAGGAACTTGTTCAATTGGCTCACCAGGATCTAGCCACACCTCCAACAAAGAGCCTGGGGGCATTTGCTCCAGACGGAGTTTAGTCCGCACAAAATTAATCGGGCAAGGAGTGCCGCGCAAATCTAATTGAGCATCAGGAGTTGATAGAGAAGAGAGCTTCATTACTTAAATAAATTTCCCAAGAATCCTTCTAAACCACCTTTACCGGTACGGTCTCCCTTAATTTTAGCCAGCTTCTCTAACAATTCTCTCTCCTCTGGAGCTATCTTCGTTGGAATATCAATTAACACCGTTAACAGATGATCTCCTCGACTTACGGGATTACCTAAGCGGGGTACACCGCGATTTTCTAACTTCATCACCGTATTTGGTTGAGTACCAGCAGGAATAATTAATTCGACTGGCCCATCTACCGTGTTGACTTCAAAACGACAGCCTAAAATCGCTTGCAAGTAGCTAACTTTAATCTCCGAGAGAATGTTAATGCCATCACGCTGGAATTCTTCATCCTCATTCACAAACAAATACACGTATAAATCCCCTGGTGGGCCACCGCGTTGACCGGCATCACCTTCTTGGGAAATACGTAACCGTGTACCGTTATCCACACCTGCGGGAATAGTAATTTTCAGTTTCTTGGTAATTTGATTTGTTCCCTTCCCATCACAAGTATCACATTTGTCTTCAATTACCATGCCTGTACCATTACAGGTGGGACAAGTTGATACTTGAGTGAAACTACCGAATGGTGTTCTAGTCACACGCCGGACTTGACCAGAACCGCTACAAGTCGAACAAGTGCGGGGACGAGTACCTGCTTTAGCTCCAGTACCGCTACAGGTTTCACAAGTTTCTAGATGGGAAATGCGAATTTCCTTTTCACCACCAAAAACTGCTTCCCGAAAATCTAACTTTAAGTCTAGCCGTAAATCATCGCCCCGTGCCGGCCCGCTCCGCCGTCTTTGTGTTGGGCCACCCATACCACCGGCAAAGCCACTAAAAATACTTTCAAAGATATCGGCAAAGCCACCCATATCGCCCATATCTTGGAAGCCAACACCAGCACCGGACACACCTTCTGGCCCAAAGCGATCGTAACGTGCGCGGGTTTCTGGCTCGGATAGGACTTCGTAAGCACGGTTAATTTCCTTAAATCGCTCCTCCGCTCCCGGTTCTTTGTTCACGTCTGGGTGATACTTCCGGGCTAGACGACGGTAAGCTTGTTTGAGTTCTTCTTTGTCAGCGTCACGAGAAACGCCAAGAATTTCATAGTAGTCGCGGGCCATATAGCAAAGGTAAAAGTGAGGACGAATAGATAATAAGGCAGCAGACACCACGAGGGCGGCTGGCTATCAGCTAGGCAGAAGGTAGACGTTAACTTATTTTAATAATTGATTTTACCTTTTACCTTTTACAAAAATCACCAGCAAGTTGCAAAGCTGAGGAACTTTCGTCGTTAGGAAACGAAAAAGCTACTGGATTTGCAAGTATAAGAAAAACAGCTGAGATTTGTCACTGACGAATCGGCTGTCTCTTTTACAATTGTGCTACGTACCATGAAAAAAGCCTGCTCATAAACTAGAGGGGCTAGCCGCACCATCAGGTGTGGAAAACCCCCCTTGCTAGGTATTAGGACTGGGGATTGGTGACTGGGGATTGGGAAGAAGCAGAGGGGCAAAGAAGAATTCTTTTATCACCAATACCCGATCCCTAGCCCCCGATCCCTAATCTATAGCTTCATAGTCAGCTTGTGCTGTGCTTTCATCATCAAAATCAAAATTAAATTGGGGGATGAGAGTTCCATTCATGGGCTGTTCCATTTCTGGGGGTAATGAACCGTCGGCGATCGCTTCTACTTGCTCATCACTTTGGCCGCTGGCTCTTTGGTAGACATCCGCACCAATTGCAAACAGAGTTTGTTGGAAATCCTCTAGACATTGCTGAAATTCTTTGAGAGAAATGGCGGGATTAGTCATAATACTCTGAAGGAGGACGACTTTTTCACTGGCTAAGACTTTCATCTGTTCGCCAATTAGTTGGCCATTATCTTTGATGGTAGATTCATAACTTGATAGAAGATTATCTGCTTGGTTTTTGAGTTCAACCAGTTCTTTGCGTCTTCTATCCTCTTCAGCAAATACTTCGGCTTCTTGACGCATCCGTTCTACTTCGTTGGAACTCAGTCCACCTGTATTGGTGATGCGAATACTCTGTTCTCTGCCTGTACCCTTATCTTGGGCGGCTACCTTGAGGATACCATTCACATCGATTTCAAACGATACCTCAATTTGTGGTACACCACGGGGGGCGGGAGGAATTCCTGCCAACAGGAATTTGCCGAGACTTTTATTGTCTCGTGCCATTGCCCGTTCACCTTGGAGGACGTGAATTTCTACAGAAGTTTGACCATCAACGGCTGTGGAAAAGATTTGTGACTTACTTGTGGGAATTGTGGTGTTACGTTCGATGATTTTGGTGAACACTTCTCCCAAAGTTTCAATTCCTAAAGATAGTGGCGTGACATCTAAGAGCAAAAGATTATCAACTTCGCCACCTAGCACACCTGCTTGAATGGCTGCACCTAAAGCTACGGCTTCATCAGGGTTAATCGAACGATCTGGAGTTTTGCCATTGAAAAACTTGATCAGTGCGTTTTGGACGGCAGGAATTCTGGTAGAACCGCCCACCAAGATAATTTTGTTGATATCCTGTGCTTTGAGATCTGCATCTTTGAGGGCTTGAATCATCGGTTGGATGGTAGCTTCAATTAAATGCCCCACCAATTCTTCAAATTTAGAGCGGCTCAGTTCCGTCTCTAGATGTTTTGGCCCTGTTTCATTAGCCGTAATAAAAGGCAAGTTAATGGAGGTGCTGACCATACTAGAGAGTTCAATTTTGGCTTTTTCAGCAGCTTCTCGCAGCCGTTGCAGTGCCATTTTATCTTGGGCTAGGTCGATGTTTTCTTGTTGCTGAAAGCGTTCAATCATCCAACTGACAATACAGCCGTCAAAGTCATCTCCGCCTAATTGATTATTGCCACTGGTGGCTTTGACTTCAAAAACCCCATCTCCTAGTTGCAGGATGGAGACATCAAATGTCCCGCCTCCTAAGTCAAACACCAAGATTAGCTGCTCTTGGTCTTGCTTATCTAGTCCGAATGCTAAAGCCGCAGCTGTAGGTTCATTGATAATTCGTAATACTTCTAAACCAGCAATTGTACCAGCATCTTTAGTGGCTTGTCTTTGGGCATCAGTAAAATATGCTGGTACGGTAATTACTGCTTGTGTGACAGTTTCACCCAAGAAATTTTCTGCATCCTGTTTGAGTTTTTGTAGGATCATGGCAGATATTTCTTGGGGTGTATAGTTACGTCCCCGAATCTGCACATCCACAGTTTCGTCTCGACCTTTGACACAGTTGTAAGGTACGCGATCGCGCTCTGTTTCCGTATCTTCCCAACGGCGACCGATGAACCTTTTAATACTAAAAACCGTGTTTTCCGCATTCGTGACAGCTTGGCGTTTTGCTAATTGACCGACCAAGCGATCGCCACTTTTGCCAAATCCCACAATACTCGGTGTCGTTCTTCCGCCCTCGGAATTGGCGATTACGATTGGTTGTCCACCTTCCAAGACTGCAACACAACTATTTGTAGTGCCTAAGTCGATTCCAATAACTTTTCCCATATTAAAGTATTTTTACTGACTGCTGTTGCCGTAATGTGACGCGGACAACCTTGAGGCAGAAAGTAGAAAAAAGTCAAAAGTCAAAGGGAAAAATGAAAAAGATTTTTATTTCAATTTTCAACTTTTGCCCTTTGGGTTCGCCACTTGCTTTCAGCCGGGAAACCCTTTCGGCAGTTCCTCCTGGGGGAAACCCCCAAGAGCGGACTGCCGACGCTCCTGCGTCGCTAACGCTGCGCTAACACTAACGCAGTGGCTCACCTTTTACCTTTTACTTTTCACATTTTTTCGCCTCTACTATAACCTAGGCACTATCGGTCAGTGAGGCGAGATGTGGACAGCTTAACTGTCGGCTGGACTCGACTGACTTTCTGGTGCAGGTGGTGCATCTTCCTTGGGAGCAGCCACTTTCACCATAGAATGGCGTAACACGCGATCGCCCAAGTAATATCCGCGCACTAACTCTTCTAACACTGTTCCTTCAGGATGTTCATCCGTAGGTTCGCGCATTACTGCTTCATGAAGGTTAGGATCGAACTCTTGTCCTTCGGGACGCATTGGCGATACACCCAATCGCTTCAGGGAATCCACGAGTTGTTTATAGACTCCTTGATAACTTTTATGAATTGTCATCTCACCTTCAGTTTGTGGCTTCAGGTGCGCTCTTGCCCGCTCAAAATTATCGACTACAGGCAGCAACTCCATAATTGTGTTGCGCTTTACCTGCACATCTAACTCTTCTTTTTCTTTCTGAGTACGTTTGCGGTAATTTTCAAAATCTGCCGCAATCCTCATATACTGCGTACTGCGTTCTTCGAGTTGCGCTTTGAGCAACTCAATTTGTTGAGTCAATTCTGCCAAAGCTGCTGTTTCGGCTTGAGTGGTCTCTGGTGCAGCGACGTTATTTTCTTCTGTGAGTACAGTGTCTCCCGGTACATGATTTGGGGCTGCCACTTGCTCAGTAACCTCGCTGCCAGATTCGTGAGAATTGATTGGGGCTTGGGAGTCGCTCATCATTGCTTGATTTACCTCTGTTGATTCACCCAATGGCTGGCTTGTATTGTTTACCTGTTTATTTTCGTCCATCATTATCTAAGTCTACTCATCCCAGGTATTGTTTACGGCAGTATTTCGCCACAAGTAACAACCATTGCGATTGATGGCTGTACACTCAGGCTGATGTTTGTCCGCAATTTCTCTGGAAATGGTTTCACAGTCATCTTATTTTGGCAAATGGTGAACAGACCTTCTAGGTGTGAGAAACCGAATTGAAATTAGTCATTAGTTTCTTCTCCATACCCCTTTACTCAGTTCCCCATGACGACACTTGCTACAAGTCGGCAATGCTGCCCAACGCAGTGTCTCCCCAACCCACTACCTCCCCAACGCCCACTCCCCACAAAGTTTAAACTTTTCACCTGAATTTACTTAGCCTTAATGAAAATTATTTGGCTCAGGTTGGGAATACTCTAAGCAGAGGTTTTCCCTACTCATTGCTCACCTATGACTCAATCGTCTCCGCAACGGCGCAGTACCGCTCTTACTACAAGAACAGAGTTTTCGCCTTTTGGTAACAAATTAGTACAATCTGGTTATATTAATAACGACCAAATGAGGCAAGCACTGATTGAAAGTCGCAAGTCTGGTAGACCCTTGACAGAAGTGCTAGAGTCAATCACCGGGCGACAACTATCACCTGAGTTCCTCAGACAATACAAGAAACAGCAATTATTTGAACTGAAAATACTATACGGTGTTGAATTCCTTGATCCGGAAGTCAACAACATCGGTAATACAATGGTGGGGGAATTGATAGAAACCCTCATCCCTGTTGATATCTGCCGTCGTCATCGTTTAGTACCGCTATCAAAGAATGATCAACAAAATCCACCTTGCATTCTGGTGGCGATGGTCGATCCGGATAATTTAGAAGCGTCCGATGACCTTAACCGCATCTTGCGCCCACAAGGTTTAACATTAAAGCGCATGGTGATTACTCAGGAAGATTACCAACAGCTAATCAATCAATATCTGGATGACTTAGCTGTCAGACAAAAACACATAGAACAAGAAAAATTTACAGATATTAATCAGGATTTAGAAAATCTCAGTAATCTTAACCTTGAAGATGCTCCTGAAGAAATGGAGGCAGATTTAGGGGCGGCGATGAAGGGCGCAGAGGATGCGCCAGTGATCAATCTGGTTAACCGCATTCTCGCTAAAGCTTTGCATGATAGGGTTTCTGATATCCACATCGAACCGCAAGAAGAAAATCTGCGAATTCGCTTTCGTAAGGATGGGGTTTTACGGGAAGCTTTTGACCCGTTACCGAAAAAAATCATTCCTGCCGTTACAGCCCGATTTAAAATCATCTCTAACTTGGATATTGCTGAGAGACGTTTGCCTCAAGACGGACGGATTCGGCGGATGTTTGAGGGCAGGAAAGTAGACTTCCGGGTGAATACTTTGCCTAGTCGCTATGGGGAAAAAGTGTGTCTGCGGATTTTGGACAACTCTTCTACCCAACTAGGATTGAATAAGTTAATTACCGATCCAGAAACCTTGCAGATTGTCCAAGATATGGTCAGCAAGCCTTTCGGGTTGATTTTGGTGACAGGTCCTACAGGTTCTGGTAAAACGACTTCGTTGTATTCAGCATTAGCAGAAAAGAACTCTCCTGGCATCAATATCAGTACGGTGGAAGATCCGATTGAGTACAGCTTGCCGGGGATTACCCAAGTACAAGTAATTCGGGAAAAAGGACTAGATTTTGCTACGGCGTTACGGGCGTTTTTGCGACAAGACCCGGATGTGCTGCTAGTGGGTGAGACGCGGGATAAAGAAACAGCCAAAACAGCCATTGAAGCTGCTTTGACTGGTCACTTAGTATTAACTACGTTACATACAAATGATGCTCCTGGTGCGATCGCTCGTTTGGGAGAAATGGGCATTGAGCCGTTCATGGTGTCTAGTTCTTTAATTGGGGTATTGGCACAACGTCTAGTGCGGCGTGTTTGTTCTGATTGTCGCATTCCCTATACTCCCACACCGGAAGAATTGGCACGTTATGGGATGTCTGCTTCCCAAGAAGTAGACGTTACTTTCTATAAAGCCAATATCGTACCATCAGAAGCGATCGCTGAAGCTAAAGCTAAAAATCAGCTTTGTCCCAGCTGTAACGGTGTTGGCTACAAAGGACGCTGTGGTGTTTATGAAGTCATGCGGGTTACAGAACAACTGCAAACTTTAATCAATGAAGAAGCACCCACAGAACGTATTAAAGAAGTAGCTGTTGAAGAAGGAATGAAAACCTTGCTGGCTTATAGTTTAGACTTAGTGCGCCAAGGAGCTACCACCCTAGAAGAAGTAGAACGGGTGACTTTTACAGACACAGGCTTAGAAGCTGAATTAAAAGCCAAACGTAAGAGCGGACTTACCTGTCGATGTTGTAATGCTGTCTTACAACCAGAATGGCTAGATTGTCCCTACTGCATGACACCCAGGTTTGAGGATTAGTCATGAAGGTAATGAATGGGCAAAAGAGGAAACAGAAAAGAATATTTCCCCTACACCCCTACACCCCTATACCCCTACACCCTTTTTGAATTGGAGCGCAGCGATCCTATGGAAATGATGATTGAAGACTTGATGGAGCAGATGATTGAAATGGGTGGCTCGGATATGCACTTATCCGCAGGTTTGCCGCCTTATTTCCGTATCAGTGGTAAGCTCACACCAATTGGTGAACATGTATTGACCGCCGAGCAATGCCAAAGACTGATTTTTAGTATGCTTAACAATACCCAGCGTAAAACCTTAGAACAAACCTGGGAGTTAGATTGTTCTTATGGTGTCAAGGGTCTAGCCCGCTTTCGCGTGAACGTTTATAAAGAACGTGGTGCTTATGCTGCTTGTTTACGCGCCCTCAGTTCCAAAATTCCTAATTTTGAAAAATTAGGTCTGCCAGATGTTGTTAGAGAAATGTGCGATAAACCCAGAGGATTAATTCTGGTGACAGGCCCTACTGGTTCTGGTAAAACAACTACTCTAGCGGCAATGATTGATTTAATTAACCGCACTAAAGCTGAACATATTCTCACAGTAGAAGACCCTATTGAATTCGTTTACGAACCAATTAAAAGTCTAGTTCACCAACGACAGTTGGGTGAAGATACAAAGAGTTTTGCTAATGCCTTAAAAGCAGCCCTACGGGAAGATCCAGATATTATTCTGGTGGGAGAAATGCGAGATTTAGAAACTATCTCTTTGGCAATTTCGGCAGCAGAAACAGGACACTTAGTATTTGGTACACTACACACTAGTTCTGCCTCTCAGACTGTTGACCGGATTATCGATGTTTTCCCCCATGAAAAACAAACCCAAGTGCGGGTACAATTATCTAACTCTTTAGTAGCAGTATTTAGTCAAACCTTAGTGCCGAAGAAGAATCCCAAACCAGGTGAATATGGTCGGGTGATGGCTCAGGAAATCATGATTATTACTCCCGCTATTTCTAACTTAATTAGAGAAGGTAAAACTTCACAGATTTATTCAGCTATCCAGACTGGCGGTAAATTAGGAATGCAAACTTTAGAGAAGGTTTTAGCAGATTATTACAAAGCAGGAACTATCTCTTTTGAAGCCGCAATGTCTAAGACTTCTAAACCAGATGAAATTCAACGCCTTATTGGGCCATCTGCTCAAGCAGCAGCCGCCGCCGGAGCAAAACCAGGTGCTGTAAAAGCTCATTAATTATAGTCAATAGTTAATAGTCAATCTTAAGAGCTATGAACTATTGACTATTGACTAAATTATTAATTTTAAATTTTGAATTAAACTATGCCAACATTTGTTGCCCGTGTTAGGGATTCACAAGGAAAAACTAGAAGCGAAAAAGTTATTGCCGAATCCTTGGCAGACGCTCGCACTAATTTGAGAGATAAAGGTTTTGTAGTTCAAGAATTGAAGCAGTCTCAATCTGTCGGTTTTGACCTGCAAAAATTCCAGACTTCTATGGTTAAGGTGACTGTTAAGGAAAAAGCAGTTTTTTCTCGACAGCTTGCTACTTTGGTGAATGCAGGTGTAGCCATTGTCAGAGGTCTAGGCGTATTAGCTGATCAGTGTACTAATAGTAAACTTAAGCAAGCTCTAACCGATGTTAGCAACGATGTCCAAAGCGGTGTTAATCTCTCGGATGCTATGCGTAGACATCCTGATTGTTTTGATGGTTTATATGTCAGTATGATTCAAGCTGGAGAGGTTGGTGGGGTTCTAGATGAAGTGCTGAATCGCCTAGCAAAATTATTAGAAGATATGGCTAGGTTACAGAACCAAATTAAGTCAGCCTTAGCTTATCCTGTGGTGGTCGGTATTTTGGCTACTGGTATTTTTGTAGGTATGACTGTATTTTTGATTCCTATTTTTGCAAAGATTTTTGTGGAATTGGGAACAGAATTACCTCCATTAACTGCATTTTTAATGACATGCAGTCAAATTTTGAGAAGTTTTTGGGCATTAGTGATTATTGCAGGAGTTGTAGGCTTAAAATTTGCCTATTCACAGTATTATAAAACCCGTGTTGGTAAGGAAACTATTGACCGCCTTTCTTTAAAGATGCCCTTGTTTGGTGATTTAATTCAAAAATCTTCAGTTGCTCGTTTTAGTCGTACCTTTGGTTCTTTAACTCGTTCTGGTGTACCTATTCTGACCTCTTTGGAAATTGTGCGAGATACATCAGGAAATCAGGTAGTTGCTAATGCTATCGATGCTGCACGAGCAGAAATTCAACAAGGGGGGATGATTAGTCTTGCTCTCCAAAAAGAGGCTGTTTTTCCACCAATGGCAATTCAAATGATTAGCATCGGTGAAGAAACTGGGGAATTGGATGGAATGTTAATGAAAATTGCTGATTTCTATGAAGATGAAGTTGAGCAAGCAGTAAAAGCATTAACTAGCGTTTTAGAACCAATTATGATTTTAGTGTTAGGGGGTATGGTGGGTACAATTTTGTTGGCAATGTATCTACCTTTATTCAAGGTATTTGAAAAATTGGGATAGGTCACTGCGTTCTCATTAAAATTCGTCTGGGAAAGTTGCGCCTATTGGGCAAAGCCCAAGACCGCACTTCCCGCAAAATTCAATATTCCAAAAATACTAATTACTTAATTTATCTAAATTAAAAATTTTAGATTTGAATTGGAAAATTGAAGAGTCAATAAATGGAACAAAATTATTCAATATCTAGAATCTATCCGTTGGGTTATTAATTTTGAATCTTGAATTAATTATGCCTGTGCAAAAATCTAATTATGAAGCGAGTTTGGCAGAGTATAGTAATCATCTAGCTGCGATCGCATTACTCAAGCAATACCGTCCATACTTGGAAATGCTTCCCAGTCTGCGCCGTCCTGATGAAAGCTTAATCACCATCCCTCTGCCAATTGTTCGTTTACGAAACGCTGTATCTGCAACTACCAAGGCTATTTGTCTACCCTGTGATGTCGCAATTTTAATGTGCGATCCAGAGTGGAAAATTAAAACTGGTGCAGAAATTTTACTGTTTATTCATCGTCCCCATGAAGACTTTTCTGATTTATTAGGGCGTTGGCGACAAACCCAGGTGTTCTTAGATCAAGACTATGAATGGTTAATGCCCCATCGCCATAGTCATATTTTAAGTGAGGGGGCTAATAGTGTATATCCATTATTTATACTTTTTAGCGAAACTTCGGAACGTATTCATAGAGGTTTAATAGGTGCAGAATTGCCATTTGTAATTCAAATACCAACTTTGCCACTTTTAGATGAAAACAAAGATGAAGAAAGTTTAGAAGCTAGGGACTAAAGACTCAAGGTGAGGAAATTCCAAATACCATCAGGAATGGGTAGAAAAATAATTTTCATCAGCTTCTAAACCTCAATTTCGTTGATTAATTGAGGTTTAGTCGTTCACCCAAGTTGTCTGAAGATCAGACACAGTATAGCAACGTAAATTCATGTTCCTAACGATACAGCCAAACCCGTAATAGAGACAAGAGTTGTTCTGTATCTATGGGTTTAGCAATGTAGTCAGATGCACCGACGGCAATGCACTGATCGCGATCGCCTTGCATAGCTTTAGCAGTGAGGGCGATAATGGGCAAATCTTTAAATTGCTCTCTTTGGCGAATTAGCTGCATGGTTTCGTACCCATCCATTTCTGGCATCATCACATCCATTAAGACCACATCAATATCGGCTGTCCTTTCTAACAAGCTAATCCCTTCTCTACCGTTTTCCGCAAATAATACTTGCATTTGGTAGCGTTCCAGCATACTGGTGAGGGCGAAGATATTACGCACATCATCGTCAACAATTAGCACTTTTTTGCCCACCAAAGAATATTCTTGAGAATACAGTTGCTCTAAGATTTCGCGCTTGGGTGCAGGTAAATTAGCTTGGACGCGGTGGAGGAACAATGCAGTTTCATCTAAGAGACGTTCGGGCGATCGCACATCTTTTAAAATAATAGTTTCGGCGATGCGTCTGAGTTCTGTTTCTTGAGTTTTGTTGATTTCCCTGCCTGTGTAGACAATAATTGGCAAAGTTGCGCCGTTGGGTTCTCGCTTAATCTGTTCTATGAGTTCAAACCCTGTCATATCGGGTAAACCTAAATCGAGAACTAAGCAATCAAACTGCTGAGTGCGAATGGCTACAAGAGCTGCTGCACCAGTATCTACGGCTACGGTGGCGACATCGCTATTGCCAATGAGTTCCACAATACTTTGGCGTTGCACGTCGTCATCTTCAACTACTAGTAAATTCTTCACCCGACGTTCCACGAAACCTCTAATTTTAGTGAGGGCTTCGGATATATCTTCACTCGTAACTGGTTTTTGTAGATAGGCGATCGCACCTGATTGTAAACCCCGTTGTCGCCCTTCTTCGACGGTCATAATGTGTACAGGAATATGACGGGTATTGGAATCATGTTTGAGGCGATTCAGCACTGTCCAACCGTCCATTTCCGGTAAGCGAATATCCAGCAAAATCGCCATTGGCAGAAATTCCTTAGCTAGTTTCAGACCATCAGTCCCAGTTTGGGCAGTAATTACCTGCAACCCGCTTTGTCGTGCCATGTCTACCAAAATCCGGGCAAAATTAACGTCATCCTCAATGATGAGTAGAACGTTATTTTCTGGTGATGTTTTGGTAATATTGGCGCGATCGTCCGGTATGATTTGGTTTTGGTAAGTGACGCTAGTAGGGTGTAGCCCTTGCTGTTCGCCCCTGTCGTTTCCGTAGCGTCCTGTAGGTAAGGGTATGCTGAGATAGGAAGTGGAAGAGATGGATTCTGGACTGAATTGGGGTAAGTAGAAAGTGAATGTGCTACCTTGACCCGGATTACTAACAAGTTTGATTTCTCCGCCTAACAAATGAGCTATTTCACGACTAATGGATAAACCTAATCCCGTACCGCCGTATTTGCGGCTGGTTGTACCATCAGCCTGTTGAAAGGCTTCAAAGATAATCTTTTGTTTATCCGGTGCAATGCCAATACCTGTATCACTGACGACGAAAGCAATCACTGTCTGGGCGTGGTCTAAAGATGGTTGAGTATCACTCCATCCTTGTTTAGCTACCTCAATCCGCAGTCGCACTTCCCCACGTTCTGTAAATTTAAAGGCATTAGAGAGGAGATTTTTCAGAACTTGTTGCAAGCGTTTGATATCTGTATTCACATTGCTGGGCAAATCAGGCGTAAGTTCGACTGCAAAAACCAGACCTTTGTTGTGAGCGATTTGTCCAAAACTACGCTCAATCTTTTGAGCTAACTCTGGTAAGGGTATTGAGGTCATGTGAATTGACATCGTACCCGATTCGATTTTGGCTAAGTCCAAAATGTCATTGATTAAAGCCAAGAGTTCATTGCCAGCCGAGTAAATAGTTTGGCTATATTCGACCTGTTTCGGAGTGAGATTTCCTTCAATATTATCTATTAATAATTTCGCCAAAATCAGCAAGCTGTTTAGAGGTGTCCGCAGTTCGTGGGACATATTCGCCAAGAACTCGGATTTATATTTAGATGAGAGGGCTAGTTGTTCGGCTTTCTCTTCTAAAGAACGTCTCGCCTGTTCGATTTCTCGATTCTTCCGCTCTACTTCTTTTTTCTGGATATCTAATAATTCTGCTTTTTCTTCTAGTTCGGCGTTGGTTTGCTGTAATTCTTCTTGTTGTCCCCGTAATAAATCTTCGGAAGTTTTGAGTGATTGGGCTTGTTGTTCTAGCCGCTTGTTAGTTTCACGGAGTTCATTTTGTTGAGTTTGTAGTTCCTGTGCGAGAGATTGGGATTGTTTGAGCAATTCTTCGGTACGCATCGATGCGGCGATGGTATTGAGAACGATCGCAATACTTTCGGTGAGTTGGTCGAAGAATGTTAAGTGAATCTCACTAAAGCGGCGGAAGGAGGCTAATTCAATCACCGCCGTTACTTGTCCTTCAAAGAGAACAGGTAACACCACTGCATTTAAGGGAGCTGCTTCTCCTAAGCCAGAGCTAATTTTGACATAATCATGTGGTACTTCTGTCAACAAAATTCGTTCTTTTTCTAAAGCACATTGTCCCACCAAGCCTTCCCCTAGGTGGAAGCGGTTAGCTAGATGCTTGCGTTCGCGATAAGCGTAGGTACTAAGTAGTTTTAAGTAAGATAAATTTTCTCTTTCTACTCCTTCCATTAAGTAGAATACGCCGTGTTGCGCGCCTACTAGGGGTGCTAGTTCTGAAAGAATGAGTTTAGATACGGTTTCTAAGTCACGCTGTCCTTGCAACATTCGGGTGAACTTAGCCAAGTTCGTCTTCAACCAGTCTTGCTCAGTATTTTTCTGGGTTGTTTCTCTGAGGTTGGCAATCATCTGGTTGATGTTGTCTTTGAGGATTGCCACTTCCCCTTGGGCTTCGACGGCGATGGAGCGGGTTAAATCGCCCTTGGTGACGGCTGTTGCTACTTCTGCGATCGCTCTTAATTGGGTGGTAAGTGTAGCTGCTAATTCGTTGACGTTGTCCGTCAAATCCTTCCACGTTCCCGCCGCCCCTGGAACTTTGGCTTGACCCCCTAACTTTCCTTCAATCCCTACTTCCCGCGCCACCGTCGTCACCTGATTGGCAAAGGTGGCTAGGGTATCAATCATTTCGTTAATTGTCTCTGCCAAGGTTTCGATTTCGCCTTTAGCATCTAACATTAGTTTGCGCTTTAAGTCGCCATTCGCCACCGCCGTTACAACTTTGGCAATCCCCCGCACTTGGGCTGTCAAGTTCCCCGCCATTGAGTTGACGTTATCTGTCAAGTCCTTCCACGTCCCCGCCACACCTTGCACTAAGGCTTGACCACCTAATTTCCCTTCAGTTCCCACCTCCCGCGCTACCCGCGTTACTTCCGAAGCAAAGGAACTGAGTTGATCCACCATTGTATTGATCGTGTTCTTCAAGTCAAGAATTTCACCTTTGACATCCACGGTGATTTTCTTCGACAAGTCACCATTGGCTACCGCTTTCGTTACTTCCGCAATGTTGCGTACCTGGGCTGTAAGATTCCCTGCCATCAAGTTGACGTTATCCGTCAAGTCTTTCCAAGTCCCACCCACACCCCGGACGTAAGCTTGCACACCCAGTTTTCCTTCCGTTCCCACCTCCCGCGCTACTCGCGTTACCTCCGAAGCAAAGGAGTTGAGTTGATCCACCATTGTATTGATCGTGTTTTTCAACTCCAGAATTTCGCCTTTCACATCCACAGTGATTTTCTTCGAGAGGTCGCCATTAGCTACTGCTGTGGTGACATCGGCAATATTCCGTACCTGGGCGGTTAAACTTCCCGCCATAAAATTCACACTGTCGGTCAAGTCCTTCCACGTACCCGCCACGCCTTTGACTTCGGCTTGTACACCTAATTTTCCTTCCGTTCCCACCTCCCGCGCTACTCGCGTTACTTCCGAAGCAAAGGAGTTGAGTTGATCCACCATTGTATTGACGGTGTTTTTCAGCTCCAGAATTTCGCCTTTCACATCCACAGAAATTTTCTTCGACAAGTCACCATTCGCTACTGCCGTTGTCACCGCCGCAATGTTCCGCACCTGGGCGGTTAAACTCCCCGCCATGAAATTCACACTATCAGTCAAGTCTTTCCACGTACCCGCTACACCTTTGACATCGGCTTGTACGCCCAGTTTCCCTTCGCTGCCTACTTCTCGCGCTACCCTGGTCACTTCGGAAGCAAAGGAGTTGAGTTGATCCACCATGATGTTGATCGTATTTTTCAACTCCAGAATTTCGCCTTTAACTTGCACAGTGATTTTCTTCGATAAATCACCATTGGCGATCGCAGTTGCTACCTCGGCAATATTCCTAACTTGGTCGGTGAGGTTTCCCGCCATCATATTCACCGCACCTGTCAAATCCTTCCATGTACCCGCTACGCCTTTGACTTCTGCTTGTACACCTAGTTTTCCTTCTGTTCCTACCTCCCGCGCCACTCGCGTTACTTCTGAGGCAAAGGAACTGAGTTGATCCACCATCGTATTAATCGTGTTTTTCAACTCCAAAATTTCACCTTTGACATCCACGGTGATTTTCTTTGACAGGTCGCCAGTTGCCACCGCCGTGGTGACTTCCGCAATATTTCTCACCTGGGCTGTCAAACTCCCCGCCATGAAGTTCACACTGTCTGTCAGGTCTTTCCATGTACCCGCAACGCCTTTAACATCGGCTTGTACACCTAGTTTCCCTTCACTGCCTACTTCCCGCGCCACCCGTGTTACTTCAGAGGCAAAAGAGTTGAGTTGATCCACCATTGTATTGATCGTGTTTTTCAACTCCAAAATTTCACCTTTGACATCCACAGTGATTTTCTTCGACAGGTCGCCAGTTGCTACCGCCGTGGTGACTTCCGCAATATTTCTCACCTGGGCTGTCAAACTTCCCGCCATGAAATTCACACTGTCTGTCAGGTCTTTCCATGTACCTGCAACTCCTCTGACATCGGCTTGTACACCCAGTTTCCCTTCACTACCTACCTCTCTGGCTACTCTGGTGACTTCTGAAGCAAAAGAACTCAGTTGATCCACCATGATATTGATAGTGTTTTTCAACTCGAAAATTTCGCCCCTCACATCGACGGTGATTTTTTTCGATAAGTCGCCGTTAGCGATCGCAGTTGCGACTTCTGCAATGTTCCTCACCTGTCCAGTCAGGTTTCCTGCCATCAGGTTGACGTTATCTGTTAAGTCTTTCCACGTACCCGCCACCCCGCGCACTTCTGCTTGTACGCCTAGTTTCCCTTCTGTTCCTACTTCCCGCGCCACCCGCGTTACTTCTGATGCAAAGGAATTGAGTTGATCCACCATTGTATTAATCGTGTTTTTCAACTCTAAAATTTCACCTTTGACATCAACTGTAATTTTCTTAGATAAGTCACCATTCGCTACCGCTGTGGTGACTTCGGCAATATTTCTCACCTGGGCGGTCAAACTCCCCGCCATAAAGTTCACGCTATCTGTCAAGTCCTTCCACGTACCCGCCACGCCTTTGACTTCTGCTTGACCACCTAATTTTCCTTCTGCTCCCACTTCCCTTGCAACCCTGGTAACTTCGGAAGCAAAGGAGTTGAGTTGATCCACCATGATGTTGACGGTGTTTTTCAACTCTAGAATTTCACCTTTGACATCAACTGTAATTTTTTTGGATAAGTCGCCATTCGCTACAGCTGTCGTCACTTCGGCAATGTTGCGGACTTGAGCTGTGAGGTTTCCTGCCATGAGGTTGACGTTATCTGTTAAGTCTTTCCACGTCCCTGCTACCCCGCGTACTTCTGCTTGTACGCCTAGTTTCCCTTCCGTACCTACTTCCCGCGCCACCCGCGTTACTTCTGATGCAAAGGAGTTGAGCTGATCCACCATCGTATTGACGGTATTTTTCAACTCTAGAATTTCACCTTTGACATCAACTGTAATTTTCTTAGATAAGTCACCGTTGGCGATCGCTGTGGCTACTTCTGCGATATTCCGCACCTGTCCGGTGAGGTTGCCTGCCATCAGGTTGACGTTATCGGTTAAGTCTTTCCATGTACCCGCCACACCTTTGACTTGTGCTTGTACACCCAACTTCCCCTCTGTTCCCACTTCCCTAGCAACTCGCGTCACCTCACCAGCAAAGGAACTCAGCCTTGTCACCATTGTGTTGACGATGTTAGCAGTTTGGAGAAACTCTCCCTTGAGAGGTCTGTCTTCAATTTCTGTGGCGATCGTTTGAGATAAGTCTCCATTAGCTACAGCCCGAATTACTCGTGTGGTTTCTGCCGTGGGCTGGACTAAATCTGTAATTAGGGTATTGACATAATTAACACAATCTGACCACGAACCACGCACATTTCCTAGAGAAGCACGTTCAGTAATTTTGCCCTCTTTGCCAACAACATTACTAATGCGCTTTAGCTCTGCTGCCATGCGCTCATTTTGGTCAATAATATCGTTAATCGTATCAGCTATTTTCCCAGCTATACCTGTTTGGTCAACCGGCATCCGAGCCGAAAAATCACCTTTTTTCACAGATGTCAGCGTTTTGAGTAGCTGTTTTAGATCAAGGTCATCGGATTCTCTAGTTAACTGTTCGGTTGCCATAGTACAGCCCTTTTTAAATTACAGTGTCTTTTTACCCTCCATACAGTATTTGAAATTAAAGTCAGGTGAAGGATAATTTTTTCGGACTTCACACTCAGGATGACTTAATCTCATATCTATGCTGGATAAAAAATGCTATTGCTAACAGCTTTCAAAATACTACCTTAGTTAATCATAGCTGCTCTTTCTGACCAAAATTAGCTAGCATAAAAGTTTTTTTAATATCTACAAAATAATCATTTTTTTATCTATATATACCTGAAGACATAATACCTTTGATAGAGTCAGGCGAATGAATCTAGATATTGATGAACTGAGACAATATTGGAATAAGTTTAGAGAAATAACTAAAAGGTTTGACCTATAAAACGAACAAATTTCTGGAATTTTTACCCAAATTTTAAATCAAAGAGAAATGAGGCTACAACTCAAGTTCAAGTAGATTAACCTCATAATTGTACCTTTTTCCCTGATTTAACATTAGCAAGGCTAAAAAATAGGTGCAGATGTAATTCCAGACAACTATCAGTATATTGAGAAATCAATATCTTTCCTTAGATAGATGTAAAAGTTTTGCATTTGAAAATTTTGCTAATTTTAGAGTTTAGTTAAACCAAAAATTTTTAACGTTATAACTTTGAGGTGCATCCCTGTCAGTGATTTCAGCGATCATTGCCCAGCCTCTAGTCCGACTCATTCTTTAGAAAGATGCCAAAAATCTCACTCATTGTCAGGCTAAACTGAGGAGTTAATGTTAAATGACAAATGCCCCACGTCTTACTGGTAGATGATGAAGCAGCCCTATGTGAAAGTCTGACTTATACCTTACAAAAAGAAGGCTATACAGTGACAACCGCAGCAGATGGGCAGAGTGCAATTAAACAATTTCATAAACAAGTCCCGGATGTAATTTTACTGGACTTGATGCTGCCGGAAGTAAGCGGGATGGAAGTCTGTTGGCGCATTCGGGCATTTTCAGATGTGCCAATTGTGATGCTGACAGCTAAAGATCAAGACATAGATAAAATTTGGGGCTTGGAAGCGGGAGCGGATGATTATGTCACCAAGCCATTCAACACCCGTGAGTTATTAGCACGCATTAAAGCTGTGTTACGCCGTCGCCCCGGAGAGCAGCCTACATGAAAGGCTGGTGGCGTTCCTTAAAATTTAATACTATTCATTCCAAGTTGTTAGCTACTTACTTGCTGCTGATAATCTTGGGAACTTCCTTCATGGCTAGCTATATTCTCTGGTCTTTCCATGTCTACTTTATGCGATCGCGACAAATAGACTTAGATAACTGGACGAATGCTTTAAGCGAGAGTGTTGCAGATGCTTTAGAAGAAAAAAATCTGCAACGTGTAAATTTGCTAGTGAAAAGATATGGCGCACCGCAAAACGTCACACTCCGCGTTTTCAATCAACAAGGTAGTCTAATAGCAACTTCTGATCCCAAATTAGATCAACAAGTTCGAGACTGGTACACAGTGGCTGGGATGGCGGAAGCACTGCAAAAACGTTCGGCACAGGGGATTACAAAGGGAGTTTTATCAAGTAAAGATCGTCTGTATATTGCCAGACCCATTATGCGCAACGGTCAATTTTTGGGTGTGCTGCGAATGTCGATTACACTGGAGCAGTTTCAGCGTCAGTTTGCCAAAGTAATTGCCAGTGTGCTGGGTAGTTTGGGCGTAACTATTTTGCTGTGTGCGCTGATTAGCACTCGCTTTGCTCGCAGTCTTGCCAAACCGATTGAAATCATGAGGAACTTTGCGATTTCTCTAGGTAGTGGGCAATTTGGGAATAAGTTAGCTATCAATGAGAATAATGAGTTAGATCAATTAGCGACAGAACTCAACCGGATGAGTGAAAGGTTAGCGTCCCTAGAACATGAGAGGAGAACCTTTTTGGCCAATGTTTCCCATGAACTCCGCACACCTATTAGCAACGTTCAGGTGACTGTAGATGCACTGAAAAGCGGAGCTTATGAAGAACCTCAATTACGCGATCGCTTCTTTCAAACAATTGAAAATGAAACTAAACGTCTATCACGACTGATTCATGACTTGTTAGATTTAGGACGATTAGAGGCAGGAGTCAGTCAACTAGAACAAGAAACTTTGTCGTTACTAGGTCTAATTAAGCGTGCTGTTAATGCGATAGAACCTAGAATGCAAGCTGCTGGCGTATCAGTGCAAATCAAAGTAGCGAATTTACTTATTCAAGGTGATCCAGAACGTCTATTACAGGCAATTTTAAATTTGTTGGATAACGCCATCAAACATTCACAACGTGATTCTCAAGTGATTATTTCTGGATACAGTGATGATAAACAAGCAGTGATCAAAATTCAAGACCAAGGTAAGGGCATTCATGAGCAAGATTTACCTCGGATTTTTGAACAATTCTATACAACAGACCCCTCACGTACAGGCAAAAGTAATGGCTTAGGATTAGCAATTACTAAACGAATCATAGAAGCGCATCAAGGAAGTATTACAGCAAGCAGCACTGCCAATCAAGGTGCAACTTTTACAATTTATTTACCATTGATTAGAAAAAATAAAAGCAGTGGCATTTGATTTGTATCTGTATTGATGATTGGGCGTTGCAGAATAGAAATATGACTGCTTTTTGGGCGAATAGAGAAAGTAAGTGGACTATTTTCCAAAGTAAGAGACACAACGTTTGTGTTTGCGTGAAAAAACATCAGAGGCAGCCATCTTGAGGACATCTAGCAATCCGCATTGTCAGGATTGTCAAATGGTCTGAAGATTGCCTAAATTTTGGCAATGGTTAGGTTGCTATAAAATATGTGTGTGTTTTCACTGAGTATTCAAGCAATTCAGTGAGTTTTGATTTACATTTCACTTACAATTGCTACTTTTAAAGCATCAAGAATTCATACCATAGAGTATACTTGCATTCTTGAATATAACATCAAGGTTTACTGCACTCTTCTTCATGGATTATTGACATTAATATCGTTAGATTTATCGTAGTATTAACAGCTTAAATGATTGATATTAGAATAGTCGTTAAAACATAGGTTGCTTAATCTGTGAACAAAAAATGGGCTGTTAAACGATTGACAATCAATCTCACATCAGGTGAGGCAAAAAAACTAGAGAAATACTGCTCAGTGACGGGAAGACCTTCAACGGATGTCATTCGAGAGTTGATTCGCTCTTTGACTTTTGAAGAGTCACCCAATGGAAATTGAATAGTCTACTGTGAGTGAACCACGATGGCGTAACCGCCCAGCGTAGCCGATCGCTTGATGAAAAAATACTTAACTTGCAACCACGCAATCTCAAGTACAACAATGTGATCGCTATCAAGTTGGGCGTAAAGCCATCGCTGGTAGGTTATGCACATACCTATTTTCTTATTTCTTCATAAATAATTTATGGTATGGAGCTACAGGGCTGTAGGAGAAAGAAATGTTCTATTGGTTGTTGTAGCTTGTGCCATCGGAACTGCCTTAAAACACGTCACCTTTCATCATCACCAAGAGTGGCCGAGAAAGAATTTTGCGTGAAAATTTGCTCAAGCCTCAGCAATGCAGCAAAAATTTCTGGTGAAAAAAGTGATCTGGTTGGGGAAGAAACCAGGATAATAAAGCATAATTAACCTCTATAGCTTTGAGCTATGATGCTCCGCCCTGCTTTATAGCGATCGCCATCAGGCAAGATGGTTCATACTCAAGGCTTGTGATTCAACTTAACTAATTGACTATGAGTACAGCAAATATTGCGTCAGCTATACGTGTGGGAGTATTAGGATTCGGTGGACTTGGACAAGCAGCTGCTAAGGTACTGGCGGGTAAACAAGAAATGAATTTGGTCGCAGTAGCAGACCAAAAAGGCTATGTTTACACTGAGGAAGGTTTGAACTTTAAAGATTGCATTGCAACCTACCAGTCTCAGGGTTCGGTGGGTTATTTAGAACCAATCGGGAATTTAGGCAACAACAGTATTCAAGATTTAATTGATAGTGCGCAACCTGTAGATGGGTACTTTTTGGCATTACCCAACCTACCCAATGACTTTATTCCTTCTGTAGCACGCCAGTTTATGCAATCTGGTTGGCGTGGTGTGCTGGTAGATGCAATTAAACGCACTAGTGCGGTAGAACAGCTAATTGCGATGAAAGATGAACTGCAAGCGGCTGGAATTACCTACATGACAGGCTGTGGTGCAACACCCGGACTGTTAACCGCCGCCGCCGCTTTAGCCGCCCAAAGTTACGCGGAAATTCACAAAGTTGAGATTACCTTTGGTGTAGGTATTGCCAACTGGGAAGCTTACCGTGCTACTGTTCGGGAAGATATTGGGCATATGCCTGGTTATACAGTAGAAGCTGCACGCGCCATGACTGATGCAGAGGTAGAAGCATTACTCGATCAAACTAACGGTGTTTTGACCTTAGAGAATATGGAACACGCCGATGATGTGATGCTAGAGTTAGCTGGGATAGTCGATCGCGATCGCGTGACTGTTGGTGGTGTAGTTGATACCCGCAATCCCAAAAAGCCCCTCAGCACCAACGTCAAGGTTACAGGACGCACCTTTGAAGGTAAGATTTCTACTCATACCTTTACTTTAGGTGATGAAACCAGCATGGCAGCTAATGTCTGCGGCCCAGCCTTTGGATATCTCAAAGCTGGTATGCAACTACACAAACGCGGCATTCATGGCATATTTACGGCTGCGGAAATTATGCCCCAATTTGTGAAGTAAGTTTGACGACCAAATTAAGCTGAGGGCGAGTACTTCACCAAGCAAACTTTGCTGAGTTCGTAGTGAGGGCTTTAGCCTTCAAGTCAAGGACTAAAGTCCTTACTACTAACTTATTTACCAAGCAAAGTTGCCTTGCCAGAACACTAGTTTATAGAAGAGGAAAAGTTTACGGCAAATTGGTGAAGCGATCGCACATTCGTACAAATGGTTTATTCTCACTTCCATTCACCCTGTAAAGTAAAAGCCGCCCAATAATAGGGCGCAGCATATGTCTGAGTGCGCCAAATCTCCGTCTGCGCTGCTCGCAAGGCAGCAGCAGGCGTTAATCCTTTTTTGAGCATATTTTCATAGAAAATTTTCATCAATTCCGATGTTGCTTGGTCATCTACACTCCACAGACTCACTACAACCCGTGGACTTCCTGCATACATAAATCCTCTAGTTAACCCTACTAATCCTTCTCCCCTCACGGCCTTTCCTAGTCCAGTTTGACAGGCACTCAATACAACTAGTTCTGCCTGTAAATTGAGATTGAAAACATCGTGCAAGCGCAAAAAGCCGTTTTGCGGTCTTCCTTGTTCATCAAATAAAGACAATACAATGCCTGATAATTGTGGATGTTTACTATTCAAAATGCCGTGAGTTGCAAAGTGTACGATGCGATATTGCCTTAATTCTTGACTAAAAGCAGTGCTACGACTAGCAGTAAAATCAACAGCTTGTTTGCTTTGATTCGTTGGTACAAGTGATAAAATTCCTTCAGCTTCTTGACGCGTAAAGCGTAAACGTTCAAAGCTGATGTTGGAATCTATTGCAGCTCTGTTTAAAGCAACTGTATCTAAATTACTTTTTGAACTCTGTGGACGCGATACTTCAACATTACGCCGCAGACGTTCATCATCACTACTAAAAATCGGATCTGCTAATACAACCAATGTTTTCAGTGCAGGTTGCCGATTTTTATGTTCACTTCGCAAGATGGCTAATGTAGAAGCTGAAGGTAAAGTAATGATTTCATGATGCAGCAATAAGGGTTCATACTTACCACTTTCCTGAAGATTAGATGTATTCAGTGCCGCAAATGGTACATACTGTAAAGCCCCATCACTAACAATTACTAGACGTTTATTTTTGATTTGCTGGGCTGCTGGTGCAAGTATTAACTGAGATAAAGTATTTATAGATGGGCTGTTTTTCAAATATGGAGTGGTGATTGCTTGACGAAAATTCTGCACAGCAGCTTCAATATCTGCACGTTTAGGCAATTCATAACTGGTGATTTTCTGATTGCTAACAACCCAAAGATGACTGCGTTTTTCCCCTAAAGAATATTCCAAAAGTACAGTGTCTTCATCTAAGACTGAGGATTGAATTTGTTTGAGTGAAAGTGGTTGCGGTTGAGTCAGTGCAGCATATTGAGGACTTTTAGCCCTAATTTTTGTTTGGACTTGCCGATATTGTTCTAGAAGTGCCTCATTTTCTGTTTCCAAAGCTTTGATTTGTGCATCGGTACTATTATTAGATAGCTGTATTCGGCGTTTTTCTAAACTATCAATTTGTTGCTGTAAGTTGCGTTCTTGAGCAACTAATTGTGGATCTATGCCTTGGTGAATATCAGCTTTAGATTCATTCAGCAGTTCTAAAAGACTGCGGGCACGAGCTTGTTCACTAGCTTGCAATGCTTGAGCATCATACCCTTGAGATGGTTTTTGTTTATGCAACTGCATTAGCAAGTCTATATAAAATTGATAATAATCTTGAACTGTAGCGAAATAGGATGTGCGAAGTTCTTGAGAGTGAATTTGAGTCCGCAATTCCTCTACAATTTTGATAACGATTTTAATTTGATCTAGAGCCGCATTCAGATCACCTTGATGACGGTGAACAGAAGCCAAATGATAAATAGTTTGACCTTCTCCTGCTCTATTACCAACTTGTTGATAGATAGGTAAAGATTTTTGGAAATGTTGTAGTGCTTGCTGTTGCTCTCCTAAAGCTAAATGGACTTTTCCAATATTATTTAATGTAGCTGCCAAACCTAACTTATTTTCTAAAGATTGAAATAAAGGTAGGGCTTGTTGGAAATAATCGAGAGCTTGTTTTTTATCCCCCAAATCTGAGTAAACTGCACCTATATTATTAAGGCTACGTGCTTCTCCTAGTTTATCTTGAGACTGTCGCCTAATTGTTAGAGATTGCTGAAAATAATCTAGTGCTTTTTGTTGTTTTTCTAAATTTAAATAAACTGCACCTATGTTATTGAGAATATGAGATTCTTCTAGTTTTTTATCGCCTATTTTTTGATAAGAGAGTAAGGCTTGCTCCAGATAATTGAGTGCCTGAGGTTGTTCTCCTAAATCTATGTAAACTGTACCTAAATTATTGAGTGTGCGTGCTTCTCCCAATTTATCCCCTATTTGTCGCCTGAGCGTAAGGGATTGCTGAAAATAATCTAGTGATTTTTGCAGGTTTCCTAGCTCTAAGTAGACATTCCCAATATTATTGAGAGTGATTGCTTCCCCTGGTTGATCTCCTATTTTCTGCTTGATGAGCAGGGCTTTTTGAAAATGCTCTAATGCTTTTTGCAATTCTCCTACATTTGAGTAGACATTGCCAATGTTGTTGAGAGTAATAGTTTCTCCAGTTTTATCCCCAATTTGTTGTCTGAGTAATAAAGCGGGATGCAAATAATCTAGTGCTTTGCGGGGATTTCCTAAATCTGAGTAGATTTTGCCAAGATGAGCAAGGGCAAATGCTTCTGATGTGCGATCGCCTAATTTTTGATACAGTGAAAGTGCCTTTTCAAAAAAAACTATTGCTTGTTGCAGAGATTCTGCTGTTCCTTGCTGATATAGTGTCTTTCCGGCTTGATAAGCTTCTTCAGCCGTGCGAGTTGTGTCTGCTGAATTTGTCTGTGCTGTTTGTGCAGTTTCTACAGTATGATTGCCAGCAATTGCCCCACTTGATTCTAAACATAACCCCACGTTGATCAGAATAATCATCGTGCGATTGAATACAAATAGAAGAAATCTCTGCTGTTTTGATTTACGTATCTTCCATTTGTTCATAACAATAATTCTATAGTTACCTGGATTTAGGATTCCCTAAATTCAGGTAAACTAACTTTTGCAAAAGACACCACGAATAGAGTTAGTAATGAAGGAAAATTTCTCTTTCCGGCGTTGCTTAATTTTACTGTGATTTATCTCGCGCATACTGCTTCGCAGAACCCGCAAGACTAGACGCAAAGACGTAGAGAGAATCAGGAGTTGGAAATTTCAGGATCTCAATTTTCATCTCCTGATTCAGCAATACCCTCTTTCCTAGTCCTTAGTCCCCAATTACCCGTCCCTATTTCTATCTGCGGACATACCGACTAGCTAGTTGAATAGCATCAGCGATATCTACATCACCATCTCTGTCTGCATCTAGGAAATTATTCAATACTGGATTGCCAGCAGTTTGAGCATTCTGCACATTAGATCCAGATCGCAAGAAATTCAACACAAGAGGTACAACAATAGGTAGTAATTGTTGAATAGTGTTAGCATCTAACCCTGTACGCTGGGCTGTTACTCCTGCAACTTGTTGTTGTGTGTCTGGGGAAAATAAGGAATTAACAGCTTGGGGGTCAAAAGAATTACCAGCATACTGATTGACTAAAGCCTGTGCTGATTCGTTACCCTCGGTGGCTTGCTTCTGTTGTAAAGCAGAACGCACATAGTTACCTACAACCCCAACAACAGATTGTATAGTTCCTGGATCTGTACCAGTTGTTGTACTCAAATCCTGTACAGTGTTGATGATATTTTCTATTTGACCCATATTACCTTGTTGATTTGGGTTGTTTACAGCACTGAGAATTTGATCAAACAGTCCCATAGTGTTGATTTCTCCTTGTTTCTATTTGTGGGGGCAAGGAGAGACAAGGTAGACAAGGGAGAATTTCCTTTAACCACAATGCCCAGTCCCTAATCCCCAATACCCAGTCCCTATTGTGCAGAAATCAGAGATGGAAAACTAGGAACTTAAGGATGAGAAATGAGAAAAGCGATCGCAAATTCTGTCCCATGATTTAATTCCGAACGGCAGGTAATTTTACCTTGGTGTTTTTCTACTACAATTTCATGAGTGATAGCTAAACCTAAGCCTGTACCAACACCGCGTGGTTTAGTCGTAAAGAACATTTCAAAAATTTTTGTTTGAGTTTCTGCGGAAATACCAGGGCCGTTGTCTGCAATGCGCGCAATTACCGTATTATTTTGACAGCGTTCCGTAATAATGGTGATTTCTGGTTGAAATTTTGGATCTGCGGCTGACTTTTCTTCTAAAGCATCAATGGCATTGCTAAGGAGATTCATAAATACTTGATACAGCAAACCTTTATAACCTGGAATTGTTGGTATTTCCCCATATTGACGAACTACACTTATACCTTTTTTGAGGCGATTGTTCAGAATCAACAGTGTACTATCGATGCAAGAGTGTAAATCTACTTGTTGAAATTGCCCTTCATCTAGACGAGAGAAATCTTTCAATCCTCTGACAATTTCTTTCGTGCGATCAACCCCAAGCATCATGGAATCGATGAGTTTTGGCAAATCTTGGGCGAGAAACTCTAAATCAATTTCTTCGGCGAGATTTACCACCACAGAGGGCGGGTGAGGGATTTCGGCTTGATATGTTTGCAGTAGTATCAATAAGTCATCAATATAGGTTTTGGCGTGGACTAAATTGCCAGAAATAAAATTGACGGGATTATTAATTTCATGGGCAACACCCGCTAACATCCTCCCTAAGCTAGACATTTTTTCACTTTGAATGAGTTTTTTTTGGGCTTGGGCTTGTTGTTCTAGCAACAGATGCTTGACTTGTTGAATTAATTGGTTGAAGGAAGTCGTCAAACTACCCACTTCATCTTCTGTTGTTACGGATGCTTGTAAATCAAAATTGCCTGCTTTTGTCACTTCTTGGGCAATATTGGTGAGTCTATTAATAGGTTGAGTGATAATTAGGCTAGTGTAAATAGCTAAAAAACTAGCGATCGCCACTGACAATAAAATACTACCAATGATAATTTGAGCCTGCATTAACGCAGCCTGATTTTGCGCTTGATCTGCCTCATCCTGATGTTTCCGTGCCGTTTTCACTAAGTCACTTAACTCATGAGAAAAATCTATGAGTCTCTTGATTTCTGGACTTCTACTAAAGTAGAGGATTAATTCTGTTGGTGTTCTGTTGATACCTTGTGGTTGTAAATTTCGGGGTTTTTGTTGCGCGTTGATTTCCCTGATTCGCTGGAAATACACACCTATCACACCATCATACTTTTTGAGCAGTGCTTGTAAATCTTGGCGGGAATTAGTCTGGCCAAACTCGCGTAACTTAGTCAGTACTGTTTCTGCTTCAGTTTGATGGATGAGAACTTCAACATATTCTTGGTTTAAAGCCTGCTGTTGCCCTAACATAGACAGCATCTCATGTTCATGAGAATGAATTTCTAACAAAACTCCTTGCAAATCGCTTAACAAGCCACCTTCCTCATCGGCTAAAGTCATTTTTTGTCTAGCTTGTTGAAAATAGCGATCGCCAATGACTAAACCTGACATTGTGCCTAAAACCGCGATGCCCAAAGCTAAAACGTAGCCACAAACAATTTTTTGTCTAATACTGAGGCTGTGGAATTTTTTTGGTATCCAACTATCGAATATGAATTTAGGTATCGCCATCACTATGAAACTCACTATTAGTCAAGGCTAGAGGTTATTGTTTATCAAAAAGTAGGCATCTCCTCATCTAGATTCATAAGTAAATTTTATACACAATGCGATTTTAGTTTATCAAAAGTTTTTTTTGTCTACCCTGGTGAAAAACACTGAAACTATTAAGATCAGAAGCATCTGGGTAATTAATTATTGATCAATGCCACCAATGCCTCTGTCGCGCCTAGTTACGTTAATTGTTGGTTTAATTGTGATTCTGGGACTCGCCCTGTGGCTAATTGATTCCCTGTCTCGTCTGTATTGGCAATTATCCTACTCGCCATTTCTAGGTAATTTGCTGCTGTTGCTGCTTATTGTCCTGGTTGGCGGTTTAGTTGCTGCCTTTGTCTATTACGTGCTGGTATTACAAGCTGGTGAACAGCGTTCCCGTCGCAGTCGTAAACGGGTGACACCAGTACAAATTCCGGCTGCGAAGTCTGATGCGGCTTCTTCTACCCTGCAAGCAGTAAGACAACAGGTGGCGCAAATTCAAGATGAAGTCACACGTCAAGCTTTACTCAGCCGTACCAAGGAGATTGAAGCCAACTTAGCCAGGGGTGAGATTCAAGTTGTGGTGTTTGGAACTGGGAGTGCTGGCAAAACTTCCCTAGTGAATGCCATTATGGGGCGCATGGTGGGGAGAGTAGACGCGCCAATGGGGACAACAACAGCCGGGGAAACCTACTGTTTGCGGTTGAAAGGGCTGGAGAGGAAAATTTTAATTACCGATACCCCAGGGATTTTAGAGGCTGGGGTAGCGGGAACAGAACGGGAACAATTAGCCAGGGCATTGGCAACCGAGGCAGATTTACTATTGTTTGTGGTAGATAATGATTTACGACGGTCAGAGTATGAACCACTCAGAGGTTTAGCGGAAATTGGTAAGCGATCGCTCCTAGTTCTCAACAAGACAGATTTATATACAGATGAAGATAAAGAGGTAATCTTAGCACGGTTGCGGCAACGGGTGCGGGGATTTATTGCGACGAATGATGTTGTGGCGATCGCGGCTAATCCCCAATCTGCTCAACTAGAAACTGGGGAAACCTTCCAACCAGAACCAGATATTGTACCCTTGCTACGCCGCATGGCTGCTATTTTGCGAGCTGAAGGTGAGGATTTAGTAGCAGATAACATTCTCTTGCAATCTCTGCGCCTAGGCGAAGAAGCGCGCAAACTCATCGATGCTCAACGCCGCCGCCAAGCTGATAAAATCGTCGAGCGGTTTCAGTGGATTGGGGCAGGTGTAGTATCAGTGACACCGCTCCCAGTAGTAGATTTACTAGCAACTGCTGCCGTCAATGCCCAAATGGTCGTAGAAATCGGTAGAGTCTATGGTTGTGAATTAAACATGGAACGGGGACGAGAGTTAGCCCTATCTTTAGCTAAGACAATTGCCAGTTTAGGGATAGTCAAAGGTGCAATTCAATTACTAACTACAGCTTTACAACTAAATGTAGCGACATTTGTCATAGGGAGAGCCATTCAAGGGGTGACAGCTGCATATTTAACCCGCATTGCTGGGAAAAGTTTTATTGAATATTTTCGCCATGATCAAGACTGGGGTGATGGTGGGATGACAGAAGTAGTACAGCGACAGTTTCAAATCAACCGTCGGGATGAATTTATTAAAGCATTTGTGCAGGAGGCGATCGCTAAAGTCGTCAAACCGCTTACCCAGAAAACTGAAGTAGTAGAAGAAGATACAGAAGCTTAGAGTTCATTAATCACTTGATTACCCAATGATTGTGGTACACCAGCCACTAATTCTAAATTTGGTAAATTCACGGTTAACCAAGGCTGACCTAAATTTAAAGCCGCAAAAGGACTTTGTTGAGGAATTTCTAAATTAGCTGTTAATAATCCTATTTGAGACCTAAACTGAGCTTGAAAACATAATAATTCAGAACCCAAACTACCGAAAGCCGTACCAGTAAGTTCTTGTTGCCACCACGTAGATAAGCTCAACATTCCTTTTTTATAATCTAGCTGGCATAATTCACATTGATTTTGCCTGACACTGACTTTACCAAGATGATTCCAACTAAATTCAGCTATTTCTTTGGGTAATCCCCAAATTTCTCGGCCCCCAGCCACAGAATCCTCATTATCAACATAAATGTGAGAAATCCAAGCTCCAGTATGTTTTTGATATCTTACAAAAGCTGGGACTACGATTAATTCGTTGTATTTTAATACAGAACCAGCTTCATAGGTAGATAGATAAATTCCTGCTAAAGTTTTACCTGGTAATAGCGAAACAATCTCTAATTCCGGGGGAACAAAAGGAGCAGTTTGATCTACATCAACCCAATGCAAGGTTTGAATGGCATAGCCTTCAAGTCTCCAAGGAGCAGGCGGATATGTCATATCAACTTTCTGAAAATGCTTACGTTCTTTATTTTAGCTAGGACTTATACCAATTTTAGATTTTGGATTGGGATTTAATTCCAGGTTGAATAGTTAATCATGACTACCTACTCAGGAACTAAGTTATGGTATTGTGCAACTTTAGTATTAACGTAGCTTATTTTTAAAGTAAAAATACTTAATAATTCTGCTACTAATTATAAAATTCCATGCCTTACTGATTTATCTTTGAGTCATTCCGGAAACAGTAGGGAAGGGAGGAAAACTTATATAAGGACTAACTCAGTAACCAGCTCATGAGCCACAACATGATCGGTAAAGTACTGCAAGCACGCTACCAAATTCTCCAAAGTCTGGGTGCAGGTGTATTCGGACAAACATATTTGGCTGTGGATATCCAGTACCCGCATACACCTAAATGTGTAGTTAAACAACTTAAGGTTAATAATCTACACCCTAGTTACCTAGACACAATCAGATTACGTTTTCTGACAGAAACCTCTACTCTCAAGCTGCTAGGAAATCACGAGCAAATTCCCGAATTTATCGCTTGTTTTGAAGAAAATGAGCGGTTCTATCTGGTGCAAGAATATATTGCTGGTCATTCCTTATCGGCGGAACTTCCCATTAGTCAACAATGGGGTTGCCTGTGGGCTGAGGAAGAAGTTACGGTATTTTTAGAGGATGCTTTGGGAATTTTAGAGTTTGTTCACTCCCAAGGTGTCATCCATTGTGATATTAAACCAGAAAATATTATTAGACGTGCTGTTAATGGGAAGTTAGTCCTGATTGATTTTGGCTCGATCCAATCAATCAATTTTGGCATGGATGCCGACTTATCAATTTATCAAGCTCCGACGACTTCTTTGGGTTATATCCCACCAGAACAATTTATTGGCCAAACCCAGCCCAATAGTGATATTTATGCTTTGGGAATGATTGCGATTCAAGCTTTGACTGGGTTAGAACCACTGCAATTAAAAGTAGATCCTCTGACCAATGAGATTATTTGGCGTTCGGCTGATACGCCAGTGAGCGATTATCTAGCAGCTATCTTGAGCCAGATGATCCGCTACAATTACCAAGAACGTTTTCAGTCAGCGGCTGATGTATTGCGTGTCCTGAGACAAATGGTTTGGGAAACTGCACTGACACATGTTCCTCAAACTCAAAAAAGTCAAGAGCAGCCAGCAGAACCAACCCCAGAATCATCATCGCCGTTACTGACAGGAATTAAAGTAGGACTGGCGGTTAATTCTCTATTAATGGGTGTGGGGAGTTATTCTTTATTACAAACTTCACCCACCCCATCCGAAACCGATATTTTATATAAAGCGACTAAAGAATATCAAGGTGGGGATTTAAAACAGGCGATCGCCCTAGCTAAGTCGATTCCCACTTATAGTAATGTTTATCCAGATGCCCAAGCTACTATCGAAACATGGCAACAGCAATGGCGGGTAGCTGCACAAATATATTCTGTAGCTGAAAATGCTTTGGCTGAGGGTAAATGGTCAGATGTTTTCTCTGCGGCTAATCAAGTTCCTGATATTCTATACTGGCAAACTAAAGTTAATGAGTTAACCAAGCAAGCCAAGGGAAATATCGAAGCACAAACACAAAATTTGTTGGCTCAAGCCTACGCTAAAGCCGAAGCCAGAGATTTTTCCTCAGCATTAGAATATCTGCGCCAAATCCCCAAAGAAAGTACAGCTGGGTCTTTGGTACAAAAGAAATTGGTCGAATACAATCAAAAACGCCAAATTAGAGCCGCTTATTTTTTACATCAAGCCCGGAAACAGGCACTAGCAGGCAACTTTGCTCATGCGGTGAAATTTCTCCGCAAAATTCCCAAAGATACCCCTGTGTATGCTCAAGCTCAATTGAAGCTGAATGAGTACAATCAAAAGCTACGTCCTCAAAGCCAGAATTTGGCTTACAATGTAGTTTCTGTAAGCCAAAATACTCAGCCAGTGATTAAGGTGCAGAATGTGCAGCCAGATCATGATCTACAAGAAGTCAATATTCGCTAGGGTTGACACTCCTCGCGCTTAATGCGCCGGAGATTCTGGCAATAGAAGAATCATCTGTGACAGATGATTTTGCCAAGGACAACACGCTAGCAGCTTTTGTACATATCAACCAACAACCTCAAGCTGTTGTTTCAGAATTACAGCAAAAAAATCAGCTAGAACTCATAGATAAAGTTGTACATCTTGGTAGCATTGAATCAAGCACACGTCAGCAATGGAGCGAGGGCGATGTACGCAACCGTTACACAACCACTGACTTTTGAAGAGTTTCTAGCCTGGGATGATGGTTCAGGCAGAGAGTTTGAGCTATTGGATGGAATTCCTGTGCCATTATCAGAACCAAATGCTAATCATGAGGATTTAATCGAGCGACTTTGTACTTACCTCGAAAATCACTGTCAAGAAAATGACCTACCTTATGTTTCACGACAGTCTAAGCAGGTTCGACTCAAAACAACACTAGGAGAAAAGGAAAAAAGTCGAAAAGCAGATATTGTTATCTTTGCTAGGGAAGAATGGCAGAGAATGAAAACCATCTCTAGTTCTGCTGCTGCTTATGTTCCACCACCCGGAATTATTGAAGTTGTTAGTAACAACTGGAAGGATGACTATCTGACAAAACTTGCTGAATATGAGGATTTGGGTGTGATCGAGTACATCATTATAGATTATGCTGCTTTTGGCGGGATTCGGTTCATCGGCTCTCCCAAGCAGCCAACCATAACAATCTATCAACTGGAAGACGGAGAGTATTTACCCCCGAAGGTATTTCGTACACAGGATCGTATTGAGTCGAGATTGTTTCCAAACCTTCCCTTAAAGGCTGAACAGATTTTTGCCATGAGTCGCTGACTATGGTAGGTGACAGGTGAGAAGGGGTAAAGTTAAGTTATGTCCCAGTCACCAGTCTCCTAAAGCTAAGTCTGGGATTCAAATTCTTGGACAAACTCCGTTAAGAACCTAAAGGCCTTGAGAATATAACTAGCACAATCGCTAGGGGAAGTATTATAAAAATGTCGCCATGCACTGGCTTTGTCTTCATCATAGCGATCGCCTCGTTCTGGATGTCCATCTAACCAAGCCAAACGCACTGCATGACCGATTAACACATCCAACACAATATATTCTTCAATTTGCAGACTGGGGTTTTTTGCGGCGATCGCTGCTAGCTCCATGAGTGCTTCAATGTTAACGTGACGATATTCTGGGGCTTCAATTTTATTTAATAGATGCTCAACTAATAAAGCAAAATTTTTCTCCCCAGCCGTCATCTCTGATATCATCACATCACTTTCTAGCCGATTGCGACGCTCAAGTTTATCGCCAATGACTACACCTTTACAATGGTGCATTAATAGCCAAACCTGCTGAAAAAAGTTTTTCGGGACACGGTTGAGTGCGCCTTCAGCTTGACGGAAGCGTCGCCAACCACCCAAGGGAATTTCCTGTGCTTCTACTTCTTCTATAATCACAGGTAACACTACCCAATCAATATCACTTTCTTTTTGCTTAACGTGCAGAGATTCCTGCTGACGTAACAAATTACTCATCCCTGTATAAGCAGTTAATACTTGACGCAGGCGGTTTTTAACTTCAAAGGGCGAAAGTTCCATTAACTTTTCATAGGCTTCATCTTGAGTTACCCGCAATTCCTGTGCTAGTTCACTGGTAATTAATAGGATGAGATAGCCTACTCTCAAAGTCAGTAGCCCTTGAAATAATTCTGGCTCTGTTTTAATGAGTATACCAAGATAAATAAGGATTTCTTGGGTTAAGACGCGATCGCGAATATCCTCACGGCAAAAATTGTTGATTTTCTCGAAAATTTCATTATGAGGCATGGGGACTGTAATCAGCGATGCTTCACTGTAAGCCCTACCGACTGCAATTTGTTTACCCCGTACCAAAATACTCGTCACCGCATCTGACAAGCCAATATCAACCATCTGCAATAAACCAGCAGCCCGCCGCACTACTGCCCAATGACCGTAATCCCCCGCTTTGGTGTATACTTCATCGAGTAAATAAGCCACAGTGACAGGATAATCACTTCCACCAAACCCCGTGTCAAAGTCCAATCCCTGCAACCGAGTTAAAGTCTGCAATAACTCAATCTGCTCGTAAAGATTTTCTGAAGATCGCAGAGATGTCAGCAACAAACTTAAGTTAGTTTCACACTCCATCTGGAATTCTTGAGTATGCCCTAAACGCCAATTTTTACCGGGATGATATGCCAAATAATAGCAATGTGGTGCAGCATTTTGCATTGCTGACTGAGCAAAATCTCCGGCTGGGAGAAAATCAATTCTCTGGATTCCCGCTGTTAGCATGAGTTGATTCAGCCGTCCTAATTTAACTTGTACACCATTGCATACACCTTCTTTCAACTCCTGCATAAGTTCTAATAAAGCTTGCGAACCAGTTTCTAAAATGGTGTGTGTCAACATTAAAGTTAAAGTTGGACGACCTAAATCACTCCAATATTTTTGAATGTATGCTAGTTCACTTCTAATTTGGTCTACCAAAAAATGGTAATCAAGAGTTAAATAAAACTGCTGCGGATCTAAAAATGATGGGAGAAAAACCACTGTCTCACCTTGAATGCGAAATATTCTAGATATAGTCAAACTCCGCAGTCGGCGTACTGGTCGCCCAGTTAAACCGAGCTTATCATTACGCCCAATTTGAGTGTAAATATGGGAAAGTTCTCCCGCTTTTCTCACTTGAATTGGTGCTACTTGTTTAGGCGTTTGTGTTTCGATCCCATGAACTTCTAACTCTGCTTGTAAATCTTCATCTTCTGCTAATAGAGAAATTTGAACTAAGGCTTCTCGCTTTTTACCTACACACAAATATCTACCCAAAGGGTCGATATCTCCTATTGCCAATAGCTTTTCACTCAACATTTGACCGAGCAAATATAAACTTTGCGCCCACACCAAGGGGATATTTTCATTCGGTAAACGTGGCTGACTTTGGGGGACTAATTTTTCAGCTTCGACATTTTCTGCCGGCACATAATACAATTCTGGTAATAAATGCAATCCATCCCGTTCAATTAATAAATTGGCTAAACTTTCTTGGTAGAATTTAACTTGCTTTTTATCGCCACGAAATAACCCATCTAAGGCTAAATAGGTAAAAAATAACGGCCACTCACATTCAATATGCTCAAATTGTTTAAGTTCCCACGGTTCATAGTGCAACCTTTGAGTATCTTCTAAAACCGTTTGGTGTCCATCTCTCAGAAAGCGTTTGCAGCCGTATTTACCTTGCAGTTTATTAATAATATCGTTAAGTGTGCGTTCTCGTAACTGTACATCTTCTACCGCAAAAGCGGGATAACTAATAATACTCAAAAGTGCTGCATCAATTTCTTTAGATGCAGATTCTCTCGGTAATAGTGATTCTAAAGTAATACGGGCGCGGGCAATTTCATCTGGTAACACGTGAATTACGGAAGCTTGACTTCCCCGCACTCCAAATAAATCCAGTCCGTTGATAGCCTCTAGTGCAGCTTTCGCCATCCCTACGGAACTGGCGTTTAACTCTGCATTCCCATGATTAATTTTATTTCCCCGTTCCCAAATGCCATAATCGGGGGTGCGATAGGCTCGTCCAATGTAGTAAACCAAGTTTTGGACAAAATTAACTTCGTCAATTGTATAAATGATCTGCAACCCGGAAGCGGTCATTTGTGCCAGCATCAATAAAAATATTGATGTAGCATCTAATTGCAGATGTCCCCATTCGTCATCACCCACCACAATGTCGCCTGTGGCTGTGTTGTATTTGGCGTGTAACCCATCTAAAAGTGATTGAGTGTGCTTAAATTGTTCTACTTTGTGGGCTTGTCGCATCATGGCAAACAGCAATCCACGCATCAATTTAATTACACTGTGTTCTAACTCATAGGTGCGTCCTTTATCTTCGTCTACCTTGCGATAGGCTAGGGCTAAACCCCAAACTGCCAAAATACTGTAAACATTGTCTCTCACCCAAGCATCAGTATAGTCGCCGTGGGCGGTGATGGCTGTGCTGGCTGGTAGCAAACCAGTAATCGGATTCTGACGCGTCAAAATAATGCTTTTGATTTGCTGGTAGTAATACTCCAGACGGGCTTGCGATGTGTTGGCTGTTGTCATAATTTTATTAATAGCAGCTTGCGGAATATCACCCTGTAGCCGTGAAGTCAATTATGTCAGCCAAGCCAAAACAAGTTTTGTTGTGGTCAATGGTAGATGCTACAGCTGAGGGTGTTGGGGACTTATTATTATCTCGTGTTAGTGAGCATTTGGTTGCAAAATTGTGAAGTAGTCATAACCAAATCTAAAAGCTTTGTGAAATCTTTATCAATACTTAGAACTATTGATACATGATTTTCACATTTCTGTAGTTATATATAAAACATCAGCAGCAATTATTCTCAAGAATAAACCACTATTAAAACTCGTTAATGAAATCGTAAATCAGGCGAGTTGATCGTAAATAAATTATCAAAGACAGGAGATGAGTTATGTCTCTACGTTATAACCAAAATCAAGCCCCGCTAGTGAAAGTTGTTTATTCACAAGTGAAAGTCAACGGCAAACTTGAGTTAGTACCTTTGGAACTGTACGCGGATGGTTCACTCAAGCGGTCTGTTGTGTGAAGGGGAACGAGCAATGGGGCATTGAGGGATATATATTGATATTGGTCGCACAGATATATTTTGGGTTACTTTTACAAGCAGGCCATTGTAGAATGGGAGCGATCGCTTATTTAAAGTAATAGATAGGCTAAGTTTGCTATTTAGTAACCTGTGTGATCAAGATATCTCTGGTGTAGAGACGCGATGGATTACGCCCCACTGGAGGCGATCGCGTCTCTACCTAAGATTAAACTACGATAAAATCAGCCGCAGTGATGTTACTAGACTGTACGCCTTGTAAAATTGCTAACAGTTGAGTACTACTGCCATTATTCCAGCTAACCACTGTGTTATTGAGGTTGGTATTAATAGTCAGTTGTCCAAAAGATATACCAGACAAACCAATCAAGTCTTGACTGTCGGTGAAATCGATGATTGTATCTGTACCAGTCAGGGGTGACAGGGCGAAGATGTCGCTTCCCTGTCCACCAATCAGACTATTTTTTCCAGCACCACCATTCAGAATATCGTTACCATCACCCCCTACTAGTCGGTCATTGCCTCCGCCTCCCAGTAAGGTATCATTGCCATCACCACCAGAGACGTTATCTGCACCTAGACCACCATTGAAGATATCGTTACCGCCTCCTAAGTCAACGACAGAATTAGCATAGCTACCCGATAAAGTGACCACATCATCACCATCACGGGAGTCATTGCTAACAGGTTCATCGCCCTTGAGATTAATGAAGAAACGGGAATTATTCATGGTGACGGTAATTGTGTCATCGCCATAACCGCCAGTAATTTTACCGTCTGAACGAGGTGCATCGTTAGGATTGGTGTTGTTATCCCAAGTGGGCGCAAAATTCACGGTAATTATGTCGTTACCGAGTCCGCCATGCGCTCCAAAAACGCCATCGGGATCGATAATTGTATCATTGCCATCACCACTAAATAGGCGATCGCCATTTCCTAAACCACCATTAATATGATCGTCACCGCCTTGACCACCAATAAAGTCATCACCGCTTAAACCATTGATAATTTCATTGCGGTCAGTGCCGACTAAATTATCAGTATTGGCTGTACCATTAATGACGACTGGTAAGTAAAAGCGTGCTACTAAGGGATCATGGTCGCTTACTTGATCGGCGAATTCAGAATTGACTTGGACAATATCAAATTCCGCCGTAGTGCTAAGGTTGTTACTGACTAAAATGTGGTCTAGTGTTTGAGCATTACCTTCAAAGTTGTAGCTATAACGTTCATTGACTGGGAGACTATTCACCAAATTAGTTAACCCTGCACTTTCTAGGACTGCTAGTGGTGCAGAGAATTGAAAATCATTCAAATCCCCAGCCACAACTATATTTGCATTGGGGTCTACAGCCAAAATATCTTCCACAAAATCTTTTAATTCTTGCGCTTGTTGCAGTCTTTGTACTTCTGAACTCAGCGTAGGAGACTGGAAGCGGCCAAATAAGGGTTGATCTCCACCTTTGGAATTAAAATGATTGGCAATGACAAAGACTTTATTCCCGTTAAAGAGGAACTCACCCACTAAAGGTTTACGGCTATTGGCGAAAGCATCACCATCTGTAAGGTCAGTGTCAAGAATCCTGCCGGGACTGCTAGAAAGTTCGGGAGTTCCACCCACATTATTGACTGTTGTGTCTGTGGTTGCACCACCGCCTGGAATATCGATAAAATCTACGCGATTGGGATTAAACAAGAAACCAACGCGGATATTCCCCCCAGGTTCACCGCCATCTTGGTTGTTGGCTGGATTAACTTGGCGGAATTCGTAAGTAGGGCCACCAGCCGCCGCGATCGCATTAATTAATGTCTGCAATGTCACATCAGCATCAACGACACCGTTATTAATCGCCCCATTATTGTCTTGAATCTCGACTAAGTTGATAATGTCTGGCGACTTGAGATTATTGATAATAATGTCTGCAATAGTGACAAATCTCTCGCCATCGCTGGGGTCAAGGTTTTCAACGTTGAAACTAGCAACGGTGAGTTGGTCGGGGTTGGTGCTAGTTAAGTTAGTGACTTCCCTTTGCAAGGTGCTGGGGTTAGCGATGGTGACAGGTGATGTGGGGAGTACTTCGTAGTTATCAAAACTATAGCTAACTACTCCAGTGATGTTATTTAATTGCGTACCTGTGTTAACTATTGGTGATGTACCTGTCAGGGTGTCATCAATCTGAATGCGTTCTGGGTTAAAGTCCCCTGCGCTAATTGTAATACTACCTCTGGAACTTAACCCCGTAGCCCCTGCACCATTATTCGCCAATACCCAAATTTCCCCAAAGTTATTGGTGGGACTGACTGCTACAGGGTTGGGAATCTGCACTACCATTCCCTCTAAACTTTCGTAAAAGTCAATTCCTTCGACGCTGGGGTCAAAATCACCACCAGTTTCTACATTACCGGGGGTGGTGAAGTCGTCATTAATAACTGCGGTAGGTGGAGTGCGATCGCTAGAAATAACGGTAGGATTAATCGTGGTTGTTGGTGCAGTCGTCCAGGGTGTGACAGCCAAAATCTGCACTGAGGAATCATTAATGATTTGAGTAATAGTCAAGTTTTCCTGGTCATTACCAGGACGAAACTCACTCACTGTTCCTGAGACTAAAATTGCTTCTCCAATAGTTCTAGCTGTGCGAAGAGGGGAATTAGTACCAGTGAACACAAAAATCCCCTCTGAGGTGCTGACATCGTTATCAGGAGAGGGGTCTTGCAGATAGAAACCGTTACTAGCTATGGCTGTGACAATTCCTGGTACGTTAATCACTCCGACTCTATCGTTTGCAGAAGCTAACAGAGGGGAAATATGGGCTGCACCTTGAATGTCATGGATGCGAATAGCCCCTACAGTCACATCATTGTCTGTGATGTTAATGTTGAGATTGGGAATGGTCAGACTAGAGTAATTCGGATCGCTGCTGCTGATAGTGTGGGTGATGAAACCTGTATGGGGTGAATTTTCGCTGTTAGCATCATCAACCGCTCGCACAGTAATTGTCGTAGGATTTATATTATTCAGGGAAATGTTGACAGAGTTGAAAAAGCTTGTGCCATCAATGCTAACTTCGGTTTGACCATCAGCTGCAATGGTAATAGTCACCGTGTTAGTTGGCGTAGTATTTAAAGCAATGGTATAGGTATCAGTTGTTTGTCCGCTTTCGCTAACATCAGTGCTATTTCCAGATGGGGTAATTGTTACCCCAGCAGCGATCACGAGAGATGAACGTAAACTGTTAATGTAGGTTGCGTTATTCCCACTATTGGGTTGACCAGGTGTGGTGTCAATCTTGGCAATTCCTGTTGTCCAGTGAGCGATGTTAGTCGCACCTGTGGCATCGGAGTTGAGTGCGTAACCTGTATTGTTGGTGCTTGTACCAAAATTCACATTGACTGCATTAGTAAATGTACTGTTAGCAGTACCGATATCTACTGCAAAGCCATCAGGTGAAATGGTCGCCCCAGTATTTGTCGTGTCAATCCAGACAATATCATCCCCAGCTATGTCACCAGTATTGCTACTGTTAGCATTGGGTAAAAATGAACCGCCAGCATTGAGTTGTATATTCCAATCGCCGCCGTTGGGATTATAGGATGTATCCTGAGAAAAAGCCCCTGTGCCACCTAGTGTAATTATCGTTCCTGCTTTGAAAGTTGGAGCGATCGCACTCATGTTAGTAAAATCATAGGCAGAAAACTTAGAAGTTTTGGCCGCGGTAGAGTCACCTACAAAAAAAGACTCAAGCTGTGCAGCAGTTAAGTCTTCCACTAACAAAAGTTCGATAAATTCATCTCCAGTAGTAAGATTTCCGCCTCGATAAAATTCATTAATGATAATTTTTGCCATACTTTTACCTTTAAGTGTTAAGCCATCCTCGTATTTCTACGAATTTTTGCTTAACTAAAGGTAAAGATTGAGTAGGAATCAGTTTAAACAACAGATCCCCGGCTTCCCAAAAGCAATCGAGGATCTTGTTTTCCCACATAGTTCAGGATAGATATTTAATTTGATCCTCCTAAAACGACTGTTTCATCATTATCATCATCATCATCTAAATATTCTTCATCCGATTCTTGAAAAGCTGCGATTACTTCTTCAATAATTTCCTGTGCTTCTTCCTCTTCAAGTTTTAAAGCTTCCTGGAGTTTTTTCAGGTAAGGCTGTTTCTCTGAGGGAATTATTAATTCGTCTTCGTCTAAAAGTAAAACCACAGCAGCTGCGAAACCATCCCAAACCATTTCTTCAGGTAAAGCTTTAGTGGCTGTGTTTAATAAAGGGCCGACTCCCTCCTCGGTGGCGATCGCCAGGAGTTCATCAACAATTTCCACAATTTCGTCTTCTGAATATTCTGCGAATACTTCAAATTCAAACAGGATAGCCGCTAAACCTTCAGCATCTACTTCTTCAATTGCAGAATCAGCGATCGCCGTTGCAAGTGCGATCGCCGCTACAGCTTCTTCTCCATTCAACGTTTCGGCTGTGGCGTTTTTAGCCTCGAAAATCTGCTCATAATTGCTCATAATTGCTACCTTTCACTCACGAAATTATACAAAAGTTTAACCAGCGATCGTACATAAAACCTAGGGTTATACAAGTTTGGTATTTGTACGGTCATAGCAAATCATTACTACCATACCCTTTAGGCTTTATTCTCTAGCAAGTGAAATATTTCTCTCAGATATTTACCGTTAATAGTCATTAGTTGTTTTCCCAGTCTCCAATTTCTTCTGAGTATATTTACTAAATAAAATTTTGAATTATATTTTTTGTTAAGTTCTGCTAGTTTGGTCTAATATAGAGAAACAGTAGTTCACAACATAGCAATAGCACTCATCCATGAGGCTAACTAATGCTAACTGCCTAGTTAACTTTGCTCATTAAGTAGAAAACTAAATTAAACGCAAGCGTGTATTAAGTGGCTTTAGCCATGATAAATATTAGCTCAGAGCGATAAACGCTTAATTTTGTCTAACTACTGACATGTAGCAATTTTAGGACAGTAGCGTAACCAAGCTGTGGTGAAAAGCTAGTCGTTAATCAGGCTAGTAAGTTTCTTCATAGCTGTTTAGCCGTCTACCTCAACAGAGTTGAGGAATGTTGATCAATAAAGAAGTCTGAAGGGGCTACTCCCTGACTTTGCTCATAGTAACCAGAATTTCTATTGAATTCTCTGGGGTTTAGGGCTAGTCGTCGGAATATGTTCCTAGCACATCTTTAAATTGATGATCTAGCTAGCGGGAATTACTTCCCGAAATCAATGTTATAGCTACATCTATTTGTCAGCTTAATTGATGATAGATATTCTCTGGGGTTAAAGCAACTGCTATTGACCTTCTGAAATACAAGATTGAAAGGAAAAGTTTTACTTGTTTCTTGGATCTTGTACTAGTGCATAGCCGTACTAGTTGAAGACTGATCAGGAGAACTTCATCCATTTAGTGATCTAATTATCTTTAACTCGTCCAAAAATTGGGGTGAAAGCTTATCCTTTTGCATTTCAGTATAGAAATGCACAATTTCACGCATCGCAATTTAATTTCTTAGCTCCTCACACACTCAAAATATCATTGAAATGCCATGAATGATTTTGAATTCATCTTGACCATTTGCATTCTATCCATAACTTATCTATCTAGTGTTTACTTGTTGATTTCATTGTCTCAAAACTCAAATGAGTACACCGACTAAGTAATTATTAATTGATAAATTAAGGTGTCTGGAACTTTAATTTATGTACATTCTGATGAATTTATGAGCAAGTTAAAATTGGAAACCCGGTTACAAAGCCGGGTTTCTCTGCTTTTAAGTTATTCAACTTGAATAAATCAAATTCGGAATTATTTACACCACCCTACTTATCCTCATCCTCAGCTTTCACAGAAGATTTAGGAGGTTTACCAGAATTACGCACATTCACAACTTTACCAATTAACTCAAACCAAAAAGGCGCACCCATTGAAATCGCTACACCACTGATTAACCAACCGAAAAGCATTGTTAAATAGCTATTAAATAATGTGGAGTTTTTCGGGTCTAATGTCGAGCTAAGTTGTTGCTCTAAGTTGAGTTTATTCCAACCAATTGGTAAAGTAATTTCTTCTAAAAGACTATTTGTTTCCTTTTGTAGCCTCTTGATTTCGTCAGGTGAATTAACACTATTGCTCTGCACTACTTGTCCAGCATTATTGACTATTGCTGTCCGAATAGCTGCATCTTTAGATAAAATACTCACAATGTGAAATGTATCGGCATTGGCAATGATTGCAATACTAATTCCAATTAAAAGTGCTACACCTTTAGCATTACGCCGATAAACTCCAGAAGCTCTTTCCATTGAATTATCAAAGGTGGCTGCAATTTCTTGACGGAGTATATTAACTCCATCTTCTGTAGATTTAGCTTTTAATTGAGCGCGTTTTGCCAATGTTGCCATATTCTCTATAACTGATGGGGGTAGTTTTTTACTGAAGGTTTCCAGCTTTTGGCAGAGATATTGAAATGTTTGGTAGGCTTCACTATCTTTATCTTTAAATTCATTGATAAATTCTTGATGGATGGTACTGCCTACATTAATTAATTGTACGACCTCATTAATATTAGGTCTTAACCCCTGTAAACAAATAGTTGCTTCAATATCATCGAAAATATCTTTGCGGAATAGCTTTAATCGCTGAAGTGTTTTAGAAATTAATGGATTATCTGGTATATCTAATTCAAATATTTCAATGAATTTATCTAAACTCCTAGCCATGCGATTTATGCTAGTCACTAAATCTGCTTTATCTTTTTGATAGTCAGTAATAATAATTTGAAATTCATATTCTAGTTGTTTAAAATCTTGATCAATATTATCTAGGAATTTTTGTACTGACTCATCTGAATTATATGTCTGTTCTCGTAATTTTATTAAAATACTTTGCATACTATGAAACTGTTGGTGAGCAAAATTGATTAATCTTGACTCAGTTAGCTTCTCTACTAATTGAGGAATGCCTAAGGTTTCCATGAGAGTAGTCGCAAAAGTATCAGCAGGAATGTATGAAGGCGCACTCCGTTTTGCACCGTTAGTTTCTCCTAGGGAATTTTTGATATATCCAAAAATGCTATTAGTCCGCTTTTTTCCAGATAGCGATAATTTAACCGGAAGAGTGGATATAAACCAAATTAACTTCCGAGGTAAGATAGTGAGAAAACCTTTTGCTTCTTGATTAACACTTTTAATTAGAGGATGATCGTATAAGTCATTGACTAGTTCGACAATACTGTCTTCTTCTGATTGATGGACATTACCTGCAATGAGTATTTCAATTGATTTTTTTAAATGAACAGCACGCCATTGTAATACAGTAGTAATCAGTTCTTGAACTTCTGATGCTAATAAACTTAGGATTAAGTAAATGAATACTAACCCAATGGTGACATCTATTATAAAAGGTAAGGTCATGGACAGATTCCTGAATTGGTAAATAGCACATCCTAGTTGGCAACAGTTGTATCATTTTTAGCAAAAAATAAGTGTTAAATAAGTTGAATTAAATTTCAGCCACTTTTCCGAAAAAAATTAATCGCTGTCTAGAGAGAATTAAGCTAACCTGGGAATTTAGTATTTGTGCAGCGCAAAGGTTGTTAAGGGGTGGCAAAATTAGACATTCTCTTTAGATATCTAAGTCAAGCTAGTAAAATGATGATCTATAGAATATGCGAGAAGGAAGCTTTATTTGGGGTCATCTAGAAAAACAGCACCGCACGGCTGAAAAATGGATTGACTGGTCATGGCTAGCAGTATTGCTGATTGCAGCCATACTGCTGTTTAGTGTTAACCTGGGAGACTTGCCGTTGCGAGATGGAGATGAAGCGACTGTAGCACAGGTTGCCAAGGAAATTTGGCGCGCCCCTGTCGGTGAGATGCGTTGGTTATACCCAACTTTAGGTGGACAAGCTTACCATCACAAACCGCCTTTACTTCACATCCTCATTGCTGGTGCGTACTCTCTAGGAGGTGTGAGTGAGTGGACAACACGCTTACCAGGAGCAATTTTAACGGCTTTCTCAGTACCTTTACTGTATTGCTTGAGTCGAGAGATATTTCGCTATCGCTGGGCAGCAATTTACAGTGCTTTAGTTTATCTCACAATGCTGCCTGTAGTACGTCATGGCAGGTTGGCCATCTTAGATGGGGTAGTGGTAAGTTTTTTGTTGGTGATGATGTTGTGTGTGTTGCGATCGCGCCGAGATTTACGCTACTGCTTGGGTATAGGCTTAAGCTTTGGGTTGATTTGTCTCACCCAAGGATTGATGGGTATGATTTTAGGTGCTGTAGCGATCGCATTTTTCTTTTGGGACACGCCCAGGTTATTGAATAGCCCCTATCTTTGGATCGCCATTGGCTTAGGAATATTACCTGCGCTGGGTTGGTATGCAGCGCAACTACTACATTACGGTAATGATTTCGTTCGCAATGGTTTACCTAGCCAATTCCTCAATCACAGCACATTTGCTCCTACTGATTCCCAAACACCTTGGTTTTATGTTCTCGAACTGCTCAAATGGACTTGGCCTTGGTTAATCTTTTTACCACAAACTGCCCGTTTAGTTTGGGAAAATCGTAATTTGAGTTGGGCAAGACTGATCATAGTTTGGTGTGGAGTCTATTTGCTGCTGATTTCCCTCATCGGTACTAAATATTCCTGCTATATCTTGCCAATTTACCCCTGTCTAGCTTTAGCTTTCGGGACTCAGTTAGCAGAAATTGAAAACTTACCGTTATTTTCCAATTATCCCCGTGCTTGGGTAGTTGGATTATCCATCCTAGCTGTCGTCGCCTCTTTTGGCAGCATTTACTTTAGTTGGGGAACACACCTTAAAACCGACTTGCAGCTAATTTTTGCGGCTGTCGCTTTAACAATGATACTGGCAGCTATTTTGGCAGAAAGGGGTGATGGACAATTCCTCAAAATTTTATTTTGGGGAACTTATATCTCGCTCTTACTGTTAATGAAATCTCACTACTGGGTGTGGGAATTGTGGGAAGCTTATCCAGTCAAACCAGTCGCCCATATGATCAACCGCGTTAATCCAGCAGTTAGCAAAATTTATACATCTTTTCCCCAGTATCGCCCATCATTAAACTTTTATAGCGATCGCACTATTATTCCCGCTTCCTTCCATGAACTGCAATATTATTGGCAATACGACAAACAACCCTACATCCTCATCAACACCTCTGATGCCAAAAAACTCCAGTTGCATTCCATGCAATTGCTTGACGAAGCCGAAGGCTGGAAACTCATCACCAAGGAAACTAAACGATTATAAAGGGTGAGCATTGGGAAAGCAGTGACGGATACGCAAGGGTCTCACGCCAGTTCTCTCAAGTCGGGAAACCCGCCCACGAGACTGGCTCCCCAAGAGGAGCAAATGCCGTCATTGGGCAGTGGGTATGATCCTCTCTACCTTTTCCCTACACTCCTACTTATTCCCAGCCCCCGGTTCCCAATCTTTAGTCTCCAAGACTGGTTGTTGCTGTTCGTAACTTGTAGATTTTTGAGTAATGGCAATTGTCCCAAGCACGATAGCACTACCTACAGCTAAAGCTAACAAAGGACGTTTGCAAAGAACAAAATCGCGGATAATTCTAGCGAAAGGACTGCTTTGACGACGTATTGCTGAACAAATAATCATTTGATTCAGAACAAACGGATCTCGCACGTAATGTCCGCTTTGACAAACTACTAGTCTTTCTTGACAATACGGACAAGTGAATAAGCCAATATAAGTTTTAAACACTTTTGCCCTAGTATGTCTTTGGCAAATAGGGCAAGTAACGTAATGATTATCAAAGGTGTGTGTGTTCATCTACATCTTCCGCTTAATCCATTAATTCACTTTCACTCTATTGATATGGTTATATTTAATTCCCAAACAATACTGAGTAACTTGAAAAAGTGTGTATAACGATAATCATTAGTTACACACCTACTTGTTCATACAGAGAATCATTCAATGGTTGCAATACCAAGATAGCTATAGGTAGGTAAGAATGGCTACTATGAATTAAGAGTGGTATATTCATTTGCCTTTGACAATGCCCTCTAGTTTAGAGAATAAACATAGTAATCCACTCACACCTTGCTATTAAGCGTTGCTCATGAACCATTAGTTCTCTCTTAATTTAACCATTATCTCCAGAAACATTCGGAGCAGCAAAATTTTTTTAACTAAATCTTTGTAACTGGGGATTGGTAATTGAGGATAGGGAACAGAAAGAAGTTCGTAGCTTGCCTTCCTTCTCTTTTCCTACAAGACACTCCGCGTAGCTTGCTTCCCCGGAGGGGTACAGAGGGAGTAGAGGAGAAAAACTCAGGACTAATGACTATTGACTCTTACTTGTCTGCTGGATGAATAATGTCTCACAATAAGAACTAACAGATAAAAATTTAAATTTCTTCCCAGATTTACCCCTTTTTTCAATGACTCTATTGCCTCCTGTTGAACTAGGGAAGGCAAAGGAACAAGTTGCCTTGCCTTCCCTTTCTAACCGCTTATTACACCTGGTTAACCGTTTTCAACTTTCTCCTGAAACCGTCGTGCTATTTTTAGCTCTGATTATCGGCGGTGGCACTGGTATGGGCGTGGTGACGTTTCACTATTTGATTGAGTTGATTCACCAGCTCATGTTAGAAAATTTGATGGGTGTGATTGGAGTTTGGGGTGCTTGGGCTTTAGCTTGTGTCCCTATGTTGGGTGGATTAGTTGTGGGGTTAATGCGCTGGCGGACGCAAGATTTTGGCCCTGGACTTTCATCTTTAATTGCTGCTTCTGATGGTACGGAAATTAAGCGTCAATTACGGCCAGTCACTAAAATGCTCGCTGCATCAGTTTCTTTGGGGAGTGGTGCTTCTTTAGGCCCAGAGGGGCCAAGTGTGGAAATTGGTGCGAATTTTGGGATGTTGCTCTCTTTAATCCTGCAAGTCTCACAGGAGAAGCGGCGTTTGTTATTAGGGGCTGGGGCGGCGGCGGGATTAGCAGCGGGATTTAATGCCCCGATCGCTGGGGTATTTTTTGCGTTAGAAGTAGTTATGGGGGCCACTTCTTTTGCTACTTCTGCGGTGAGTATTGTCCTATTAGCCGCAGTGGTTGCAGCTTTGATTGCTCAAATTGGGTTAGGGGCGCAACCTGCTTTTGCTTTACCTGTTTACCAAGTCCGCAGTCCTTTAGAGTTACCTATTTATTTAGGCTTAGGTTTAAGCGCAAGTTTAGTTTCTCTGGTCTATACACAATCAATTCGTTTAGCAAAAGCTGGTTTTGCTGGTTCAATTCCTGGCTTAAGTTTTTTTGGGAAGATTCCTCAACCAATTCATCCCATTATTGGGGGTGTAATTGTCGGTGTAGCAGCTTTACAATTCCCACAAATTTTGGGGACTGGTTATGAGACAGTCCAAGCCATGCTGCAAGATGTAGAATTCTCTCTCAATGTGCTTCTAGCTTTACTAGTAGTTAAGTTGTTGATGACAGCTATTAGTGCAGGTAGTGGGTTTGTCGGGGGTTTGTTTGCACCGGCGATGTTTCTCGGTGCTTCTTTAGGATCAGCATACGCCAAAATTCTGCCCCTCATTATTCCCGGTATTGGTGAATATATGGCTGCACCACCAGCTTATGCAATGGTGGGGATGGCTGCTGTGCTAGCTGGGAGTGTGCGCGCGCCCTTAACGGCAATTTTGATGTTATTTGAACTCACACGCGACTATAGAATTGTTCTGCCTTTGATGGCGGCTGTAAGTTTAAGTGTATGGCTAGTAGACCGCATCAAACCAAATGCTGACTCTAATTCTAATCTGCAACAAATTGGTCTTTCGGAATTGAAAGATGAGCAGGGAGAAGTTTTGCAGCAAATTTTAGTAGAGAATGCTATGCTTTCTTGTCCGAAAAAACTCCCCGCTAGTTTAGGAGTATTAGAAGCGGCAAAAGAAATGACACGCGATCGCACCCGCAGTGCTTTAGTAATTAATGAAGCCGAGCAATTAGTGGGTATCCTCTCTCTAGAAGACATTAACCGTACCCTTTCGCTTTGGCAAAATCACTCTAATTCTTCCACTGAAAGCCAGAGTAATTTTGCCAATCAAACTGTCATGGATATCTGTACTACTGAAATACTTTTCGCTTGGCGTGATGAACCTTTATCTGAAGCTTTTGATCGGATGACTCTCAGAGGTTTGCATCAATTACCAGTAGTGGCACGAGATAACCATGAATTGATTTTAGGTTTGTTAGATCGGGAGCAAATTGCACTAACATATGACTTGGCAGTCACAAGCAAAGCAATTTATGGGTTAGTCAATGGTCATTAGTGATTAGTGAGCCAGCACAATATTGAGGTTTTCCCTCATGAGTGACTGGCGTTAGCATTGGACTATTGACTGTTGATTATTTATGCTGTAGCTTCCTCAGCTTCTATTCCTAGCTTTTCATCTTCATCTACTTGTCGCAGACGAATGTGCTTTTTCCCTAAAGTAATGAGAAACTCATCTCCTGGTTTGAGGTTCATCTGTTTTGTATAAGCTGAACCAATTAACAAGTTACCATTCGATTGCACACTAATTCTATAGCTAGCACTGCGTCCGCCGCGTCCATTGGCATTGGGTGCGCTGTCTAACTGAATGCCTTCTGCATCAATTAGGGCATTCAAGAATTTCATCATATTCACACGCTCTACACCATTTTTCGTAACGGTATAGTAGCCACACTGCTTTGCTTTTTCTTCTTTGCTAAGGTTCTCTAGCTCTTTGACTTTCTTGAGCAGTTCTTCACCGACTAGGGGTTCAATCTTTTTCTGTTTAGGCATCAACTTAGGTCAAAAATCAATGGTTAAAGTAGTTGAATCGATTTTATTTTAGCTGACTTGAGCTAATAGGAACACTATCCTTTAGTTTTTATCTCAGCCTAGCCAAGTATATTACATTCAAAGGTAAAAATGTTGCAAGATTTCCAATATTGTTAAGACAATCTATTTTTGAGAATGCTGATAACTATATTTAGTTTGTTGATTGCTGCTAAACTATATTTATTTAAGTTTTCTAAAGTGGTGCAAAAAAACTTGTCTATTTACTGAGATTGATCATGGGAGTAAAAAGTGATAAGCAAAACTGATCCTTAGTCAATAGTCAATAGTCAATGATCATTGGTCATTAGCTCACTAGAGTTGCTAGCTCATAAAAGTTGTGGTAAACGGGTTTGATAATTATTAATTGGTATTTGGGAAAAATGATTGCCTTACTCATTACCCTAAAACTCGCACAACTAAAGTTAGGTAATTTTTAGAGACTAATGACTGTTGACTAACGACTAATCACTAATGACTATGGACTAATAACTATTGAATGACTGATGAATAATGACCAATACCAATGAAACTAACTACTAAAGGACATTACAGCGTCAAGGCATTACTTGACTTAAGTTTACAGCCAGGTTACGGGCCTGCATCAGTGAAAGTGATATCCAAACGCCAAGATATTCCAGCTCCATACCTAGAAAAATTATTAATAGAAATGCGCCGTGCTGGACTTGTGAAATCAATTCGCGGTAGTGTTGGCGGCTATCAACTAGCAAAAAAACCAGTCCAAATCTCTATCGGACAAATTTTAGAAGCTGTAGGTGAAACGGTGACAAATTTACCTCATCATACCCCTACCCCAGCACAAACAGAAGATTGGGTAACTTTTAGTCTTTGGCAAAGACTCAACCAAAAACTCAAAGAAGCTTTGTACAGTATTACCCTGGCAGATTTATATTACGATGCGCGTAGTTGGCAAGCATCCCTAGGAGAAGAAGCAAGTTTTGTGGTTTAGTCATTATTAGTCATTAGCCAACTTCACTTGTCACCTACTGAAACGTGTTATCTGCTACTGTTTTGATCGTTGCGGCAATTTTAGATTTCTTAATCGGCGATCCTTGGGGTTGGCCGCATCCTGTACAAGTTATGGGATGGGTAATTTCTCGCCTGAGTAATTTTTTTTTGCATCTTTGCCACAAACCTGTCACCCAAAGGATAGTCGGAATCTTACTAGCCTTGATTTTAATTATCGGTAGCGGTGGTATAGGTTGGTTCATTGTGCAGTTAGTTAGATGGTTGCATCCATTGCTAGCGATCGCCATTGAAAGTATTCTCTTAGCTAGCTGTTTTGCTTTTCGGAGTTTGCGAAATGCTGCAACTGATGTTTTACAACCATTAACAGCTAAAGATTTAGCCGTAGCTCAACAAAATTTGAGTAAGTATGTCGGTAGAGATACCCAAAACTTACCTGAAACAGAAATTTTACGCGCTGTGTTAGAAACAGTGACGGAAAATGCTACTGATGGCGTAACATCTCCCCTGTTTTACGCCATTCTTGGTGCTTGCATTCCAGGAGTTGGGCCAGTGCCACTAGCATTAGCATACAAAGCTAGTAGTACCCTAGATTCAATGGTGGGTTATCGAGAACCACCTTATACATATATAGGATGGTGTAGTGCGCGACTAGAAGATTGTTTAACTTGGTTGCCTTGTCGTCTCACAGTCTTGACTTTAGGTTTATTATCAGGGAAACCTAGGGATGTATGGCGTATTTGTCGCCGTGACGCAATTGCTGATCCCAGTCCTAACTCCGGTTGGAGTGAGTGTGTTTATGCAGCGATTTTGGGTGTCCAAATGGGTGGTACAAATTGGTATCGGGGAGTCCCCAAACCCAAACCACTGTTAGGAGATCCGATTCATCCTATTCAACCTAGTCATATCGACCAAGCCTTACAACTTACTAGATATTGCTTTCTACTATGGTTGGGAATAGCGATCGCCATACTTATAAACTAGTCATTAGTCGTTCTCCCCCATTTCCAATTCCCCATTCCCTATTAACACCATGTCTACACCTACTAAAGTTGTTGAGATCCTTTCCTCAGAAGACCTACGCCGGACTATAACGCGTTTAGCCTCTCAAATCATCGAAAGAACTCGTGATTTATCTCAACTGGTGTTAATTGGCATATATACCCGTGGTGTACCATTAGCTGAACTACTAGCACGTCAAATTGAAGCATTAGAAAATATCAATGTTGCAGTGGGAGCATTAGATATTACTTTCTATCGGGACGATCTTGATCAAATTAGTTTACGAACTCCAGCAAAAACTAACATTCCTTTTGACTTGACAGGAAAGACAGTTGTGTTGGTAGATGATGTCATTTTCAAAGGACGGACAATTCGTGCGGCATTAAATGCCGTCAATGAGTATGGCAGACCAGAAGTGATTCGTTTAGCTGTGTTGGTTGATAGAGGTCATCGGGAATTACCTATTCATCCAGATTTTATAGGTAAAAAATTACCCACTGCTAAAGAAGAAATTGTGAAAGTTTATTTTCAAGATTGGGACAGCAAAGATGCAGTCGAGTTAATTGGTTATTAGTGAAGCAGAACTGCAAGAAAGGAAAAATATTAACTCTTGAAAATAATTGTTAACTTATTTACATTAATTTATTGGTTTTATTCCTATAGAGGGATTATCAACTTACCCTAAAGTGGGGTTTATTGTAAGGGTATATGCTTTAATTTTTGGTGAGAGAAGAGAAAATACGCTTCCTTTATAAAGATGAATATATAGACAGCATGGACGAAAGAATAATCATATTTTTAATCCAATACGAGTCAAAATATAATCTTTAAGATAAACATCTATAATCAATTACAACTGACAAAATTCAGCCTAAAAGAAGATAGATCTCATCGTTATCATTGAAACCAAAATTCCTCCATTATCAAACTACACACTTTCAGATCCTATACTGATGAAACAAGTGACGGCAAAACACTGGTTGGAAATGGAACTGTCTCTAGTAGCAGTGGGAGGAAATAATGGAAAAAGTTCCAATTAGAGTCTTGTTAGTTGATGATAATGAAAATGACTATATCTTAATCCATAATTGGTTGAGTGAATTTCAAGTAATTGATTGTGAGTTAGAATGGGTGGCTGAATTTCAAGCAGCTCAAGCTGCGATCGCTCAAGCTCAACATGATATTTATCTTATAGATAACCGTTTAGAAACGGAGAGTGGGCTAGAATTAATTCGCGATGCCATAGCTAATAGTTGCAACGCACCCATGATTTTACTCACTGGTCAAGGAGACAGAGAAATCGACCTCCAAGCTATGCAAGTGGGAGCAGCAGATTATCTAGAAAAAGGATTGTTGAATGCACCTTTACTAGAACGTTCTATCCGTTATGCGATTGAACGCAAACACACAGAGCAAAAAATTAAGCAACAAGCTGCCCTACTTGATATTGCTAAAGATGCAATCTTTGTCCAGGATTTAGACGGAAAAATCTTATTTTGGAATCAAGCCGCAGAGTTACTTTACGGTTGGGAAAAAGCAGCCGCTATTGGCAAAAAAACACAAGCACTTTGGCAAGAAACAAATTTAAAACTATTAACAACAGCACTAGAAGATTTAAAAAAAAATCACTACTGGGAAGGAGAGTTAAATCAAATAACCAGAACAGGTAAACACATCATTGTTGAGAGTCGTTGGACGTTAGTACCAGAATTTAGAGAGCAAACTGAATCAATCCTAGTTGTCAATACAGAAATTACCCATAAAAAGCAACTAGAAGCCCAATTTCTGCGCGCTCAACGGTTGGAAAGTATCGGCACTCTCGCCAGTGGCATTGCTCACGATTTGAACAATGTCTTAGCTCCCATCCTAATGACAGCACAACTTTTAGAGACTCAAATTCAAGATGAACGTTCTCTCAGACTACTCCCTATATTAATTACCAATGCTAAACGGGGAGCAAATTTAGTTAAACAGGTACTTTCTTTCACTCGTGGTCTTGAAGGTGAGCGTAGCCTCTTGCAACTCAAGCACTTAATTCTCGAAATTAAACAAATAATTAAAGAAACTTTTCCCAAATCCATTGAAATTATTAGCAAAATATCACCAAATATTTGGGCTGTATCTGCTGATGCCACACAAATTCATCAAGTCCTGATGAATTTGTGTGTCAATGCCCGTGATGCCATGCCCAATGGTGGGATATTACAGATTGCAGTTGATAATTTCTTTATAGATGAGAATTATACTAGGATGAATTTAGATGCTAAAGTCGGCCCTTATGTAGTAATTACAGTTACTGATACGGGCATTGGTATTCATCCAGAGATATTAGATCGAATATTTGAACCTTTTTTTACCACTAAGGAAATAAATAAAGGCACAGGTCTTGGCCTTTCCACCGTTCTTGGTATTATTAAAAGTCATGGTGGTTTTATCAACGTCACTACACAAATAGGAAAAGGCAGTCAATTTAAAATCTATCTACCAGCACAAGAAGCCCACGAAACAGCAGAAGAAGGCGAAATCGAACTACCTCCAGGCAATGGAGAATTAATTTTGGTGGTAGATGACGAAGATGCAATTAGAGACATTACTAAAAAATCGCTAGAAAACCATAACTACAAAGCTATTACAGCTAGTGATGGCATCGAAGCTATAGCTTTATACGCAGAATATCAAGCAGAAATATTCTTGGTATTAACAGATATGATTATGCCATCAATGGATGGATTAACTACGATTCGCACATTACAAAAAATTAACCCTGAAGTCAAAATTATTGCTGTTAGTGGCTTGGCTACTAGTGATAAAGTGAGTGCGGCTCATAACATAGGTATCCAAGCTTTCTTAGCCAAACCTTACACCGCTAACCAATTATTACAAACAATCAATTTAGTCAAAAATAACACTTAAAATACTGGTGTCATGCAAAGTAAATCGACCATGAAATCTGAAGTTTTAGCAGCTAATACAGCCTTTTATCGGGCTTTTGAAAAAAAAGATATAGAAGCCATGAGTAACGTCTGGTCAAAAGGTACTGGTAGCTGTTGTATTCATCCTGGGCGTAATGCTCTACGTGGTTGGCAAGAAATCTACACTTCTTGGGAACAAATATTCAAAAATACAGCTTATATAGAAATCAATACTGATATCATTAATATAGAATTAGTAGATAATTTTGCTTACTTAATATTGATAGAAAATGTGTTACAAGTGATAGGAGGTAAACGACTAGAAGCGCGCTCAATAGCAACCAATTTATTTCAATTTTTTGGAGGTAAGTGGTATTTAGTGCATCATCATGGTAGTCCAATTATGAGGTAGTAATTGGGGGCAGAGGCGATAATTTTACTCTACATAGACGAAAAATTTGATATTGCCAATTTTAAATTTTTGATTTTACATGATTTTTTAAGTAACTATGACTTCAGGGCTAACATCTACACATATTGCTGTTATTAAACCAAGAGTTGAAGATAGCTTTGCTATTACCTTCGCACCATTATCTATAGATGAAATTTATCATAAAGCTAATGATCCCGCTAATGGTGCTGTTGTGATGATGAGTGGGACAGTTCGTAACCAGACTGATGGTCAACCTGTGATTGCTCTGGAATACCAAGCTTATGAACCGATGGCTTTGCAAGTTTTTTATCAAATTGCTGCTGATATTCGTAAACAATGGTCTGATGTCAACCGGGTGGTAATTCACCACCGCATCGGGCGGTTACAAATTGGCGAAATTAGTGTTTTAGTAGCAGTTGGTTCTCCTCATCGCAGTGAAGCATTTGCAGCTTGTCGTTATGCGATTGATACCTTAAAACACAACGCGCCCATTTGGAAAAAGGAGTGGTACAGTTCACAAGATGGTACTTTATCTAGTAGTTGGGTAAGCATTGGAGCTTGTGAACAGTCCGGCGAAAATTGTTAGTCTTCCAGCAAATTCCTCCAAAAAAATAGCATTAATTAGAGGGATATTTCCTAACTTCTTCTCATAAATATTGCTTTGCTAAAACTTTCTGGGGAGTAATTTCTGTATATTGTTATTGACTTAAAAACCCATCCCTGACATTTACTTTCTTAGGTATCAATCCTAAGCTGCAGCATTTGTCAGCAACTTCTTGTTGTTTGTTAATTATCTTTTCAGAAAGCAAGTGTACAGACTGCACCAAATAAGACCCAAGTGTTAGGGATATCTTAGTCTTAGCTAAACCTAGGCTTCTGCTGATCAATTCTTGAGCGGATGACAAAGCTTTTGGATTAATGTCTTAAATATTACAAAATAGTGTCAAGCATTTACACTAGTAGCAAATTATCATGTTGCTTTATGTAAATAAAAATTCTTGTGATGAGCGATCGCAACTCAGATATTGCTGTTTTTGCGCCCCTAAGGTCTATTGGCAAATTAAGCCGTAAAATCTCATTTTATGTGCAAACCCACAGTCCAATACGGACATGTTCACAACATTCAATTGATACTTTCAATCACACGGGCAACGGAGTGTGCCAGATTTAAAAACTTTTCCACACCACAATATTAATGATTCTATGTAGTTTGTGTTGACACCTGTAATCGAAAAATAAATCAGGGAACACTACAACTAGTTAATTAATTTTTTTTTGGAAGATATGACAACAAACGATTATGAAACTGCAAGCCATTTGGATTGGCAAGAATGTCATCAACAGCTACAGCTTTTCAAGCAGTACCAAAAAATCTTAGCGAGGATTCTGGCTAAGGTTCGTGCAGCTGTTAACCTAGAATCCTTGTGTTCTACTTCTTGTCAAGATATTTGTCGGCAATTGAAGATTGAGCGGGTAGCAATCTATCGCTTCAATGCTGACTGGAGCGGTAGTTTTATCAATCGTTTCGGCTTTGCAGAAGCACCTTGGAATACCTTAACCGCCTTTGGGCAAGACTTAGTATGGCAAGATTGCCATTTACAAGAAACTCAAGGAGGGCGATATCGCAAAAATGAGCCGTTTGCCGTGGCTGACATTTACTATGCTGGACATGCTCGTTGTCATATCGAAGTATTAGAACAATTCCAGATTCAGGCATATGCGATCGCACCGATTTTTGTGGGTGCAAAACTTTGGGGTTTACTGGCTGCCTATCAACACTCTGCACCGCGACACTGGCATCCTCACGAAGTTGAATTTGTCGCGCAAGCCGCCACCTATCTTGGCGTAGCTATGCAGCAAGCAGAAAACATAGAAGAAACCAAACAACGGACAGCAGAATTGCAAGATGCCATTGCTAGGCAACGCGCTTTGACAGAAGTAGTGGGAAATATTCGTTCGTCTGTAGACACTCAAATTATTTTAGACACTGCCTGTCAAGAACTTTGCCAACTACTGAAACTAGAACGGGCGGCGATTTATCGCTTCCATGAAGACTGGAGTGGGGAGTTTGTCAGCCAGTTCGGCATGGTAGAGCCGCTGTGGGATAGAGTCAATCCATTTGGTAAAAATCTGATTTGGGAAGACACGCACCTGCAAGAAACCAAAGGTGGACGCTATCGCAATAATGAAAGTTTTGCGGTCAACGACATTTACCTAGCTGGACACTCACGCTGTCACATCGATATTCTAGAGCAATTCAAGATTCGGGCTTATGCCTTAGCACCAATTTTCATCGGTTCAAAACTGTGGGGACTGGTTGCAGCTTATCAACACTCTGGGCCTCGCCAATGGGCCAATTACGAAGTTGAGTTTTTGGGACAGGTGGGGGCGCAACTGGGGGTTGCCATTCAGCAAGCGGAGAATTTGTCTCAGTCAAAACAACAAGCGATCGCCCTCAAAGATGCGATCGCCAGGCAATGCGCGCTCACTGAGGTTGTCGGCAAAATTCGCTCCTCTCTAGATATTGATTTAATTCTGAAAACCACCTGTCAGGAAGTTTGCAAATTACTGCGCGTTGAGCGAGTCGGTGTTTATCGCTTTAATGAAGACTGGAGTGGCGAATTTGTCAGCCATTTCGGCATGGTGGAAGCGCAATGGGACAGCATTAATCCCTTTGGCAAAAATCTCGTTTGGGAAGATACCCATCTGCAAGAAACCAAAGGTGGACGCTACCGCAATAATGAAGCTTTTGCTGTTAACGACATCTACGAAGCTGGACACTCACGCTGTCACCTAGATATTTTGAAACAGTTTAAGATTCGTGCCTATGTGTTGACCCCGATTTTTGTAGGTCGAAAGTTGTGGGGATTGCTGGCGGCTTATCAACATTCTGCACCCCGCCAATGGGACGCTGTAGAAGTGGAATTTTTGGGACAGGTTGCCAGCCAATTAGGAGTGGCATTACAAAGTTCCGAAATGATGACCCAAATTCAAACTCGTGCAGATGAATTGCATCAAGCGGCTGAACAACGCCGGATTTTATTTGATTTAGTCGTTAAAATTCGTGAGTCTTTGGATTTAGAGACAATTTTCCACACTACAGTACAGGAAGTCAGGCGATCGCTAAAAGCAGATCGAGTGGGTATATTTCAATTTGACTCTGATGTCGGTTTGTGCAGTGGTGAGTTTATTGCAGAAGATGTTGTACCCAAGTTCGATTCTGCTCTCGCTGTCAAGGTACAAGATTATTGTTTTGGTGAACATTTCGCCCCACAATATCGCCAAGGGCAAGTGCAAGTCATCTCTGATATCAACAGTATTGGCGTGAAAGTGCCTCATCTGGAAGTAATTGAGCGATTCCATATCACAGCCCAGATTGTTGTACCGTTGATGGAAGGTGATCAGATGTGGGGGCTATTGTGCGTTCATCAATGCACCCATGCGCGTCAGTGGGAAGAAGATGAATTGGAATTTGTAACTCAAATAGCGGCTCAACTGAGTGTAGCACTGCGTCAAGCCAACTTATTCCAACAGTCTAGTTTACTGGGTCAAACCCGCGAAGAAGCAAATCAACTATCACAGGCGTTGATAGAACTGCGCACTGCCCAAATGCAAATTATCCAAGCCGAAAAAATGGCTAGTTTGGGACAACTAGTGGCGGGAGTTGCCCATGAAATTAATAATCCGATTAATTTTATTCACGGTAACTTAGAACACGCTCATAAATACACACAAGATTTGCTGCGTTGCGTAGAACTTTATAGTCATTATCATCCTGATGCTGCACCTGAGGTACAAGAGTTTCTCAAGCAAGCCGAAATCGAGTTTTTGTTTGACGACTTACCAAAATTGTTTCAGTCAATGAAAGTTGGTACAGAGCGCGTTTGCGAAATTGTGACATCATTGCGGAACTTCTCGCGTCTAGATGAAGCTGACTTTAAAGTCGCTAACATTCACGAAGGTATTGATAGTACATTAATGATTTTGGAACACCGTTTGAAGTCTTCACCTGATCGTCCCGCTATTCATTTAAAGAAAGATTATGATCAGTTACCTTTAATAGAATGCTACCCTGGTCAATTGAATCAAGTATTTATGAATCTGTTATCTAACGCTATCGATGCGTTAGAAGAGCGTAATGCACAAGCTACTACTGAGGCGATCGCAGCTAACCCCAGCGAAATCTGCATTTCTACTTCTATACTGAATAATGATTGGATTAGCATTCGGATTGCTGACAACGGCATCGGCATGGATGAAAAGTTACTTTCTCGCCTATTTGATCCATTTTTTACTACCAAAGGTGTTGGTAAAGGTACAGGATTAGGGCTTTCCATTAGCTATCGAATCATCACTGATAAACATAAAGGCAAGATAAAATGCCAATCTGAACCAGGCAAAGGTACAGAGTTTATTGTTGAGTTACCGATTCGTCAGAACATAGCTAAAAAATCTCTAGTTAAAGACTAGATGTAATCCCATTTTCAGACAATCTTGGTACGCACAGATTTTACTTAGGGGTTTAAGCATTGCTTAACCCCTATTAGCGCATTTATTTTATTATTAAAATCAAATACTATAAGACTAAGAATCAGGCAAGTTTTCAAATAATGATTTTTGGAGAAAATCAACACTATCTTGATGAATAATATCAACCAATATTTTTGCTTTTTCTATATTTGTTCATTAAAAACCACATAATTATACCTACTATGGGGATAGGTATAGTAGAAGCTTCAGGAATGGGAGTTGATTCAGTAACTTTTACACTTCCATCAGCAGGGATATTTACTGGTAAATTAGATACATAAGCATCCCCTAATATGAAGGGAATATCTGGTGGCTCATTCACAATTTTTACTGGACTAATGCCTAATTGAATTGCCTTAAAAGTTAACGTGAATAAAATAAAATCATTATCTTGATTAACATTCAGAAAATCAGGCTCATAGGAAGAAATTTCATAAAGGTTAAGCCTATATATTAGATTATTTTCATTTGGCGATGGTAATAAAAATGCAAGAGATGGGAAATTTTGATCACCGAAACCAAGTTGAGTACCAAAACTATGATCCTGATATTCTAGAATATCGGCATCAAATTCAACCGTTAAGTCATAACTACCCAGTACATCATCACCCAAATCAGAAATTTTAATATCTACATCCACTGTGTTACCAAGTAAGACTTCCTGATATTCTGGTTCAAAAGATAGCGTAATGGCTTGAACTGAACCTACATTCAAAAATGATATTAATGCAATACCTATCCCTAATCCTAAATTGGGTTTCATGAGCAGTAATTAAGTGAATAAGACTATAGTAACGATTGAAGTATTTAAGTTAAAAATATAAACCAAATAATGCACAATTACTGAACATCTGATTTAGCAATTGTGCATCATCCAGCATTAAATTACTTTGCTGCTATTGCTGGAAACCTAATTGTCTCAGTTGATGCAGCATTTATGGGATAGCTATCGTTACTAAAAAACTTGGTATCAACAAGTGCTTTTAATGTTGCTAAATCAGTTTGCCACTTGTCAATTACTATATCCATAGTAGCTATACGGTCTTTTGCTTCTTCTTGTGCGATCGCTCGGCTAAAATTAGCAGAGAATAGCACAGCAGGCTTGGATGTTTGGTCTGGATATTGCAATTCGGCTTCATTCACATCTAAATATAGCTGTGTGTCGTCCAGAGTATACACAAACCGCATAGAAGCTTGTACAGGTGCAGAGCCAAAGTCTTGCCATGCTCCTGGTTGGAGTAGTTTGCTAAAAATGTAATTGCGTGTAGTTTGATTTTTTGTTTCGTCAAGGACAAAACCTCTTAAGTTAATACCAATTCCTTGATAGTTCACTTGCTTGACTGTCTCAATATATTTGTGAGCTATGGCGGGGATTTGTACTTCGCTAGGTTCTTTATTCGCAATAGCTTCAGCGAAGATAATTCTATTTACCTCTGCAATTAGACTTACACCGTTCTGAAAAACAACTTGAGCCGCAGTATTTGTCAAAACAGGTGGTCTAGCTAATTCCCAATCACTAGGGATGATTCCAGTGTATCTGAGAAAATCCGCAGTCAAAATTGAGGGATTTTGCTGTTTGACTGCTATCGCTATTAACAGTTCTTGAACTTCAAATTTTTGGCTCACTATTTTTCCTTTTGCTTTATCTAAAAATTTTTACAAAAATTTTGTGTATTTCTCTGAATAAATTAATTAGGCAACTTATGCGAATAGGCAATAAAACTAGTATTTTTATTAAGTATTGAAAAAACTTAATATTACTGCTTATGTTCCTAATTAATTTTTACAGAGGCAAAGTTAATTAACTCAGCTTGCATAGCAGTGCTTATAGATTAGCTTGATACGCTATAAGTAAGCTAGTTGATTACCATGACACAGGAAATTAAGCAATTAATAAAAATACATGAGTATGTATTTCTACTTTTTTCTGAAATATATAATACAGAATTGGTAAAAATTTTTGAAGTCGTTTAATAATAAATTTACAATTTTAACTCAAAAGATTTATGTAATTATTTCCGAGGATTGACCTGCTTGAAATGATTTTTAATCATAAAACTGTTTTTTAAAATACGAATTTAACTATTTATTTCGACTTTTTCATATATAAAATAAATACATAAATTTAGCCAATTATAACTTGTAGTGATGTATCACCTTTATAGTTCAATACAAACCTATATGATGAGCTATACTCCACCAAAGATAATCACGTTATGAAGGTTATCAGGAGATAATATATTTTTTAAACTTATGTATTATTTAACATTTCTTTAAAAAAACCAAGTATAATCACTGCTTTTTACAGAAACTTAATCAAAAATTTATTTTAATCTCTAGGGAATTAAGTGTATTCTTATGTCAACTAAGCATAAAATAGCACTTATTTTTATTTCTACGACTAAAAAATGAGCCAAAATTTTGAAGTTCAAGAACTTTTGATTGCGATCGCCCTTCGGCAGCAAAACCCTAGTATTTTGACCACAGACTTCCTGAAGTACACGGGGATTGTTCCTAGTGAGTGGGAGTTAGCTAGACCACCAGTTATCACTAACACTGCGGCTCAGGTTGTGTTTAAAAATGGTGTGAGCATAGTTGCAGAAGTTAATAGAGTGATTTTTGCTGAAGCGATCGCCACCAAAGAAGCCAGTGAAGTAGAAATCCCCGCCATAGCTCATAAATATCTCCAGACAGTCAAACAAGTAAGTTATCAAGGTGTGGGGATAAATGTGCGTGGAATCGCGCCTTACGAACAGACAAATTTCAACGCACGCAACTATACTTTTAGCAACCTACTGCAACCGGGAGCATGGCAAGACTTTGGCTCTGCACCGATGGAAGCTTCTGTAAGAATGGTTTACACACTGGACGAAACACAGTTGTATTTGGATATCAATGAAGCTCAGTTGCAGTATCCCGATCAAACAACTAAGCCAGCCATTTTGTTCTCTGCAAACTTCAGTCATGCTATTACTCAAGATGAACCAACAGCAAGGTTGTCGGCTATAGGAGTAGTAATTGACAAGTGGCAAGACGACGTAGAAACACTAAAAGAACTTGTCAACAGCAAATTTTTAAATAATCAAAGCTATCTTATCGATGTACCACAGAGTGAAACGCCGCAAGTTGTTATTGGAGCAAATTAAATAATCAATAATGAATAGTAGTGTATTGATAATCATATTATGGCATATACACCACTATTCATCTCTCTTACTTTTTTTTCAACACATAACATAACAAATATAATTTATCTGCCTTCAACCTTACCCAAAATGCAGATAAAATTCTATACACTAAACTAGTGAAAATTGTGATTAAATTATAATCAATAAACTATTTATACCTTATAATTTTTCTTTTAAAAATGGAATTTAATCAAAATCCTATAGCAGAAAACTCCAACCTTTTAGGGTTAATTACAGATTTTGGTACATATGAAGGTAATGCTTTAATCAAACCCATACAGCATTCAGGAAATGCTTTATTCACCGATCTATTTTTAGAATATTCTCTTAATAATATTAATTCCTTAGATAACTTAAGTAGTAATACATTTAGTTTAAAATCGACTAATTTATTTAACCAAGACCCCCTGATAACTCAGAATGATGTACCAATAGTAGGAGTTCTCAGTCAAGATTTTACTGGGTCAGCCTTGAAAACAAGTGAAGTAGAAAACTTCACAAATGAGGAAGACATAACAACTAGCTTTAGCTTCCTTAATGCTGCGTTGACAGCTAGTGTTGATTTACCTGATTTAGTGGTCACAAACGTAGAAATACCAGAAATAGTACAGAGTGGTGCTAATGTCTTAATTTCGTGGACAGTCTTAAATCAAGGGATAGGAACGACTACCGATGATGATTGGTATGACTCTTTCTATCTCTCAACAGACCAAACTTTTAATCCTGACTCTGATCAACTCATTATTACGAGTTACCATTTAAGCACCCTCGCACCCAATACTAGCGAAACATTAAATGTTTTCTTACCGCTGGAAAATATAGCTTCTGGAGATTACTATTTATTCGCAGTTACTGACAACTTTCCCAATTTTAATAGTAATGTACAAGCCGAATCTGACGAAACCAATAATGTCAGTTCTCCATTTGCGATTAGTTTAAGTCCTCGCAGTAATGCAGACTTAGTCATCTCCGATATAACAGTGTCTGGTAATCCCGTTGCAGGTGAATATTTTGACGTTTCTTGGACTGTTACCAATCAAGGGACAGAAACAGCTATAGGAGATTGGTACGATCAGGTATATTTATCTTCAGACCCAGTTTTTGATGATAACGATCAATTTCTAACTGGTACTGTTATTAGTGAACAAACACCTTTAGCACCTAATCAAAACTATAAAATTTCTCTCACAAGCTATTTACCTTCAGACTTAGGAGCATTACAAAATTACTATCTCGTCTTTCGTAGTGATTTCCTCAATCAACAATCAGAGATAGATAATAGTAACAATGATCGCATCATTCCTCTGATCAGCAGGGAAAATCCCGATCTAATAGTGTTAGATGCTACTCCGTTAACAACTCCAGTTTTGGGTGAGACGGTTTCTGTATCTTTGACAGTAAAAAATCAAGGTACAGTAGCGACATCGGCTGATTGGTATGACTATGTCTATATTTCTCCTGACGAAACACTAGACTATTCAGATATTGCTGTTGGCAGTAGTTTATACACCAGTTCCCAAACACCACTTCTACCAGGAGATACTTACAATACTGTTTTTGACATTTATATACCTACTAATTTGAGTGGAGGTAATGGTGAAGGTGGAGGCTATTTTAGTAGTGATGACTCATACTACCTGCTATTTGTCACCGATGAAAGCAATGATCAGAGCGAAATAGATGAAACAAATAATGTCAAAGCGATCGCACTGACTATATCTACTCCAGATTTAGTCGTGTCAGTTTTCACACCCCCTACATCAGCCAATTTAGGAGAGACAATTTCCGTATCTTGGAGCGTTACTAATCAAGGTACAGTTGCCACAGCGACTTATTGGGATAACGCAGTTTACATCTCCGATGATGAATTTTTAGATAATAGTGATACGTACCTCACTAACTTCTTCCAAGAAAGCCCTCTCGAACCAGGTGCTACCCGTTTTTTATCTGAGAGTATTTTCTTGCCTAGTTATATAACTGCAGGCGCTCGCTATCTCCTATTTGTTGCTGACAGTTCCTATTCCCAAACTGAAAGCAATGAAGAAAACAATGTTTTAGCGAAAGCTATCACCTTGAATGCGCCTGATTTGGTGATATCTGCGCCTACAGACCCAAAATCGGCTAATGTGGGTGAGACAATTTCTCTATCTTGGACTGTCACTAATCAGGGTACTGTCTCTGCATTGGTAGATTATTGGTATGACTATGTTTATATTTCCAGCGATACAGTATTTGATTACTCCGACACTTATGTTGGTGGTGAATATATCGGCACTCAAACACCACTAGCTGCAGGTGGTAGCTACACAATTACACGCAATTTCACTATACCTAATATCACTATTGGTAACGGTTACTTGCTGTTTGTTACCGATGGTAATAACTATCAAGGTGAAACCAACGAAAATAATAATGTCCAGGTAGTAGAAATTCAGATAAATGCACCAGATTTAGTGCTGTCTGCGCCTAAAGCCCCGACTACCGCTATTTTGGGCGAGAGAGTAGAAGTTTCCTGGACAGTTACTAATCAAGGTACTGCCGCTGCATCGACTGATTGGTATGACTATGTTTATATTTCCAGTGACGCTACATTAGATGCCTCAGACACTTATATTGGTGGTGAATATATCAGCACTCAAACACCACTAGCCGCAGGTAGTAGCTATACCATTACACGCAATTTCGCTATACCTAACACTACAATTGGTAGCCGTTACCTGCTATTTGCCACAGATAGATTCAACAATCAAGGTGAAACCAACGAAACTAACAACGTTCAGGTGGTAGAAATTCAGATAAATGCGCCAGATTTAGTGCTGTCTGCACCTAAAGCCCCGACTACCGCTATTTTAGGCGAGAGCGTAGAAGTTTCCTGGACAGTCACTAATCAAGGGACTGTCACTGCACCAACTGATTGGTATGACTACGTTTATATTTCCAGCGATACAATATTTGATTACTCCGACACTTATATTGGTGGTGAATATATCAGCACTCAAACACCACTAGCCGCAGGTGGTAGCTATACAATTACACGCAATTTCACTATACCTAACACTACCATTGGTAGCCGTTACCTGCTGTTTGTTACAGATGATGGCAACCGTCAAGGTGAAACCAACGAAACGAACAACGTTCAGGCGGTAGAAATTCAGCTAAATGCACCAGATTTAGTGCTGTCTGCGCCTAAAGCCCCGACTACCGCTATTCTGGGCGAGAGAGTAGAAGTTTCCTGGACAGTCACTAATCAAGGTACTGTCACTGCACCAACCGATTGGTATGACTACGTTTATATTTCCAGCGATACAATATTTGATTACTCCGACACTTATGTTGGTGGTGAATATATCAGCACTCAAACACCACTAGCCGCAGGTGGTAGCTACACAATTACACGCAATTTCACTATACCTAACACTACAATTGGTAACGGTTACTTGCTGTTTGTTACCGATGGTAATAACTATCAAGGTGAAACCAACGAAACGAACAACGTTCAGGCGGTAGAAATTCAGCTAAATGCGCCAGATTTAGTGCTGTCTGCACCTAAAGCCCCGACTACCGCTATTTTGGGCGAGAGCGTAGAGGTTTCCTGGACAGTCACTAATCAAGGTACTGTCGCTGCACCGGCTGATTGGTATGACTACGTTTATATTTCCAGTGACGCTACATTAGATGGCTCAGACACTTATGTTGCACAAGAATACATTAGTACCCAAACCCCACTAGCCGCAGGTAGTAGCTATACCATTACACGTAATATCAATATTCCTAACACTACTAGTGGCCGCCGTTACTTGCTATTTGCCACAGATAGATTCAACAATCAAGGTGAAACTAACGAAACGAACAATGTCCAAGCAGTGGAAATTCAGCTTGGTACGCCGGATTTAGTGATGTCTGCGCCTAAAGCCCCAACTGCTGCCGCCGTGGGTGAAACAATAGAGGTTTCATGGACTGTCACTAATCAAGGAAATTTGGCTGCACCAGCAGATTGGACTGACTATGTATATATTTCTAGCGATACCATACTAGATGGCTCAGATACTTTTGTAGCGAGTGAATCTATCGCTACCCAAACTCCATTAGCAGCAGGTGGTAACTACACTATTACCCGTAACATCACTGTACCTATTACCAGTTTTGGTAGTCGTTACTTGTTGTTTGTTGCCGATCGCAATAATAACCAAGGGGAAACAAACGAGAATAATAATCTTAGTGCTGTTAGCTTTAATGTTCAACCTCCAGCAGACTTAATTACTACTATTACTAATGCTCCTAGCAGTGTGACATGGGGAGACACCGCCACCATTACTTGGAAAGTTACCAACCAAGGTGGAGGACGAGCAACAGCAGATTGGGTTGATTATATTTATTTATCTACTGACACTACAATTGATGCTCAAGATCGGCTTTTGACCTCTGTTTCGGTGGCAGATCAGACTCCGTTGGCAAGTGGTGACACTTATACACTCAGTCAAACAGTTACCATCCCCAATATTACCCCAGGAACTTATTATTTCCTGGTAGCTTCTGATGCTAATCAACAGCAACCAGAAACTAATGAAACTAATAATCTTGCTACTAGTTTACTGCAAGTTACAGTTCCTCCTCACGCTGATTTAATAGTAGCAGAAATTACCACATCTGGAAGTTATGTCAGTGGTGAACCAGTCCAAATTAACTGGAAAGTTCGCAATCAAGGAGTAGCGATAACCAATGTTAGTAGTTGGAGCGATCGCATTGTTCTTTCTACTGATAATCAGCTCGATAGCAATGATTTAGAACTCACACGAGTTAGTCATATAAGCTCTCTGGGGATTAACGCAGACTATACTAAATCTGCACAAGTAACCTTACCTAATGGTATTGAAGGCAATTATTATATTTTTGTAATTACTGATATAAATAATCAAGTTTTTGAATATCTTTACGAAAATAACAATGTCAATAGTACAGCTATAAATATCAGTCGTAAACCAGACCCAGATTTACAAATTACTGCTATTAATAATCCCGCTACAGCCCAACCAGGAGAAAACACAACTTTTAGCTGGACAGTCAAAAATGCAGGGACGGCAGAGGCAAAAAATCCTTGGGTAGATAGGATTTATTTATCTACGAATGGTAACTTAACTAACGCAACTTTACTTGCCAGCGTTACCAGAAACACACCTTTAGCTATCGGAGAAACCTACACAGCTACTCAATCTTTAACTTTGCCAGTTTTAGCTGATGGCAATTATCAAATAATTGTAGTTACTGATAGCAATAACCAGATTTTTGAAGGATTGGGAGATAGTAATAATCAGAAAATAGGTGAAAATCCTATATTTATTGGTCATCCTGACTTAGTACCAACAATTATCAACCTCCCCAGTAATGTTATTTCTGATGGGAATATCTTATTAGAATGGAATGTAAAAAATCAGGGTTCAGCAATTACTCTGAAAAATTGGCGCGATCGCGTTTATCTTTCCAGCGATAATAAGTTTGATAATAGCGATCTACTTCTAGGGGAATGGAACGCAACTACAGCCCTAGCACCTAACGCGAGTTATCCAGCCCAGCTAGATATTAGATTACCAGTAGATATCAGTGGCGATCGCTATATTTTAGTAGTCACCGATGCGAATAATCAAATTCAGGAAAATAGCGACGAAAGCAATAATCTTGCAGCTGCACCCATCAAAATTGAGTTAACACCCTACGCAGATTTAGTCGTCACCAATGTGACTGCACCCCCTTTAACTATTGGCAATCCTGCCGAAGTTACTATTAGTTGGCGAGTTAGCAATCAAGGCAACGGCACAGGTAAAATTGCTAGTTGGGTAGATAGAATTATTGCCTCTAGCGATGAGATTGTGGGCAATAATGATGACCGCATCTTAGGCGAATTCACCCGCAACGGCTTGCTGAATGTCGGTGCAAGTTACAACCGCACCGAAACACTGTTACTCCCGAATAACTTCCAAGGACGGTATCGCCTATTTGTCAGAACCGACGCAACTAATCAAATTTGGGAAAACAATCAAGAAAGTAATAACAGTGCGGCTGCAACTAATTTCTTTGATGTAGTTACAATTCCCTATGCAGATTTAGTCATCTCTGCGGTGAGTGCTGATGCGACAGGAAGTAGTGGACAAACCTTGGGCATGTCTTGGACAGTCTTAAACCAGAGTGTAGCTAATCAAGGGAATGCGATCGCTGTTACTAATACCAGTGAATGGTACGATACTGTTAAACTAGCGACGGATGCCGCAGGTAACAATGTCGTTGTCAACTTAGGACAATTCAACCATACAGGGGCGTTAGGACTAGATCAAAGCTATATTCGCAACGTTCAAGCATCTTTACCCAACGGCTTAACTGGGACTTATTACGTAGTTGTCGAAACAGGCGGGCCATTTGAGTTTGTTTACAACAACAATAATCGCCGAGTTTCTACGACCCCCGTCAATATCACCTTAACCCCGCCGCCGGATTTGACCGTCAGTGATATTATTGCCCCACCAGCGATTAAATCAGGAGAAAAGATTGATGTTACTTGGACAGTGCGGAATATTGGACAAGGTAACGCTGCTACAGCTTGGGTAGATAGAGTATTTTTACAGGAAGCCGGTAAACCCAACGGTCAAACAATTCAACTTGGTTCATTTACCTATGGTAGTGGACTAGAAGCGGGTAAGTTTTACACTCGTGCCGAACAGTTTACTATTCCCTCTACCTTACAGGGATTGTATCAAGTTGTCATTCAAACTAACGCCAGTAACTCCCTGTATGAACATGGGGCGACCAATAATAACACTACTGTTGACCCGGATATCCTGCAAGTTACTTTAGCACCCCGTCCCGATTTACAAGTCAAAGAAATTAACGCCCCGGAAAATATCTCAGCTGGTGGTACAGTTTCCTTAGATTTCGTCGTCATCAACCAAGGAACAGTCGCTACCAACACACCCCGTTGGCGCGACAGGGTTTATCTATCGTTAGATAGCCGCATTAGTAGTGATGATATTGTCTTAGGGACACTAGATAATGGTGCAGCCTTAGCACCAGGGGAAAGCTACCGCAGTCGGACTCAACCTTATATTGTGCCGAAGTTTTTCCGAGGCCCAGCATTTTTATTAGTGGAAGCAGACGCAAGCACACAAGTTGATGAATATCCCAACGACAGTAATAATGTCCTCGCCAAACAAGTCAACGTCATCGGCTTACCGCCATCAGACTTAGTAACCAGCAACGTCATCGCCCCAGACCAAGCCTTCGACGGTGCGACAATTGAAGTACGCTATAAAGTTACTAACTTAGGGGTAGGAGAAACTGACCGTGACAGTTGGACAGATACAATTTGGTTAACTAGAGATAAAAATCGTCCCTCTCCCATTACCCGTGATAACCCACCCCTTCCCAATGACATTTTGTTAGCAACAGTCTCTCATTCTGGTTCATTAAAAGTGGGTGCAGGTTATGAAAAAATTGTCCGAGTCACCTTACCAGGACAACTGACTGGGGAATGGTACATTACGCCTTGGTCAGATGCTTATGATGTCGTTTTGGAAGACACCAGGGATATCAACATTAACCCTGATGATCCCAACGAATTAGACAATAACAACTATAAAGCGCGACCCATCACCATTTTATTGACACCACCGCCAGATTTAGTGGTGACATCAGTTACACCCACAACTCAAGCCCAAGGTGGTCAACCATTTAACGTCAAATGGACAGTCCAAAACCAAGCCACGACAGAAACCTTAACTGAGACTTGGACGGATATTGTTTATTTATCAGATAAACCCAATTTAGAAGACCGTAATGCTAAAGTCTGGGTTTTAGGTAAGATTAACCGGACGGGGAAACTGAAAGCGAATGAAACTTACACCATAGACCAGACATTTAACCTCAGTCCGGCTGCATCTGGTCAGTATGTGATTGTGGAAACCAATGTGAAACGGGATGCAAGTCTGCAATCAACTTGGGAAGGTCCCTACACTAATAACAATACACGCACTGAAGCGACTAACGTTACACCCATCCCCGCAGATTTAGTTGTCACTGCAATTAATGTTCCACCGGAAAGCTTCTCAGGCGAAAAAGCCCGAATTCAATGGACTGTCACCAACCAAGGCGGAACTGTTTGGGATGGAACACGCTATTGGGTCGATGATGTTTATATTTCCAGCGACCCCAATTTGCAGAATTTGGCAGTCTTTGACCGCAGAAACAGTGATATTACTAACTTTGACATTAATTCGCTCACTCCTACTTACTTAGGTAGCTTTGCTTATAGCCCCACCCGACCATTAACTACAGGTGAAAGTTACACCCAAACCCAAGAGGTGATTTTACCGCGAGGTATCGGTGGCAAATATTATGTTTATGTAATTACCAACGCTGACCCAGCAGTACAAGAAGGTGATTCAGTTCAAATTAGTGGTGCAGAAAATAATCTCCGCAACCGGGAAAGATACCAAAGTCGAGTATTTGAACCTCGAAATAATAACCTCAGTCGCACTCTGACACCTGTAACTTACCGCGAAGCAGATTTACAAGTAACACAAATTCTTGTACCTCCAAGCACGCCCCAATCTGGTGATATTATTCCTGTGACTTGGACAGTAAAAAACCAAGGGACTAGAGAAACCCGCCAAAATTACTGGAAAGATAGAGTTTATTTATCACTTGATCCTTCTTTAGATAAGACAGACCGACTATTAGGAGAATTAGACCGATTTGGCAAGTTAGATGCAGGTAGTTCCTATCAAGCAACTATTAATCTTGATTTACCTGACGGTATAGCCGGTAATTTCTATATTCTGGTGTTTAGTGACTCGAATATCGTTCCTAATCCTGTTGACCCCTTTGAATATGGAATTGATAGAAGACTTTCTCGTGTGGGTGAATATCGAGATGAGGGAAATAATATCACCTCTGTTCCCTTACCGATTCAATTAGCCATACCGCCAGATTTACAAGTCACCTCGTTAATTGCGCCAGAACGGGCAATTACCGGCCAAACCTTTAACTTGACTTACACCGTTAAGAATAACAGTACGGGGAATACAGCCAGAAAACAACCGAATTGGCGAGATTTAATTTATTTATCCCGCGACCAGTTTTTAGATTTACGTAGCGATCGCTATTTAGATTATGTTGATCATACTGGCGGATTAGCGGCTGGTGCTAGTTACACCATCAACAAAACTCTCAGACTACCTACAGATTTAACTGGGCCATTCTACGTCTTTGTCATCACCGACCCACCACAAGATAGCCCCATTGGTCGAGTTTTTGAAGGCGGAAATGAAGGAAATAACGCTACCCCCAGTTTGCAACCTTTAATTATTGAATTACCGCCACCATCTGATTTACAGGTAGAGACAATTACCGTTCCTGGGTCAGTCAAAACGGGTGATAACATCCAATTAGAATGGACTGTATTTAACCAAGGTAATTACAAAGCCAACGGTGAATGGACTGATGCAGTTTACCTCTCCACAGACAACATTTGGGATATTAATGATGTCGTCATTGGTCGGGTAGGATTTAAGGGAACTCTGCAAACAGGCGAATCTTACACATCCAAACTCACCGCCGCCTTACCCCCAGCCATTCCCGGACAATACAGAATTATTATCCGTCCTGATATTTTCAATCAGGTGTATGAAGGTTCAAACGAAGCCAATAACCGCACAGCTTCCGCCGACCCATTGAATGTCACCGTCGAAGAATTACAATTAGGCGTACCTCTCACCACTAACTTAACCACTGGTAAAGAAAAACTTTTCCAAGTCAAGGTACAACAAAATCAAACTCTGCGGGTAAGGGTGACAGGTACAGATAGCGAATCAGCTAATGAATTATTCCTACGCTTTGGCAATGTTCCGACAGATATTGTTTATGATGCTGCCTATGAAGGGCAATTAAGCCCCAATCAAACTGCGATTATTCCCACCACGAAACCAGGCGTGTACTATATCTTGGTGCGGGATAGTGGTAAAGCCACTACTGTTAACTTATTAGCCGATGTCCTACCCTTTGGCATTACTGATGTCACTACAGACCGTGGTGGAGATAGTCGCTATGTTACCACCACCATTCGCGGGGCGCAGTTCCAAAAAGGTGCGGTAGTTAAGTTAGTTAGACCAGGATTTGCAGAATATCAACCAGTCCGCTACGAGGTGATTGACAGTACCAAAATCATTGCCATCTTTGATTTACGCGAGGCAGTACATGGGTTATATGATGTCAAGGTGATTAACCCTGATGGACAGACTGCGATCGTACCATACCGTTACTTAGTAGAACGCGCTCTTGAACCGGATGTAGATATTGCTTTGGGTGGCCCCCGTGTGCTGGGAGTGGGGGGTGCAGGAATTTATGGGGTATCTGTACAGAACTTAAGTAATATTGATACTCCCTATGTGCAATTCCAATTTGGCGTACCAGAATTAGGGAAAAATGGTGTAGTTTACGGTTTCCCATATCTCAAGTTTTCCTCCAACCTCGGCGGACAACCCGAAAGCGCAGCCTTAAAAGATGTACCTTGGGCAAGTTTAATCTCCGATGTCAATACTACCGGAGTCAACCTAGCACCAGGCTATATTTTTGACTTACCTACAGGTGGCTATGTAGGACGTACCTTTACGGCGCAAACCTACCCAGGAGTTAAGGCAATTACTGATAGAGATTTTATTGCTTTACGTCTGGCAATTTATGAAGCTTACCCCGAACTTAAAGGCAAAATTAACACCCCAGCAGATTTACAACAGTTTTATCCGGCTGTTTTACCTGACTTCAATACAGGTAAATTAGATACATTAGCAGAAGCAGACCCCTTCGATGTTGCCTTCCAATTCCCGATTATTGCAGCCGCTACAGCCTTAACTCGCCAAGAATTTATCGACCAGCAGACCAAAGAAGCCTTAAAACTGCGGAATGCCATCTTAAATGATGCCACTGCTTCCCAAGGTTTAATTGTCTTAGCCGCAGATGAACAAGCTTGGGTACAAAGTTACTTAGCAGCTTTAGAAATTGCCGGCTTACTGCGTCCCGAAGACCAAGCCCCACCGGTGAGACAAAATCCCTTAGTAGTCAGTTTAATGGCGACTTTGGCAACAGGGATACTGGCTGGCCCGTCGGGAAATCAAATCATTACCGATGGTAACTTGGTCAGTTTCTTCGATAAAGTACGGCAATGGTACGGCAACGACTCTACCAAGATTGGCACACAAAATTTACCCAACTTCCAAGATTACGATTTGGGACTGTCGCAACGCACCCACTTTGAGGCGTTTAATATTTACGTACCGTTTAGTAATAAAAATGGTAGTGCCAACTTAGACTTACCTAGTTCTGTCACCGTACCAACCCCCAGTTTTGCCCGGTTCTTCAACGCCGCAGGGAGTGTGGGCGAACAAGCAAGCCTAACAGGCCCCCTAGGATTTGGTAATCAAGGATTTTTACCTCTGGGTGAGGCACTACCGTATACAATTAGCTTTGAAAATGCTGCTACAGCCTCATCTAAGGTAGGAGAAGTCCGCATTGTTACTCAATTAGATGCAGACTTAGATCCCCGTACCTTTGAATTAGGGGATATGCAGCTAGGGGATATTCAAGTTAACTTACCCACAGGTAGGGGTAGTTTTGAAGGGACATTTGATTTTGTCCGTTCCAAAGGCTTCTTGTTACGCATTAGTGCCGGACTTGACCCACTCTCGAAAACAGCAACTTGGCTATTACAAGCAATTAACCCTGATACCGGGGAAGTTATTCAAGACCCCAACATTGGTTTATTACCTGCCAATGATGCCAATGGTGCAGGTAGAGGTTTTGTTACCTATACAGTTAAACCCAAATCAGATATTACCACTGGCAGCGCGATCGCCTCTCAAGCGCGAGTCATCTTTAACACTGCTGCCCCCTTAGATACCACAGCTTTAAGCAATGTAGTTGATGCCCAAGCACCAACGACTCAACTCACTGCTAAACCTTTAAGCAGTAGCAGTTCTGATTATCTCGTCCAATGGCAAGCAACTGATGACAGTGCAGGTTCAGGTGTCAAACACGTTACCGTATATGTAGCCAAAGACGGCGGCAACTTTGAAATCTGGCAACGGCAAACTACAGCCACCTCAGCCATTTTCCAAGGTGAAGCCGGACACACCTATGAATTTATTGCCCTCGCTACCGATAATGCTGGCAACCGCGAACAACCCAGACTCGGCATTACTCCCCCAGATGATGGTTCTGGTGTAAATTTAGGGTCATTACCTACCGTTAACCAAACAACCCAAGACTTAGGCACACCACCACAGCCCAGCACCCAACCCTCAACCAACCCCTTATTTACAGAAGCAGAAAAGCTGATACCTGCACCAGGGACATTAACGCAACCATCTGAATTTACCCAAACCCTACGTCCCTTTACAGTCCAAGCCTTTGCTACAGGGATTAGCCAAAGTCATGGGAATATTGGGCCGATGGCGATCGCCACTCGTGCAGATGGTACAGTCATTGCTAGTGGTGGCTTAGGTCGTAACCAACTCTACACTATTCCCAAAACCGGAGGGGCAGCCGGAAATCCCTTCGCTACCTTACCCCATCCCATCTTTGACCTCGCCTTCGACCGCAACGGCAACCTCTGGGCGACCACAGGCGGCGGCCCCTTACTCCAACTCAACCCCAATACCGGGGCAATTCTCAACCAATATGGCAACGGTATCACCCAAACCTTAGCCATTCATCCCGAAACAGGGTTAATTTATCTCTCATCTGGTAACGGTGTAGAAATCTTTGACCCCAGTACCGCCACCTTCACTGCATTCAGCAATATCCGCGTGGGGAACATGGCCTTTAGTCCCAATGGGCAACTGTGGGCGGCAACTTGGCCACAACGAGGTGATATCATCCGCTTTGACAACACAGGTAAAGCCCAACGTGTCCTCAGTTTTGATACTGCTATCGACTCCCTCACCTTTGGCGTGAACGGTACACAACTAGCAGGATTGTTATTTATATCCAGTAACCAGGGTGAGATGACAATGGTAGATGTCACCACCTTAAGAACTGTGAAAGTTACCCAGGGTGGTAGCCGTGGCGATATGATCAAGGCGACTGCTGACGGTCGAGTTTTAATCAGTCAATCTCGTCAAATTGATGTTTTAAGTCCGGTGGTCGCACCCAAAGTTATTGCCACCAACCCCGCCCCGGATGCAAACATTACATTACCCTACAATACTGTCAGCATCAGCTTTGACCAAGATATGTATGTAGGCAATGCTGGTGAGAGTAGTTCTGTTCTCAATCTCAATAACTTTAAACTCCAAGGTAATAGCCTAGGCTTCCTCACACCGCAAACCATTAACTATGACGCAGCTACCCGCACAGTTCAACTAACCTTTGATGCCTTAATTCCTGACCGCTATGAACTGCGAGTAGAAAATACGGTGAAAAGTCTAGCTGGACTGGAGATGCAGGCAGACTACGTTGATGACTTTACAGCCATCTCCGACTTTTTACCCTACGTTGATTTTAAATTTGATAATCCCCGCAGCGATCGCCAAACTCAAACCATCTCCTATGATGTCATCATTACCAGTAAGACCGACTACGACTTACTCATCCCCTTAGTCTTACTCTTAGAACCCCAAAATAACTTTACAGGCATTCCCCTCGGCAATAGCGGTACAACTAACCAAGGTGCTTACTTAATCGACCTCAGCGACAGCTTAACCAACGGTCGCCTTAGCCCTGGTCAATCGATTCGTGGCAAAGTCATCACCGTCCAAAATCCCGAACAACTGCGCGTTAGCCTCGCACCGGGAATTTATGCCTTACCCACTTCTAATAAAGCACCAAACTTTACCTCTGCCCCCGTTCTCACAGCCAAAGCTGGAGAAACTTACACTTATCAAGCCACTGCAAGTGACCCCGATGGTGTAGCTTTAGCTTACCTCCTCTATGAAGGCCCAGCAGGAATGACGGTAGATACTGCCACTGGGTTAGTCACTTGGACACCCACAAGCAGCAGTAATGCAGAAACATCCGTTAAACTGCGCGTCTACGACTCACGAGGCGGCTATGGCATTCAAAACTTTACCATCCAAGTCAATGGCGGCAACCACCAGCCTGTCTTAAGTCCCCTGCCCACACAAATACTAGGCACAGAGGGTGAACTCTTAGAAATTCCTGTCTCTGCCATCGACGCAGACAACAATATTCTCAGCTTCTTTGCTGAGAATCTCCCAGGGGGTGCAGTTTTTGACCCGTTAACGCAGAAATTAAGCTGGATACCAGCATTTAATGCTGCTGGCACTTACGAGAATGTTAAATTTATTGTCAGTGACGGCTTACTCCAAACTAGCCAAACTACAACTATCCTCATTGCACCCAAAAATCAAGCACCGACCCTAACTCGTCCCCAAGAACGCACCCTGAGACAAGGCGAAAAACTCCGCCTTCAACTACTCGCCACCGACCCCGAAGGACAGAAAATCACCTATTTCAGCAACATATTACCTGGAGGTGCGAAACTCGACCCCAATACAGGCATATTTGAATGGACTCCCACCTTCTTCCAAGCCGGAGAATTTGAAATTACCTTTAGTGCTGGTGATGGCGAGTCAGTTACCAGCCAAACCGCAAAAATCACTGTCTTAAATGCTAATGCTGCTCCTATCTTTGATGATTTAGCCGCTTGGCAAGTCCAAGAAGGGCAACAAATTCGCTTCCGCGCCTTCGCCTTTGACCCCGACAACCCAGCCTATGTTCCACCCGAACGCCTCCCCGATGGGACGTTAACTCCCTTGGAAGGTAGCGAAGCCACAGTTACTTACACTGTGACTAACTTACCAACAGGCGCAACCTTCGACTCAGAAACTGGCTACTTTATTTGGACACCTGAATATACATCTGCTGGTAATTACACCCCCACCTTTATTGCTACCGACAACGGAGACGGTACAGGAAATAATCTATCAACAGTTGTCAACGTCCCCATCAAGGTACTCAACACTAACCGCATCCCAGCTATTACTCCCATCACCAATCAAACAATTAACCGGGGTGAAATTCTTGAGCTTCCTGTCGAATTTATAGACCCCGACGGTAACCCCTTAACTATCACAGCCCAAGGTTTACCAGGGTTTGGCATCCCCCGATTTGCCACATTTACCGACCAAGGTAATGGTAAAGGCGTATTGCGGTTAGCACCCAGCTTTAATGATAGTGGCAATTACACCATTACCTTAAAAGCCACTGATGACGGTGATGGTGGCGGCGCATCTGCTGTACAGTCACAAGAATATTCCTTCGTTGTTACCGTCAACGCACCTAATGAGCCACCACAACTCAGTTTTGTTAGCGATAAAGTTGCTGTTGTCGGTGAACAATTGCAATTTGAAGTTTTAGTTAATGATAAAGACCAAGATAATTTAACATTTAGTGCTGTCGGACTTCCCAATGGTGCAACCTTTGTGCCGACTTCAGTTTACGGTAAAGCTATCTTTACTTGGACTCCTACTGCTGCTGATGTTGGTAACTATGACATTACCTTAAAGGTGACTGACAGCGGTAGTGGTGATATTAGTGAGGTTTTAAGTGACCAGAAATTATTCAAGTTAAAGGTAAGAAATGCTAACCAAGCACCAGTTTTATCACCAATAACTAACCAAACCCTAGCCGAAGGTCAAACCCTTAGCCTCAACCTCAACGCCACCGATGCAGATGGCGATGTCTTGACTTATTCTGCAATTAATTTACCAGTCAATGCAATTTTAAACCCAGTTACAGGCGCATTAACTTGGCAAACAACCCTCAATGATACTGGGTCATACAATAATATTCAATTAATTGCTAGTGATGGTAATAAATCTAGTGCACAAACAATTACCATCAAAGTTAATAATACTAATCAAGCCCCAGTTTTAATTCCTTTACCATCACAATCAGGCAGAGAAAATACACTTTTACAATTTACCTTAGCTGCCAATGATTTAGATGGTGATAGTCTATCGATATCACCAATTTCTCAGTTACCGATTGGGGCATCATTCAACCCCGAAACCAAGCAGTTTACCTGGACTCCTAATTACGAACAAGCCGGAAACTATACCCTAAAATTTGCTGCCTTTGACCCCCAAGGGGCAACTAGTACAGTTGATGTCGCCATCCAAATTGATAATGTTAATCGTGCACCATCCTTACAAGTTTCTAGCCATACAGCAGTCTTAGGACAGGCTTTAAAATTTACCTTAATTGGCACAGATCCAGACAGCAATACACAATTAACCTACAGTGCCAATCAATTACCAGAAGGAGCAACAATCAACTCTCAAACAGGTGAATTTACCTGGATTCCTAGCCCTGGACAAATGGGAGAATATCCCATCACATTTATAGTGAGTGATGGAGAAACCACCAGCAGTGAAACAGTTTTAATTAAAGCAACTTTAACCCCAGAACCCATACCCGTCACCATCGAATTAACTCCTAGCTTCCCTGCTATTCCAGGACAGAAAATTTTAATTAATGCTTTAGCCAGCAGTCTAGGAGATATTGCTAACATCACTATTAAAGTCAATGGTCAGTTAGTATCTAAAGATGCCCAAGGGAGAGGAGAATTTACAGCAACTGCACCCGGTAAATATATTGTTGAAGCTACAGCCAAGGATGTTGATGGTTTAGAAGGAACAATCAGTTCAGTCATTAAAGTTAGAGATCCACAAGATAATTTAGCTCCAGCCGTCAATTTTGGTACTGGATTCAATGGCAGAAAACTAACAGATATTACTAATATCTTGGGTAATGTTATTGATAGTAATTTAGATGATTGGATATTAGAAATCTCACCATTCAATAGTAATCATTGGCAAAAATTAGCGAGCGGTCAAACTCCTGTCAATAATTCTGCTTTATCTCAAATAGATCCTCAACTACTCAGCAACGGATTCTATCAATTGCGATTACAAGCCACTGATATTAGTGGACGCAGCACTACAACTGAAGCCTTCATCGAAATTAATAGCCCACAAAAACCAACCCAATATCAACGCCGAGAAACAGATTTAACTGTTGATTTTGCGGGCACAACTCTCAATTTAGTCCGCGCTTATGATTCTTTAAATAATCAACAATCAGGAACTTTTGGTTACGGTTGGCGATTGGCAAATACGGATACTAATATCCAAACCAATGTCCCTGCAACTGGTAGAGAAACATTAGGTGCTTACAATCCCTTCCGTGTAGGCACACGCCTCTACTTAAGCTTACCTGATGGTCAACGAGTCGGATTTACCTTCCAACCAGAAAAACGAGAAATTCCTGGTTTAATTTACTACACCCCCGCTTGGGTAGCTGATCCTGGGGTTAACTATAGTTTGCAGTCAGTGGATGCACTGTTAACTTTAGCTGGAAATAAACTCTACGAACTCAAAACTGCTCAACCTTACAACCCAGCCAGCAGCACCTTCAACGGTAACAAATATACTCTCACAGCACCCGATGGCACAATTTATCATCTTGATGCCGCAGGTAAAGTCAAAGAACAAATTACACCTAATAATGTCAAATTTATCTACACAGATAGTGGCATCACCAGCTCCACAGGTGAGGTAGTTAGCTTTGTCCACGATGCCCAAGGAAGACTCAGCAAGATCACCGCTCCTGATGGTCGAGTAGTGGCTTACACTTACGATGATAACGGTAATCTACTAGCAGCACGACAACTATTTACAGGCGAGTCTCAGCGTTACGCTTACTCCCAGGATAATCAACATCTTCTCACCTTAACTGCACCTTCACCGGGTCAAGTTGGGGCAGCCATTCTCTACAATCAACAACAACCACAAGTCTTACCCGTACTTGCAGACTTAGGCAGTGCCAATAAATTTATTCCCACAACCACCACAGGTAACTTAACCGCTGGTGAAACACAGCGTTACACCTTCAGCGTGCGCGGTTCGGAACTGCGGGCAACGGAAACTAATGTAATACTCTTAGGGGTAAAACTCCAAGCCAATACAGGTAGTTTATTACAGCCACAATTGCCTGTAATTAACGGTTTAACTCCCCTGGCGACTCAAATAACGGCCAATAGTGCGTTTGCTTTATATGCCCTGAATCGTGAAGGGCTGCATCTATTAGAAATCAACGCCAAGAATAACACGGCTGGTGGTTACTCATTGCAACTATTCGTTGCTGGGGATGTCAACGCCGATGGTCGAGTAGATGGCTTAGATAGTCAACAGTTGATATCTGCATTGGGTAGTCAACAGGGAGATACAAAATATAATGTCAACCTGGATGTGAACCGAGACGGTAGCATCAACGCTACAGATGTGCAGATATTAGGCAGCAACTACGGTTTTGTGGCGAATCAAGCACCTGTGGTGCAGACAACCTCGATTCTCACCCATGAAGATTTAGCGGTGACAGTTCCCTTAACCAACTTAGCAACAGACCCCGACGGCGATGCTGTATATTATCGTGTCCTGAATCCCGTCAACGGGACAGTGCAGATGAGTGCTGATGGTGTGGGAGCAATCTTTACGCCAACTGCTGATTATATCGGTAATGCTAGTTTTGAGCTTTTAGCAGATGACGGCTTTGGTGCGGCTATTCCTGTAAAAGTGACAGTGAAGGTGAGTGATGCACCACTACTTAATATAGATATCCAAAATCGTAATCCTTTACTGCAAACAGGCGATCGCACTCAGTTAATTTTCCTCGGTGATTTCGCTGACCAACAAGATGTCATCCTCACGGGCAATTATCTCACCATCTCATCCAGCAATCCCACAGCCGCCACGATTAATTCCCGTGGTCAAGTATTGGCATTAGCTGATGGTACAGGGCTAATTAGCGCATCTCGCAACGGCATCCAAGCCGTCACCGCCTTTAATGTCGGCATTCCCGCAGAATCCTTAGACCAAGTAATTGTCATTGCAGGCTTAGAAACCTATCCTCAAACCCTTTCTCTGCCTGCTCAAATCGGTACAAGACAGTTAAAAATTGATGTCCTCGATCAAATCGATTTAACTCAAGCTGAAAAAGGCACCCGCTATTTTGTCGGTAATCCCGATGTGGCGGTGGTGAGTAGCGATGGCTTAGTCACCGCCAAAAACCCAGGTGTGACAACTATTACAGTCATCAATGGTGGATCTGAGGTATTAATCCCCGTTCAAATTACCAATCCCATTGTCGGGCCAGTCACCATTGGCAAAGAGGGGGGAATTGTTCAAGGTGCGGACGGTTCATTAATTAGTATTGGCCCAGGAACGATATCGGAAGTTACCACAGTCAGTATTAACGATGTGGCTGTGGATAGCTTACCTTATCTAATTCCCCAACCGTTCCAAGTGTTGAAAGCCTTTGAATTAAATTTAGGCGATCGCAATCTCAATCAACCAATTCAGTTAACTCTACCCGTCGATACCAGTATTGCAGCCGGCACAGAAGTTTATTTCTTCCGCGCCAGTACCGTTCCCGATACTACCGGAGGAGAACAACCAGTTTGGCTGCAATTAGAAAAAGGTGTTGTCGGTAGTGATGGTTATGCGCGGACAACTTCACCCCCATTTACTGGCATTTGGGGTAGCGGAACATACTTTATGGGTACAGCCTCAGCTGATGCCTTGGGAACAATTAACCTCGAATTTGCAGGTAACTCCAGCAATGCAATCGCGATTATTAATGATAGTCCTTCAGTAGCAGATCGCACCTTTGCCGCCCCAGAAGAATTTGGTATTCAGTCCCTATCCTTAGGGGGAGTGAGTGCGGCGATCGCTGTGATTGGTATTACCGCCACCTTAGCCACCGTCGTACCCACTGGCTATAAACTCATTGACGTATTATCCATTCCCCAAGTCGGCTTACCATCTCGCAATAGCTATGGTTTAGAAGTGCGCCCTGGTGTGAATACTCTACAAATTCCTCCACTTCCGATTCCACCCTCTCAAGACCTGTACTTAGATCCCCTGATTCTTTTTGCCAATTTAGAATTGACTGACTCAGGAACTCTAGTTACTTTAAGTGGCAATCGCTTTAGGGGCGACGACTACACACCCAATAAAACAGCTACCCCGCAAGTTTATTTCCATAATCCCGACGGCACTCAGGTAGAAGGAACAATTCAATCTGTAACCAATACAGAAATTAAAGTCATCGTTCCTCAAAGTGTCCTGATTGGTTTAGCGGATGTCTCCGTTGTTCGTCCTGGAGTCCAACGTATTGCTACACCTTTAATTGAGGAAATACCAACTGAATTTTTTAGCAATAGAATTTCCTTTGGGGATTACATCGATGGTAAGTATGCCATCTCGGCTTTAGGTGGCGGTCGTCTTGGTTTTATTGATCAAGAAACAGGTGATTTAGTTGCTAGACTCACCCTCCAAGATGGGTTTGTCGCTGCTCAAAGTGTTGCTCCTACCCCTGATTTAACCCGTGTCTACGCAGCTAGGGGTAATGGCGACGTTTCTGTTATTGATATGCAGGCGTTACGACAACTGGATGTCGATGCGAGTACACAAACAGTTGATTCTATTAGGTTATGGGGAGCTACTCCCTACTGGGCAATTACAGATAACGAGGGGGATTATCTTTATGTTAGCGATCGCTTCCTGCCGCAAATTTACGTAATTGATATTCAACCTGAATCAAAGACCTATCATCAACTGGTTGAAACTATTCCTGTCGGTTCTATTCATGGTATTCCTCGTCTAGCTTTCAACAGCGACGGCACAAAACTCTATGCTACAGCCCCAGGACAAAGGGGATTTGGTTGGGTGAATGGACAACAAAGTCAATCAGGTAATGTCATTGTCATTGATGTCAATCCAGATTCAGAGACCTATTGGCAGCAAATTAAAGTCATCCCGGTTGGTAGAGAACCCTATGCGATCGTTCCTACTGCCGATCCCGATGTGATGCTGTTTACCAATCGCTCTGAAGATTTACGCGGCTTCGGTATCCTGCAAAATGATACATTTGCCGATAGTCTGGATTTAACATTAGGCAGCAGGATCGATTATTTTGACGTAAATAACGGCTCAGGAATTGCTTTATTACCAGCCGGCACATTAGGCGCAACCCAAACAGTTGATTATGCCTTTGTTTCTGCCTATAACACTTATTTTCATGGAGTCATATCCAAAGATCCGAACTATAATCCCTACTCTCCCGAAGATTGGTTTAATTATCTATCCCACATTAACTACCGCCCAGCCGGTGGCAATGTCGGCATTATTCGTGATCCCCTGAATAGAGCCGGACAACGGCAACTAGTAGCAGCTACTCGCCCGATTCCTTGGACTTTCCCCGAAAACCTAGTTCTATCACCAGATGGGGAACGCTTGTTTGTTGCCGCTAAAGGTGATGGTGCAGGTACGTATATTTACGATGTCCGGGCAATCTTAAATACTCTGAATCAATCAGATTATGATTTAACATCAGTTCCCATTGACGGATTTTACAGCTATGGCCGTCCCGGTGGGGGGAAAGCCAGCGATCGCGAAAATGATCTCAACATCGATTTCAAAGCCGACTACACCTTAATTAATCCCAGAGATAATAACAACGTCTACCGCTTTACCTCCAGAGTCGCCCCCAGCGTCGGTGTACCTAATGGCAGTACCCAAGCTCCTATCGGCGGTTATGCTTTCGGTATTGCTATGCAGCAAAATGAATGGCTGAAATTGACCGCACCCACAGTTAGCACCAACGCCAATCGATTGGAGGACTTAACCCCGGAATTTACCTGGGAATATACCAATGGCGTAACAGCTGAAGATATTCGAGAAGTGAAATTATATGTCAGTGTTTTTGCCCCAGGCGAAGGCTTATTACCCAGCGATTTACCGGGTACTGTTCCCTCCCGCATCAATCAACCTGTGGATATCAACCCCAATCGCATTCTGACTGCCACTTGGGATCAACAAGCTAACCAGTGGGTGTGGGGTAATGAGTCTTTCAACACCAATGATAATGACAGTTTCATTCTGCCTGATAACCGCACATTAACCGCCGGACAGAAGTATTATTGGGCAGTAGAAGCCACTAGAAAAACTGGACAGAAAACAATTAGAAAAGGAGAATTTGCAACTGCACCAATTAAATTAAATACACCCTTTAATGGCGTGACAATTATCACGCATGGTTTTCAGCCTTCCTTGAGTTTTGCCGATCTGCCATTTCAAGCTCCCTCAGCATTTGTTGACATGGGTAGCTACATTTCCCAAGTCAGTGGCGGTGACGGCAGTGAAGTCTTTATGTATGATCGCTACAACGGACGTTGGTTTTCTCCTCAATCTGGTTTAGATGCCAGATGGGCTACCGAAGGCAAACCCTTAGTTCTGATTCCCGATTGGAATGAAGAATCTGACATTTCTGATTCTGGTTTTTCTGAAGCCGCCGCCGATGCCTTTTTTGCCGCTTTAGTCAATTTAAATAAAGAATTAGATGGCAAAGTTTTCGCCTCACCCCTACACTTTATTGGTCATAGTCGCGGCGCAGTTGTTAATAGTGAAATTATTCAGCGTCTAGGGATGTATTTCCCCGCCATTGATGATATTCACATGACAACTCTCGACCCCCATGATTTTAAACAAGACTCTTTAGATCTGCCTTGGTCAGTGGTGGCTAAATTACCCATTTGGATTCTCAAAGCGAGAAAGTTAAACATTCCGGCTTTAATCGTTGATGCCATATTTGAAAAAGTTTTGAAAGTCGCTAATTATGATAAATTGTTGTATGCGGAATTGAAAGATCCTGATGTGCAAAGATGGTCAAATGTTGCTTTTCATGATAATTACTATCAAAAATTAGGCAAAGAAGCAGCATTAGGGATTTTTAATACTGATGTTTTATCTATTACTCCTAATGGTCGATTAATTGAGAAGGCTGATATTAATCTTTGGCTGGATAACCGAGCCGGATTTACACAAGCTCAAATAGGTGCAAAAACTCATAGCCGAGTGAAATCTTGGTATGCAGGAACAGCCGATTTAAGCTTATCAGAATTTGATGCCGAACCAATTTGGCGCAAGTATGGCGATCTGAATTTATATGATCAAGTTTCCAATCCTTGGTATCGGGCGCGAGAAACCGAATTTTACTTACCTTGGGATACTCAAATTACTCTGACTTCCGATTTTAATTCTGCCGAAGATACAGCACCCTGGGAAGGAATCGGTGCAGGTTGGTTTTATTCTGCGCTAGGTGGTGGTGCTAATTTACGTCCTCAAAGTTCTCAATCTGTTCCCATCACCACAAATAATACCGAACAGGGAGGAAATCAAGGATTTGTTGCACCGATATTTAATGGAGATTTTCAGTCGAGTTTCCGCCCAATTTTTGGTAGATTCCCCCTCGGTTGGGAAATCCCTGGTTGGTCTTTTCATGGAGGTTCAGGTCAATTTAATCAAGGCTGGAATCTGCAATGGTATATGCAATGGGATAAGTTATTAGAAACAATCAAACAAATAGCGGTTCCACAGGATATTATTAATGCCATTGAAGCTTATGGCAAAGATAAGTTAACCAGTAGCGATATCATAGATGTCATGGAAATTCTGGTTGATGCAATTATCGATGGTATTGGGAAAGGAGACAGAGAATTTGGCCTGGCTCTGTTAAAAGGTTCTGGTATCGAAGTACTATCTGATATCGGACAAAAATTAGTTCAACAATCTCAAGAAAATTTCATTGATTTCGCTTTTGAACTAGATGAATCAATTCCGAAGATTGTTCACAACAGGTTTTACATTCCCCCCAATGGTCAACAGTTTTTACAGATTTCTACAGCTCATCTACTCAAACCTTTAAACATTTTCCCTGAACCTCTAGATCTACCCATTATCCCCGTTACCGATGATGAGGTGGTGATTGAATTAAGATTAGCTGACGGTCGCATTGTCCCCGTCGGGAATATTCAAGTAGGTCAAGACCCAGTCGGCAACGATCCTCTAGGATTTTCTACGACTTTCTTGTCAAGAAATTTTGCTTTACCCACAGAAGCATTAGGTCAAATTGCAGAATTAATTATTCGCCGCAATGATGTGATGGCTGATGGATTTAATGGGGGTATAGCAATTGATAATATTACCCTGATTGATAATTGTGATCCTGGGCTGCAAACTCTCCAAAATGTGGTACTCAGTTCACCAGTAATTGATGAAAATGGACTGTCAAAAATCACAGGTGTTGTGACTGCTGGTGGTGGCTGTTTCGCTACAGAGATTTTAGTTAGTTGGGGTGATGGTACACCACAACAAAGATATACATTTACAAATCCCAATCCCAACAATAATTTTATTCCCATTTATCTAGAACACCGCTATCTAGATGATGACCCCAACGGCACATCACAAGATACTTATAATATTCAAGTCCAACTGGGTAATTCTGCTGCTTCTGCTGTCACACTCAATCAAATTGTGCAGAATCGTGTACCACAATTACTAGCTTTTGATTTCCAACAAAGTCCGATTGAAAATGGGGCAAAAGTCACGTTGATTAATGGCACATTTATTGACGTTGGCACAAAAGATACTGTCACCATGTTTATTGATTGGGGTGATGGTGGAGTAAGTGGACGCAGTTTTACTCCAGAAGACCGTCCTGAAGATGAAGTATTTAGCATACCTGAATACAGCCATATTTATGCCAAGAGAAATGAACCCACTACAACCTATACAGTATCTATTCTCTTGGAAGATAATGATGGCGGAACTTCTACCCAAAGTAGAACTATCACTATTAATAATTCTCTTAGTCAAAATTTACTGGCTGAAACCTTATCAACAAATACACTTAATCCTTCAGGAGAATTATTCACCACAAATGTATTGAGTAGCTTAAAAAATCAAGCCATCTCAGATTGGCAACAAACAAATGTAGGGTTAGATAAATTAAACCAACTGCAAAATGTACAATTCCAAGTTACTGATTTGACAGGTGCAACTCTGGCTCTCACTGAAGGAATGACAATTAAGATTGACCGGGATGCAGCTGGTTATGGATGGTTTATCGATGATTCTCCGGCAAACAGTAGTGAATTTCAGACAGCAGTTTCGGAAGCAGAATTTCAGGCTCAAGAAAATAGTCCCGCCTTTGGTAAGGTCGATTTATTAACAGTAATTACTCACGAACTCGGTCACGTTCTAGGTTTAGCAGATATTGATGCTAGCATTCAACCGTACCGCTTAATGAGTGCGACACTACCAGCAGGAGTACGCCGTCATCCGCGATCGCATATTTCTAACTTCACCACATCTGAGACTTTACTATCTCCATCTTTATCTCTAAGTTTGGCATCTAGTTCGACTCAGTTAACTAACTTCACTGCAGGTATTGTTAACGGTAGCTTCAACATTAATAACCCCAGTAATTCTCAATTTGGATGGAATTTGCGTGGTAATGCTTCTATTGTCAATGAAGCTGTCCAAATTAATGAAGGCGACTATCTCAACAGTGGTTTATCCCAAAGCTTCGTCATTCCTCAAGATGCAAAAACTCTCCAGTTTAAGATTCTCAGTACTAATTTAGGTAGCACTTTACTCAATCCTCCCGATGCGTTTGAGGTGGCTTTACTCAACACTCAAACCATGCAACCCCTGTTAGGAACTGTTACCGGACTCACCCAAACCGATGCACTGCTGAATATTCAAAATGATGGGGAAATTTTCACAGCACCGCAAGTGAAGATTTTTGGTAGTGTGGGTTCGCCTTTAACGGTCAACATTGATATCAGCAGTCTCCAAGCTGGAACTTTCGCCACTCTCTACTTTGATTTACTCGGTTTTGGTCAAGTAGACAGTAGCGTGATTTTAGATGATGTTATTTTGATTACGGAAGTCGGTAATCCTCCAACTGCAAATAATGACACTGCAACTACTAACCAAGGTCAACCCGTTACTATCAATGTCCTGGCCAACGATCGCACTAACACTACCCTCAACCAAAATACACTAGCGATCGCCACTCAACCAACCAACGGTACAATCACAATCAACCCAGATGGTACAATCACTTTCACCCCCTACCCCACCTTTGCAGGGACAGAAAGCTTTACCTACACCATCCAAGACAGCCAAGGTTTAACCTCAAACTTAGCCACCGTCACTATTACCGTTAATAATCTACTACCCTCAATTACTAACCTCTCCGGTAAAAGCCAGCTAAATGAAGGGGAAACAGCCACCTTTACCGCCACAGCTACTGAACCTGGTAATGACACCCTTACTTACACCTGGAACTTTGGCGATGGTAGCGACACGATTACAGGTGAAAATGTACAACACACCTTTGCAGATAATGGTGAGTACACGGTTACTCTGACTGTAACTGACTCTTATGGTGGGGTAACTACTCAAACCTTAGGGGTCAACGTTGCCAATGTTGCACCTCTTGTTAACGCAGGAGTAGATCAAACAGTTGTTCAAGGTTCATTAGTCAATTTTGCCAGTCAATTCACTGACCCTGGTATTCTCGATACCCATACAATTGAATGGGACTTTGGGGATGGTAATACAGCGATCGCTACACTCACCCCTACTCATAACTACATTAATGATGGCATCTATACAGTAACACTGACCGTCACCGATCAAGATGGTGGCAGAACCCAAGATACTTTACAGGTAATTGTGAATAGTCAACTTCCCAAACTCACAGTCGATGATGTCACTATCAACACAGATGACCAAAACAATACTTTTGCCTTGTTTACAGTGAGATTATCTACTCCTAGTACTCAACCCGTCACATTTAACTTTAATACTGGCGATAATACTGCGAAAGCGGGTGTTGATTATGCTTCTACCTCTGGTAATCTCACCTTTGAGGCAGGACAAACTATCCAGACTCTTAAAGTCATGCTGATTAAACCAAAAGAAGGAGATATCAATGGTGATGGTTTAGTCAACCAAACTGATATGAATTTGCTCCTAGCAGCACGTAATAAGCCAGCTACTAAACCTCAACCCACAAACAAGAATTTCTTCCTTTACATCAGTAATATTACAGACGCACTGCTAGACGATAACCTGGGTATAGCAACACTGTTAGGTACTCAAAAAGATCCTCGCGATTTAGATGGCGATGGTATGATCACGGTTCTTGATGCACGTAAGCTAACTTTGATTATCAATTCTCAGTTATAGGTAATGGGTCATACCAATTCAAAATTCCAATTATTCCTCCTACCCCCTGCCTTTCTTCAATTTAATTTCTATCAAAATTACGAGACTGGGGTTGTAGGGGAGAATTTGGACGCGATGGAATGTGATTTCGTAGTAGCAGTAAAGGAAGGCTCATTAACCCTAAAATCATGACCATTCCGGTCATTAACCATACTCCCCAACGCTGAGGTTGATAGTCACTGCGTTCAATTTGCCAAAACACCTGATTGTAACGCCACGCAGCCAAGGCGATGGTGATCACACCAAAAACGACTAAAACAATCCCCAAGTTTTCCGAATTAAACCAGGGATTTACGGATGATTCCCTTTGTGTAATTGCAAGATTAAGCTGACGTAAAAATAGACCGAAACGAGCGATCGCAAATCCAAACCCAATTAAAGCGATAGAAGTTCTCAGCCAAGCAAGAAAAGTTCTTTCGTTGGCTTGATGCTCCCGTTGGCGGTCAATTTTTGGCGTTTCACTCATCAGTGCTTTCTTCGTAGTTAAAAAGAATTCAGAATTCACGAATGGCTGAATTCTGAATTCTTAGTTTTGATTAGTATCTACCTATGACTTGGACACGGATACGAGGAGAAGCACAACGCCAATCATCACCAGAGACATTTTGACAACCGGCTCTTTGCATAGCCTCATAAGGTACACCAGGCGCAGAATAACGCCAACGTCCTTCCGGGGTAGGGCCAGACCGTGCGCGTAATTCTATATATTGTACTCGGCCGTTGCCGTTACGATCAGGGTATTGTCTCCCTTGGTCTCGAACTTGGACGCGGATGCGAGGAGAAGCACAACGCCAATCATCGCCAGAGACATTTTGACAGCCGGCTCTTTGCATAGCATCATAAGGTATACCAGGAGCAGAATAACGCCAACGTCCTTCCGGGGTAGGGCCAGACCGCGCACGTAATTCTATATACCGTCCTCTACCTCTTCTACCTCTGCCATATCTATCATCTCTATCGTCTCTGTCATACCTATCATCTCTGTCATACCTATCATCCCTGTCGTCTCTGTCATACCTATCATCTCTGTCGTATCGATCTCGCCGATATCGACATATTCTCGCCGCCTCCTGTGCAGAAACGCCGCGGTTTCTGAGTTCTTGAATACAATCGCCTAATGAGTCGGCGAAGGCTGGCTGTTGTGGTAGCAATAACTCTGTGGAAGCGATCGCACTCCCCAGAGATGCTAAAGCAAACATAGATGCGTTAGCAATATTTTTAAGTTTTAGGTGCATAGTATTTACTCCCCACCACATTTCAATGTGGTGAACGTTTTCTGGTTTCTAGAATCTAATTTTGGACAGTTCTCAGACTTCCTACAATTGGATCACCCGATTGGCTGATTTTGTTGCGGATTTTAACAAGTTTTAATACTTACGTAAGTATACTAAGCCGATCGCCTAAATTGTTGTTCTTGCTGATTTTGTTGTAAATTATACATATGATTAAATAAATGCCAGCAATATTCCTCCGGTAGTCCGCAGGTAATTGCACCACGTAGCACAACGTTAAAATACCAGTCGTTGGGTGCGGCTTCTTCTGCTAGTTTGTCCACTACTATATAGGTACGAACATCTTGGTAAACTCGGTCTTGACAGTGGATATTCACTAATTCATGGCGATACAGTCCTTGCGCTACTCCTTCCCGTTTATCCAAGTATTCACTGAGTCGTAAAGGTAGTTGATATAACACACCTTTCACGCTAGCTCTTGCATCTGGAACTATATCTAAAACGCCACATTTGCGAGTAGGAGAATATAAATAAAACCCCAGTCTGTAACCTTGTAAGATGCTGGGGCCAATGACGTAATGATGAGTGTTTTCTCCTAGCGATCGCTTCAAGTCTACTGGACACATACACGACCCGTATGCAAAATAGTAGAACATCGTCTCTGTTTGTAGCTGTTGTGGCAATTTTGACTCTAAATTTACAGGATGATGAGATTGTACCCAAATGTGGTGATGATGTCCGCTTTGATGGCTCATTTATCCTTAGAGGTATGCACTACATAGTGAAGATTCTACTATATAAGCATTTAAAATACAACTATAACTTGATAGACAAACCGTACTTTGTCTGATATTCACGTCACTGCAAAATTCTTTTGCATCGTCTGTCACGTACATCCAGAGAATTCAAATAGTGAAAAACAATATTATAGAGATATATTTTAGATATTGACAAAAATCACGTTTGATTATCAAGAACATAAAAATTTATAGCCATCTCAATTGATTAGTGACCCTCGCTTGTGCAAATTCATTTATCACATTCACCTGAGAGAAAAAGGTAAATAACTATAAGTAATTATTTATGTTTTCTAGATTACCAATATCTACTTCCAAAGACATAATTACTAGAATTATGTCTAAAATCATGTGAGTTAATACTTGATTTTTTAGACTTAATTGCTAACAATAAAGGAGGGATTTAACGATCTCATAGTCAACTTAAGATCATTTGACCCTTCTACCCTAGTCCGCTTGAGCGGACTTTTTTTATTGAACAGTTTTAATAAGTCATACCAATTCATAATTCGCAATTAACAAACTGAGATGCAGCAAAACTTTCAGGGTTTATATCTGTATCAGGTTTTTCGTGAAATGGTATCAGGTCAAGATAGCCAGCAAAATCTCCTAGATTGATATCTAGGAGTGAGGTTAGTAGTTAAGCAATCCTCAACTACTACCATCAATCTATTTATTTGTATTCACATTTCCTGAACAGAATATCAGGTTTTATGAGAAAATTCAGCTAGATGAATGGAGCGATTTTATGAATCATGACTTACTAGCTTTTTTCGCAGGTGTTGGTTTATTAATTGCATATCTCATCTTCTCAGCATTAACTGAAATGGGTACTAAACTGCCTGGGAAGAAATGAAGAATGCCAACCAAGGATTTGTATCCAGGGTTTGATTACTGTATACAAATCCTGTTTCCATCTTCTAAGAAATCGTCCTAACGTAGAGATTCAAATAGAACTGTGACAGTAGTTAGGCACAGAAGTATCATTCCTAATGGTACAAATAAATGCTGTAAAACATAAATTAGTACAGGAATAAAGTGTAACACTCCTAAAGCGTGAGAGAGGGAATAAACAATAGCAAAGCCAAACAACATCAACAGAAAGTATTTCAATGATTTAGAAGTAACGCGGAAGAGAATGGTATCCTGATGGGTATTCATGACTGCACTCCTGAAGATTGTGGGAGAAGAAAACGAAAATATTCAATTATTGCTGTTAATAAATAGGTTCTATCTGTTCTATTTGTGGATTTTCATTGCTTTGCCTTTCCAAAACTACAATCACTTGAAAAGCGATAAATAGACACAACAACAGCATTAAGAATGAACTAAAGCTAGAGGAATGTCTATTGATTTCTCTCTCTACACCACATTTCAGACAAACATATCTATTAGGATTCTTGGTATCCTGAGCAAATGGGCAATAGTTATGATTGCAATCTTGATGACAATCTTGGTTCAACATTGTTGAAACTCCTGTAGGGTGAAGACTGACATACTATTTAAAAACACTCTCTACAGAATCTAGTTAGTTAATTCTGATTACCTATTTAATAAACGCTACTGTTATTCAGTTGTCCTAGACAATATTGATTATTCAGTTGTGATTGCTCATGATTTCATTCAGACTAGTAGCGATTTGCATCTTTCCTCAACCACATTCACTGGGCAATTAACTTAACCTGCCTGTATTGATTACAAGAATAATACAAGTAGATTTAATTTGCAGTCTGATTAAGTAAGTTTCAGTATTTTCTTTTAAGTAAGAAAAAGTAGTTTATAGTACGGAGTGAGGACAAGAATTAGTGAAAATATGAGTATAATGAACCAACAATGATACAGACGACGATCGATGGGTGCAGAAGAAGCTTTAGAGCTTTTGGATAACTTGGTGTTTGATCAAACAGGGAAACGTCTCGATACAGTTCAAAGGGTAATCCTGCGTTATCTCTGGGAAGATCGAAAACAGACTTATAAAAATATAGCTGACCTTTGTCGTTACACAGAGGGACACGTAAAAACAGTTGGTGCGGAATTATGGCAAATACTTTCAGATGTTCTGGGGGAAAAAGTCACAAAATCGACTTTTCATGCAGCTGTACAGAGATTTTACAAATCATTGCCTACCCAAAGAACGAGACCTATTGTAAATCCCGCTCTCAATAATGGCAAGTCACAAGAAACAGAAGATCATTTTGTGGGACGAGACCGAGAAATTACGGAACTCAACTCTCGTGTGAGGTGTGGCGCGAAAATTATTTTAATTCAAGGTAAAGGTGGTGTCGGTAAAACTACCCTGGCACGTAAGTATCTCAAAACTCAAGGTTTTTACTTGCTAGAACTGTGGATGGCGCAAGAAAGCCAAAATATTGTCACTGTCGAAAGTGTAGTAGAGGAATGGCTGAGGGGACACTTTAACGAAGAACCCGGTAAACAATTTGGGATTAATCTCGACCGACTCAGACGTAAACTTCGGGATGCAAGCAGAAAAATAGGAGTTTTGATTGATAATTTAGAATCAGCGTTAGATCAAAACGGCTGCGTTATTCCTGAACATCGTCCTTATGTAGAACTCTTAAGGGTTTTAGCAGATCCATCGGTGCAATCGGTAACACTAATTACTAGTCGGGAACGTCTGTATGAATCTGGGGTAGATGTTGATTGCTATTTCCTGACCGGCTTAGATGAGTCTGCTTGGCAAGAATTTTTTACAATTCGTCAAATTAAAGTGAGTTTAAATGCACTTAGTGAAATGTGCCAAGCTTTTGGCGGTAATGCCAAGGCAATGAGAATTATCACTGGCACAATTATGACGGATTTTGATGGTAATGCAGATGTTTATTGGCGAGAAAATCGAGATGATTTGTTAATTGAACGGGACTTAGAAAATTTGGTTTCTAGTCAATTTGACCGCTTAGAGCAAATGGATAAAGCCGCTTATAAACTGCTTTGTCGCTTGGGTTGCTATCGTTATCAAGATATCAATCATGTTGGGATGCCAGGATTACAATGTTTATTGTGGGATGTATCAGAACAGCAGTATAGGAGAGTAATCAAATCTTTATTTGATCGGTTATTAATAGAATGCCGTAAAGGAAAATATTGGTTACATCCAGTTATTTGTACAGAATCGATCGCCAGATTAAAGCAAAGTGGAGAATGGGAAATTGCTAACCGCAAAGCCGCAGAGTTTTGGACTAGCAGCGTCACCACAGTTGCAGACCCACAACACGCACTGATGGCATTAGAAGCCTATCATCACTATATGGAAATTGGCGATTTTGAGGAAGCAGCCAATGTGATTATTCAACGCAGACCAAATAGATGGGATATTAGCCTATCTTTGGGAGTTTTATTTAATCGCCTTGGTCTTTTAGAAACTTTAATTGCTGCGATCGCTCCCCTAATCCCCAATTTAAAATCAGAATGTCATCTCAGTATTCTGCATAATACTTTAGGGCGAGCTTATCACCAAATAGGAAACATTACTGCAGCAATGGAGTGTCATCATAAAGCCAGTGAAATTGCTACAAGATGTGATTTTTTCCAAGAGAGACTATCCAGTCTTTTTAATTTAGGTCTTTGTTATATCGATTTATGGGAGGTCGAACGAGCTAATTATATTTTGCAGTCTGTGAAAAACTTAGTGGAAAACGAGAGAAATTATTACCAATATATTGTGTATGCTGTGTGCTGTTTAGCTTATTTAGAATCTTCTGTTAGTCGTAATGACTATGTAATGACAATGTTAGCAGAGGTAAAAAATGGTTTATCCAGTGAACAGTTAACCTCCTGGGGTCGAGGAGTCAGTTTATTATTTATCAGCTTAACTTATAAGAATCTAGGACTAATAGAAACTGCTCTAGAAACTTGCAATCAAGCCATTACCCATTGTCAAAACAATCTGTTTTCCTTTTTAGAAGCAAGAGCTACCTCTTGTTTAGCATCTTTATATCGAGAACAAGGAGAATTTGCAGTAGCGATAAATAAGCATCATGAAGCCATCGCTAGCATGACCACAGTTTCTGATAAGTGCAACTTAGCGAAAGCATACTATCAGTTAGGTTTGACTTATCAGAGAATCGGTGAAACTAGAGAGAGTCAGGAGAATTTTAACAGAGCGATCGCACTATTCAACGAGATGCCAGCACCCAAACAAGTTGAGAAAGTCAGAAAAGCAATGTCAAAATAGTCATTAGTTATTTCCTATCCTTTTCTCCCCTATACCCTGACACCCCCACAATGACCAAACCACCAAATAACCAAATTAAAATCGATCCTGGAACTTTAGTTGTGATTGTATCGGCTTTAATACTCTTACCCTTGCTCTTTGCTGGATTTTTCTTGCAATGAAATCATGCAAAAAATTTCCTGACAAAGCGTAAAGAAGCAAGAATAAAATCTATTCGGCGTTGAGTTTTAGATGCGGTGTCTACCTCACCTAATATCTTCTGCATCTCACGTAAATTGTCTTGATTTATTCCAATAATAGTTGAGCTTATAATTGTAGCTCTCACACTTTCAAGAGCTTGTTTGCATTCTTTCTCAGCTTCCTTTAATTTTTTTGCTTCCTCCCAATTCCCATCTATGCGTGCATTAGTCGTTTCAAACTGCAACTGGGGCAAAATATTTTCTAAATCTGATGCTGTTTGATGGAGTTTTTCTACATCTATTTTTGTGTTTGAAGTCGAGTTTAGTTGAGAAATTATAGCTTGTAATTTTTCGACAATTTCATCGTTAGTTGACATACAAAATTCCTCTAAACAACATCATTCTCTTCAAATATTGAATATGACAAGCAATTAATTACCCACTTTATTTAAGAAATAGATTAATTTCTACTAACCGCTAACCTCTTGACATAATTGTGGCTGTGATGTTGGTGTGTGTCTACTTTTAATAGAAACTTCCCGCAGAAAATCTCGCAAAGTCGGGTCTGAATTAATCGCAGTTTCTAAAGCCCTCATTCTCGTTAAAGTTGAACTATAATCTTTCCCTGTAAAATTAGATGTCAAACCCATAATTTGTGTAATTCTAGTAGCAATTACATCAAAATTTAAATTTGCATAATCATCAATTAACTTTGATAGCCTGCGTCCAATATCCGCAGCTATCAGCAATTGAGAAACAGAATCTTCGATCATCTTTTTTTCAGCGGCATTAATCGCTAACCAAGCATCGATTTGTTCAGCAACTTGACGTTTAATTTCTTCTGGGTTTGTGCGTGCAGACAACTCTGGACTATTGTATTGTTTGCGTAGTTCATTCAGCTTCAAGCTAATCAACACCCGTTGCGGATTATTTGGTTTTGGTGGATTCGCCTGAATTTCCTTAGCTAAAAGTAACATTTTGACAGTTAAACATCTAGCAGGCTGTGCAGTTTGTGCAACTATTTTATCACTACCATAATCAATATTTTCTAGATTTTTAAATATCTCTAAAGCTGTATCATATTCTGCTGTTAAATTTTCTAACTCCCTCTCAAAATCCGAAGGGAACTTATCTGTTTCATCATCTTGGGTAATAATTTTATTAACTTCGTTGATGTCTCTAAAATTGATGCTAGGGTCTGTAAGTAATTGCCGCGTGATTAAATCACGAGATAAGGAGGATTCTATGGGTACATTAGTCAGCGTGTAAATTTCTTTAACTGATGTAATAGCTGCAATAACTTGCTCATGAAATTTCTCCGCAGTTAGTCTGAGCATTGCTCTTCTTTGAGGCGTGCAACTACTCAGAGCCAAGCTGATGGTAATAGTGATACTTAATGTACAAAGTTTAAGCAGAAAATTTTTTTTGCTATAAGTCTGATTCATAAATAATCAATAAGCTGGTTTTATTTATGAATAGGAATAAAACTCAGTTTAGTTTATTAATTAGATGTATTCTCTATACTTGTCAACTTTTTTGCCGTATAGCTTAGTAATTTGTAATTATTCGGCGCATTTAAAATGCTCTGATGAAAAATTTTGCTGAATATGAATGAATGTGACAAATACATTGAGTAGGGACATACAATTTTGTACACCCCTACAGATGATCAATATACTGCCGAAATGGCCTACTCGTTTCTCATTCCTACTGCTGGGGTAGAACTTGCTGTAATGCGTCTATGAGTCTGTCCACACTTTCTGGACGGCTGTTGTAGCCCATGAGTCCAACACGCCAGACTTGACCGGCTAATTCACCTAAACCGCCGCCAACTTCAATATTATGTTCGGTGAGTAATTGCCGTGCGATCGCTTTGCCATCTACACCTGCCGGAATGCGGACTGTGGTCAGAGTCGGTAAACGATACTCCCTTTCTACGTGTAAACTCAGCCCTATTTCTTCTAAACGTTGCCACAGATATTCTACGTTTTTCTGGTGGCGTTGCCAGCAGTTTGCTAGTCCTTCTTCGGCAATTAAACGCAATGCTTCCCGCAATCCATAATATAAGTTGATTGGGGCTGTATGATGATATACACGTTCACTTCCCCAATACTTACCCAGCAAATTCATGTCCAAATACCAGTTTGCTACCTTAGTGGAGCGTTTTTGCAATTTTTCCATTGCGCGGGGACTCATGGTGAAGGGAGAAGCACCAGGAGAACAACCTAAACCTTTTTGACTGCAACTGTAGGCTAAATCTACTCCCCAAGCATCTAAAAAGATGGGGACACCACCTAAACTAGTGACTGTATCTATTAATAAAAGTGTGCCGAATTCACGGCATAATTCCCCGACTCCTTCCAATGGTTGACGTGCGCCGGTGGAAGTTTCCGCATGAACTAACGCCAAAATTGCCGGACGATGGGTTTCTAGCGCGGTGCGGAGTTCTGCGAGAGAGAAAACTTGTCCCCAAGGTTTGGTCATGGTGCGGACATCTGCGCCATATCTTCCGGCCATATCCACCAAACGATTACCAAAATAACCAGCTACACCAATTAATACCACATCCCCAGGTTCTACAGCATTGGCGATCGTTGCTTCCATTGCAGCCGAACCTGTACCACTAACAGCAATAGTCAGCTGGTTTTCTGTCTGCCAAACATAGCGTAGCAGAGATTGAATTTCATCCATCAGAGCTAAGAAAGCTGGGTCAAGATGACCTAATGGTGAGGTATTCATAGCTTGCAGAACTGCGGGGTGAGCATTAGAAGGCCCAGGCCCCAATAGCAGTCGATTGGGAACTTCTAGGGGTTGCAGTTGTAAGCGTTGATTGTCATTAATAGAAATTGTCTGCGTCATAATTTGCGCCTATGTGATACTTACCGGATCATAGAGCGATCGCATGACCGATTTGATCAAGTCTGGGAAGAAGTGGGGATTGGGGATTGGGGACAGAGGGAGGAAAACAATAACTAATGACTATCTTCCCAACTTGTTAGGAATCCCTTCACAACCTCCGGGAACTGTACCTCTAGTTTTTTCTCCACCCCAGGCGCAGCAATAGTAACGGTTTGCATCAGACATTCTTTGAACATTGCTAAAATCAGCATTTTCCACTACTGCACCGGTATGTTGACCTGTTTCATAGTCTGGTGGTTCGGTGCGGCTGCGGGGTGATGCGGCTTCCAATGAACCATAGAATAGGCGTACACCATTAAAGTCAGAACCACTCAGGTCAGCATCATATAAAATCGTTCGGGAAAGGTTGGCTTTGACTAAATCACAGCCACTGAGGTTAGCGCGGACGAGATTGGCTTCGCTGAGGTCAGTCCAGCGCAAATCTGTATTAGCAAGGTCAGCGGCGGCTAACATCACACCTAAATCTATGACCCGCACACCCTCCAAACGGTCTTCTGCGTAACCGCCAATACCGTTGAGAATGGCTCTACCAAGGCGGCGATCGCGTTTTAGGGGTGTGAGTAACTTAGAACGGGACAAGAAACGCAGAATTTTCGCTTTCCCACTACCATCAACACTACTAAAAATTGCCGCCGTGCGACCTTCTGCGATCGCTCTTTCTTGCGGCCAATCTTCTAATAAACCTTCTTCATCTAACACCAAGTCAGAAACGCCTTGGAAATAAGAATCAATCGTTTGTTGTTGGGTAATAATATTTTGCTGAACTGTTAAGAGGTTTTGTTGAATGGTCAAGTCTTTGGAAATGACATATTGTCGCCAAGCCACGTAAACAGCAATGATGGCAATGAGAATTTGTCCCAATGCGCCAAACCACTCCGCTAAAGTCCCCGAAGCATCCCAGTTAACTCGTTTACCCCATAGCAGTAAGCGTTCCCATACACCAGTAAACTTCAGTCCACCAACGAATGCTACTATTAACCCCATCAAGGCAATAAAGATGATTTTATCTTGCTCAGAAAACCATTCATTGATTACGTATTGTATCCAGGGTAAAAGGATCATCAAAGATAGCAGCAACGTTAACAGCGTCCCTACTACACCTATAATCCAGTTATTCAGAGCTACACCAAGACAAGTCATGGCGATCGCTACTACAGTAACTAGCAATGCCCTCGGCTTGATTGTTAATTGAGGTTTCCGGCTATTCGAGAAGGAACGAGCTTGTTGCAAAGCGGCGGTATTTTGCGGAGATTGCAAAGACGAAATTGCCGCTAAGGTTCTTTGTGTAGCCAGTGTTTCTGAGGTCAGGTGATTTTCACCTGCGCTTGCACCGTCAAAATCATCCGGTTGCAAATCATCATCAGGACTCGATTCTGGACTTGGGGGTTTGGTGGAATTAGATTCAATCGTCATGTCTACTATTTTGCACCAGGAGGTCAATTACCCAAAGTATTACCCATGAATTTGGGGACAGGGGAAGGGAGACAAGGAAGTAAATAACTAATAACTTGTGACTATTTCTTTTTCAGTAAGCATATGTTACTATTGGGATAATTTTTAAACATTACTGTCAAGAACAACAAACTGTCAAAACACATACAAAACTATCTAAAAGCATTCGTGATAGTTGATACGATTCTCAAAAATGGGTAGTTTTAACATTGTTTTATGAGTTCTGTAGTTACAGCATGGTCTTTTGGCGCGGCTTAATTGCCTGTGGTTGTATTACTGTCTTGATGTTTGGATGTAGTGGTGGGGTCAACTCATCCACAGCCAAGACTCAGGAAGTAGTCAAGAAGATTAATGTTTCCAAATTTTTTCGAGAATCCCAGGATAGTCAAAAGGCAGAACAGCTATTTGTACAAGGGAATAATTTGTTTGATGAACGACGCTATCAAGATGCTGTGGGTATATATGATCAAGCACTCGCCATCAAACCAGAAAATGCAGATATTTGGATTAATCGGGGTAACGCTCTAGCCTCTTTACAAAAGTATAAAGACGCGCTCTCATCCTACGAAAAAGCGATCGCCCTCCAGCCAGAACAGGATGAAGCTTGGTATAACCGAGGTAACGTGTTAATGACCTTGCAAGATTATCAAGGTGCAGTAGCATCATACGACAAGGCGATCGCACTTGACCCAAACAAAGCCGCAGGCTGGATTAATCGAGGTATTTCCCTCACCAAAATGCAACGCTATCAGGAAGCTTTAAAGTCTTATGAGCGAGCGATCGCTATCAAACCAGACAAACCCGAAGCCTACTATAATCAAGCTTGTACCTACGCTTTAATCGGCAATGTGAAATTAGCCAGTCAAAATTTGCGAAAAGCAATACAACTTGCTCCCGATAAATATCAGCAATTAGCAAAAATTGACCCGGATTTTGATAAAGTACGTAATAATCAACAATTTAAAGAATTGATTCAATAGAAATTAAAGATTAAATTAAAAATTTAATTACTACTTGCAAATTAAGATATGAAAAAACTTTTAATCACGGGTGCAAGTGGGTTTTTAGGATGGCATCTTTGCCAAATAGCTCAACAAGACTGGGAAGTTTTTGGAACTTATGACTCCCACCCTATAGAAATTACTGGGATAAAATTAATTAAATTAGACTTAATAGATTTTGCGGCAATTAAACAAATATTTAGTGAAATTCAACCAGATGCTGTAATTCATACAGCCGCGCGATCGCAACCTAACTTTTGTCAAATTCATCCCGAAGCATCACACAAAATTAATGTCACCGCATCCTGTAATATTGCGGGACTTTGTGCAGACTATCAAATTCCTTGTGCTTTTACATCAACCGACTTAGTTTTTGATGGTTTAAACGCGCCGTATAGAGAGCAAGATGCAGTTTGTCCGGTGAATATTTATGGCGAGCAAAAAGTCATGGCAGAAACAGGAATGCTAGAACGCTATCCCATGACAGCAGTGTGTCGCATGCCATTAATGTTCGGTAATTCCACCCCCACAGCAAAAAGCTTTATTCAACCATTTATTGAAATTTTAAGAGCAGGAAATAATCTCAACTTATTCATTGATGAATTTCGTACACCAACAAGTGCCAACACTGCGGCAAATGGTTTGTTATTAGCATTAAAAAAAGTGAATGGCATCATTCACTTAGGAGGCAAAGAACGGATTTCCCGCTATGATTTTGGAAAGCTTCTAGTCGAAGTTTTTCAACTTCCTAGCACTGGATTGAACAGCTGTCTGCAAAAAGACGTAAAAATGTCAGCACCAAGACCAGCCGATGTATCTCTAGATAGTTCTAAAGCCTTTAAATTAGGATATAGTCCTCTATCTATCAAAGCAGAGTTGGAAGCTATACATAACCTGAGTTCGGGATAAGAAATCCTCGAAACCCTTGAGTTCTCGTTGTTCGGTCTGAAGCTATGTTTTCATCTATTCTCAATAAAGCATGTTGTTGAGATTAATCTCATTTGTGAAACTTAGTGACAAAATGATTCCA
>DVDT01000089.1 GCA_015296085.1 Trichormus sp. M33_DOE_039 | reverse complement strand
TTTGAAAGCAACTTTGGTAGAATTTAGGTAGTATTATCATTTGATAGGTCTTGTTGAGAATACCTGACCTATCTTTTTTTACCTCAAAACGGTCGCACTATCCTATTTCCTTCGCTTCCGCCTCTCTGTCACCCCTTCAGATAATTTACCTACTTGGTTTCACCCAAACTACGGTAATTATAAGCATTTATCTTGGACATGATATAAACAGTGCGATCGCTAGTTATCGCAAAAATCATTCCAGCAGCATTAGCTCCAAGCTGCTGGAAAATGAATTTTAGACGTGTCTTGGTTTTTGTAGAGAAAATCAGGCTTTACTTCAATTGACACTAGACAAATTAACTAACTATCTGAGATGTTATAAAGACCAAACTCTTGGCGGATATTGCCTGTGAGCGGTCGATAGTGGCGCATATCTTTTAATTTTCTTAGCAAAGATTTTTGGCGTTTTTTATCCTGCAGCCTAGCCTCATTAGCAAAGAGGTTTTCACCATGCCCCATAATATAGACCGTACCTTTGAATGGTAGAGGATTCAACTTACTACCATTAATCAATGTTTCTTTATGCGAAAACAGAGGATATTCCTGTTGTAGTTGGTCTTTGAGCAGTTCAAAGCGAATAATTCTACAAGTTCCACAAAGAGTATGAAAATCAGGATTTTTATGCAAAATTAAATTACTGCCTTCTTTCCAAAACCATCCCTGAGGAAAATACCACCCTACTGCATTCGGGTCTTTTTCAGAAAATGCTACAAGTTTATTACTAATACAATCATCAGCATCACAGTGCATTACGAACAAAGGATTATATTTTAAGGCTTCAACTAAGCCGAGTTTAATTTTTCTCCATTTATCTTTTGCACCGAATTCAGAAGGTTTATCTTCCACCTCCACATATTCGACCGCAGAATTTGTATAGTTCACATCTGGTTTTTGATTACAAACCACGATGACGCGGAAATCTTGTGAAGTTTGCGAACAAATAGACTTGAGTGTGCGTTCAAAGATTAAACTCAATCGTTTCCAGGAATCTGTACGCGCTTGACTTTTAAGGGGAATAATAAATACAAACATAACTTAAGTGTAGGGGTAGTAGTTACTGAGAAATGACAGTCTCAGTTTTCCCAGTAAAGTTTCACTCAAGTATAATATTCGACTCTTAATTTTGGTGTAATGGCGACAAGGAACAGGAAAGCGATCTGTGTGATTGATTTGGTCGTGGTTAAGACATTTTCATACTTAAGTCTAACCATTTGGATTGTGTAATCGGCGCACTGCTGGAAATATAGTCAACACCCGTCTCAGCTACAGCACGAATAGTTTCTAAAGTGACGTTTCCAGAGGCTTCTATTTTTACTCGTCTATCTTCTTGGCGAATTAATGCCACTGCTTCACTCATCATTTCTAAGGGCATATTATCTAACATAATGATGTCGGCTTGATGCTGTAGTGCGGTTTTCACTTGGTCTAAATTTTCAGTCTCTACCTCTATGGTTAAAGGATAGGGAATTTTTGTGCGAATTCTGGTGATAGCTTCTCCAATTCCTCCGGCTGCTGCAATATGGTTATCTTTGATCATGACTGCATCGTCTAACCCCATGCGATGGTTGATCGCACCACCTACCGCCGTGGCATACTTTTCTAACAGTCTCAGTCCTGGTGTAGTTTTGCGCGTATCCACCAACTGAGCAGGTAAATCTGCTATTTTTTCGACATATTGATGAGTTAAGGTAGCAATTCCGCTTAAACGCATCCCCAAATTCAATGCGACTCGTTCCCCCATCAGCAACGCATCCAATGAACCATGAATTTCCGCTACTAGTTGTCCTGGCTGACAGAATGTTCCTTCATTAGCTGTCATCACAAAGTTGACTTTGCTATCCAATAGCTGAAATACCCTGGCTGCTATGGGTAAACCAGCAATTACTCCTGGTGCTTTCGCTATCCATTTAGCTTGCCCTGGGGTAACATCTGCGGCTAGTAGACTATTTGTAGTGCGATCGCCTCTACCGATATCTTCTAACAACCAGCTTTGCAATAGCTGATCTAACACAATAAATGGAGGTAGCACAGCATTTAAATTGCTCATAGGGATGAATTAAGGCAAAAGGCAAAAATTAAAAGGCAAAATGTATATTTTGTACGCTTATCACCAAGGTTTAGATCCCCAACTTATTTGATAAATCGAGAATATAACTCCTTGGTAGTCAAGTTTACCTTACAGGAAATTCATCATATTTTGATAAAAAAAATTCTGTTACCAAAACTGTTACGAGTGAACCGTCATCAGACAGTTACTCTATCATGATATTTAGTTAAGCTCCTCACACCACACTAAAAACCGTGAAACTATATACAGTTATAGTTTCGCGGTTTTTTTTGCGGATGTAGTTGTGATTGCTTTTCATCTTCCTAGTGACGCTAAATTGACCAATAATGATTGTGCATCTAGCTTCAAATCGGAGGAAAAATCGTGAAAGCAATCTTAATGACAGCCGCAGGTAGTCCAGAGGTTTTGCAATTACAAGAAGTACCAAAACCTACTCTATTAGGTAGTACAGACTTGTTAGTCCGCCTTGTAGCTGCGGGGATTAACCCCATCGATACTAAAGTACGTCAACGAGGCACTTTCTACCCTGAGCAAATGCCTGCCATTTTAGGGTGTGATGGTGCGGGTGTGGTAGAAGCAGTCGGCGATGGCGTAAAACGGTTTCGTCCGGGTGATGCAGTCTATTTCTGTAACGGTGGCTTAGGCGGACATCAAGGTAATTATGCTGAGTACACCACTATAGATGAACGGTTTGCAGCCCATAAACCAGCATCTTTAAGCTTTGCAGAAGCCGCCGCCGCGCCTCTAGTTCTTATCACTGCTTGGGAAGCCTTGTATGAAAGGGGAAGATTAGAACCAGGGGAAAAAGTTTTAATTCATGCGGGGGCTGGTGGCGTTGGTCATGTGGCAATTCAATTGGCTAAACTCAAAGGCGCGACTGTCGCCACTACCGTTAGTTCTGAAGACAAGGCGCGTTTCGTCAGACAACTCGGTGCTGATCATGTGATTTTTTATCGACAAACAGACTTTGCCCAAGCTGCTTTAGATTGGACAAATGGCGAAGGTGTAGACTTAGCTTTTGATACTGTCGGTAGTGAAATCTTTCCCAAAACCTTCCCGGCTGTACGAGTCTATGGTGATATCGTCACTATCCTTGAACCCAAAGCGAATACTGTTTGGCGAATTGCCAGAAATCGTAACCTCCGTGTCAGCTTTGAATTGATGCTGACACCGATGTTACAAGGCTTAGTAGAAGCACAGCAACACCACGCGGAAATTCTAGCAGAGTGCGCTGACTGGATTGATCAAGGTAAATTAAAAATTCAAGTCAGCCATCAGTTTCCTTTAGAAGCAGCAAATCAAGCGCATCAGTTACTTGAAGATGGTGGAATTGTGGGTAAAATTGTTTTGCTGATCAGCAATGCTTGAAAAGGGGAGTAGGGAATGGGGAATGGCTAATAAAATAAAATAATTTTTGATTTTTGAGTTTTTCTTGTCCAATGCCCAATTCCCAGCGCCCAATTCGCAATATCTTCTTGACTAGTTTACTAATTAGTTTGTACGCTTTTTTAGTATTATTTATTCCTGTGCCAGTATGGGCAGCATCAACGCAACTAGAGCGTACAACCTTAACTCTAGAATTGTTGCAAGAGCGACTACATAACCCTGCTTTGCGGGAAGGTAATTTAACTGTAGATTTGCGACAAATGGTAATTGATTTACGTCCCGAAAACGCCAATTTTCGAGATGCGTTTTATCAATTACTACGAAAAGAACTGCAAAAAACAGGAGCAAAGCCTTTAGGATTAGACTTGAGTTACTCTTTAATTCAAGGTGATTTTATTGGTAGTGATTTAGGGTTAAGAACACCTTTATATGCTCAAGCTATTGCTCCTATTTTTACGCCCACAGAACAAGCTCAGTTAGAACAGTTACGTTTGGCTTGCTTACAATCTTTAACGGTGACTTTGATCAATTCTAAAGATTGTCGATCGCTACTCGATACTCAATCAAGCGCATCTAGTGAAGTGGCAGTTTTTCGAGGGGCTTTGACATTAGAACAAACTCGTTTTAATGGGGAAGTCAAATTTAATAATACCTTTTTCTTACAATCTATAGATGCAAAAAATGCTATTTTTCTCCAACCCATTAATTGGAGTGAAACAAGATTTAGCCGTCCTGTAAATTTTGCTAATTGCAGTTTCCGCCAAGCCAGCAACTTTCGTGGTAGTGTGTTTTTTGATAAAGCTAGTTTTAAACAAACACAATTTCAAGAAACTACCGATTTTTATGGCAGTCTGTTTGCTAAAAATGCGAATTTTAATCAAGCTTTATTTAAGCAATTAGCTAAATTTAATCACATTCAATGGCAGGGTAATGCTAATTTTTCAGGGGTAAAGTTTGCCAATCAAGTACAGTTTTCTAAAGCTAATTTTAATCAATCACTATTACTCAAAGAAGCTTCATTTGAGCAAGCTACCATTTTTCGAGAGGTGTTCTTTAATCAACCAGTTGATTTACAGGGTGCTAGTATCCTTAACCAAGCTGATTTTAGTGATGCACTATTTAGCAAAACAGCATTTTTAAATGTTTCTAAACTGAGTTTTAACTCGAATCAAGCCAAAATTTTAGGGAATCCAGGACAGATTGGCAAAGTTTTTAGTGTGTTTAGATTGCAAGGAAATCAAAATGTTTTGCGAAATTTAGTGCAGAATTTTCGTCAACAACAGCAGGTAACTGATGCTAACCAAATAGAGTACACTAGACAACAATTAAAACTAAAAGAATTAACCCATGATTTATTCGGGATTAATATTAATAATGCGCCTGTAACCAGTTTGATCAAGCAGGGTTTTTCTCAGACGCAAGCTGAAGCGATCGCACAATATCGAATCACACAACCTTTTCGCAACCGCAACGAACTATTAACTTTAGCAGAAATCGATTTAGCCACCTACAACCAACTTAGCGATCGCTTGGTTTTTACTGAACCCTTAGCGATTGGCGGCTGGTTGCTGGAAGCTTGGGCTTGTTTGGCATTGAGTGTATTGTTACTTTTAAGCGGCTATGGTACTAACTTTTGGTTAGTTTTTGGGGTTGGGGGAGTAGCGATCGCTTATTTTGGTGTGCTGTTTTGGCTAGTGGATCGCTATCGTCGTCTACATCCTGTCCCGATTATTCCCACCTACTCTGAAACCGTCGCTATCTTCATTAGTTTTAGTTGTCTAACATTCTTGAGTTTACTAGCTATCTTCCGCAATGCTGCTCAACCTTGGCTAACTCTGGGATGTTTAGCGATTATTATCGTCCCTATCCCCTTGGTTTTACTCATTCGCCTCTATAAACAAGGTCGTTATCACGACTTAATGAATGTTTCTTACTTAACCGAAGATGGAACATTTCGACAGTTGCGTTTATTAATTGGACGTTTACCCGTAATTCCCAGAAATCAAGTCTTTCGGGAAAGATATATGTCCCTATTGTGGGATCGGCGTTGGAATTGGTTAAACTATTACGACTTTAGCCTCAACAACTTAGTGAGGTTAGGATTTAACGACATTCGTCTCAGAGATCAACACCTACCAGGAATAATTTCTACTCTGGCTTGGTATCAATGGAGTTTGGGAGTACTTTATATCACTCTAGTTTTATGGACACTCTCCCGTACCATTCCTGGCTTGAATTTGTTGATATACCTGAAGTAACTGTATATATCAATCACCTAGATATAACCACTGAGTTGTAATTTTCAAATCACTTTAGCATTGATTTTGTCTAATAATTGGGCAATCTTTTTGGCTTTTTCTGGTTGACGTTGCTTTTGAAATAGTTCTTGAGATGTTTTGAGATTAACTGTCGCTTCCTTTTGTTGATTTTGCTGCATCAAAATGTTAGCTAAACGTAGATAAGCTTCAGGATTCTTGGGACTACGTTGAATTACTTCTTGGTATAATTCTGTGGCTTCTGCCATTTTATCTTGCGCTTTTAAAACATCCCCTAAAAATAAACGCACTACATCATTAGTAGAGTTGATATTAATTACTTTCCGAAAAGCTACTTCTGCACCTGGATAGTCTTTTTGCTGATAAAGATTTATCCCTTGTTGAAATAAATTAGCAGTAATTAAAGTTTTGACAGCAAAATAAATTAGCAGAATGACAGTAATAGCAACTACAACAATCGCCAAAATATTAGTTATTTGCAAATTATTAAACATAAATTTAAGCTAAAAGACAAGCAACGGGGAACATTAAGTATTCTAGGAAGAATAGCTTCCAGATGAATTGATAAAACTGTGCGATCGCTTTTTTATCTTGTAAGTCTACAGCCAAGCTTCGCACCCACATCAAACACAATACTACTAGGTGAGAAATGATTAAAAATTCTGGGTTAAGGGATTTAATCCGCAGCACCCCGACTATTACTATACCTAAATAGCAAATCGTCAGTATCCACAGTGCTAAGTTAAATACCGCTTGTGAACCTAATTGAATGGTAAAAGTAGTGATATTGTAGAGGCGATCGCCTTCGATATCGGGAATGTCTTTAAAGATAGCGATCGCTAAGGTAAATACCAAAATAAATATAGTTAATACCCATACAGCCGCAGGAATTGATTGCTCGTTTTCTAGTACCCACCAACTAAAGTGCAGGAACAACCCTAAGTTAACAATAGTTCCCCGCACTGAGAAAATACACAACGCAGCCCAAAACGGGAATCTTTTTAAGCGGATGGGAGGTAAAGAGTAAGCAGTACCAATGGCTACGCTTACAGCTACCATCCCAAATAAATAAGGGCCATTGAGCCAAGCTACTACTAGAGCTAAAATCCCTGTGATCGTGACAATTACTTGCCCCTGTCTACGGCTAAATTCTCCTGAAGCGATCGGTAAATGAGGTTTATTAATTTTGTCAATCTCAACGTCTTCAAGTTGATTTAGCCCGACAATATAGATATTGCCAGATAAACAAGCAACCCACGCACTCAAGACAGATATGAGTTGAGTCATTGCAAAGCCTGTGGAACTAATTCCCACCGCGACTAAATATAAACCCAACACGCTTAAACTTGTACCAATAATTGTGTGTGGGCGGGAAAATTTCCAAAAAGCGTAAAGCCACTGTAACGGCGATAGCAATTGTTTACTTTGCGAAGGACTGTTTTGAGAACTCTGGCTCATGGTTAGCTGGTATGAGGTAGATATTCTGGCTGACTGCTCATCCATTGTCACAGAATTTGGGGAGTGGGGGGTAGAGACAAGGAGAACATTGTGATAATCGTAGCCAGATCAACCTTACCAGCATTTTTAAGCTGCAATTGCCTAAGTGTTATTATTTGCTACTGAGAAACGCTTGTTGATTATAAGGTGTTTATAGGCGATCACTATTTGCTTGCTACGATGTTAATTGATACACTTGCAGCATAGTTAAATTTAACTGCTGAATTTGATTAGCTCCTAGTTTACCTATCCTTCTGGTAATGAATTTACGCTCAAGACATTAGATAGGCTCTCCATCTTCCAGAGTATATAAATCCGGTTCATCATATAAAAAGTCAAATACTTTACTTCTGTCTGCAATTTCCATAATCTCTGATGTAGATGGATAGGAAGAATTGAAAAAGAGCTTTTCTTCCAACAGTAAGCGTTCTTCATCAGAGAGAGAGAAGATAATTTGTATGAGAGATTCTACAAGTTTAGTGTTCATTAATCATGAATTTGGTTTAAATTCCTAGTTTAGCTATTTAGCTCCATTATAGATAGATTTATAACTCAAACAGGAATTTTATATAGTTGCAATAAAAGGTCTGCTTGGGAAACAAAATCAGAAGCAGAATCAATTTTTCTCATTTTTTTAATGTATTTTAAAAATTCCATACCTATTATTTTTAATCCTTTTTTCTCAATGGATTGCCATATTTCGTTTAATTTTATCTCCTTTATAGGAGAAGGTTGAAATACTTCTAATCCTAATTTTCTAAAAAAATCTAAATTGCGTTCATCTGAATCAAGTTTTAATAAAATATGGACTAGATTGGTATTAAAAGCAGTTTGGAAATAACTAAACTTTTCTATTTCATCAGAATTTATAGAAATAGATGTATATTTTAAATAATACATTTTTTTAATTCCTTCTTTACTCATATGTTTTGCACGATATGTTCCTGCTCTTCCAAAGGGCATCAAGTTGAAAGGCTTATAAAATTTTTCTAGTAATTCCGCATTTATATCTGGTTCTACTATTAATCTTTTATCTGTCAAATGCATAGTATAGCTACATGCGCTTGGTGAATAACCAAAAAGAGTCTTTTCAAAAGGCACAACAGCAAAGGAATAAAAATGAATTTCAGAATCTTCTAAATTGGCATTAATAATTTTTATAGGTACATAATTTTCCATTATTAATTTCTCCCATTTTTCAGCTTTTTATTGTATTAATAATTAATCTTAATAAGTTAAGAGGCGGGCAAGATGCCCACCCCACAAGAATGAATGCGATAGTTGAGATTATTCTAGAGTTTCCCAAAAGAAAGGATAATTTTCTGGTGTGGATGAAAGGCCTGCTCTGATAGGATTTTGTCTAATGTATTCCCAATATTGTTGAAACTCTTGCTCATCCCTAACAATTCTGTCATATCGTTCATCTTGCCATACTGTTCCTATATGATTCATCACTTTAGGAATTTGTTTAGCACTATAGCCTTTAATACTTTTCATAATGCTACTCAGTGACCAAAACTCCTTCTCAGATTTGAGTAATGGTTGAATGAGTAAATGTACATGATTTGTCATGATTACTAAGGTGAATATCTTGTATCTCTGATTGTTAAAAAACAGGCAAGAATTAAAAACTATTTCTCTAGCTTCTAAACTAAGTTCTAATTTTTCCCAACTATTAAAAGTAACAAAATAGACTGCTCCAGCCAATTCCCAGTGAGGCAATCTTCTGTGATAAATTCTAAACTTCGACTCTTGCATTATTATAGTAGCTATTAATAAATTATTTAGTAATTTCTCTTGTGGGGTGGGCATCTTGCCCGCCCCTACCGCTATACTTCCCATGAGCGAAGAAAAAACTTTCCCATCCCAAAAAAAAATCCCCTACCGTAAGGTGGGGGATTTTTTTACTTACCTACAAAACTAGTAGCCAGATCAACCGAACTTACCAGCAGTAGAAGCAATTAGGAAAGCTGCATAGGTGACGACATAGCCAACTGTGAAGTGAGCTAGACCAACTACACGAGCTTGAACGATGGAGAGAGCAACGGGTTTGTCTTTCCAGCGAACGAGGTTAGCGATAGGAGTACGTTCGTGCGCCCAAACTAGGGTTTCGATCAACTCTTGCCAGTAACCTCTCCAGGAGATGAGGAACATGAAGCCAGTTGCCCAGATCAGGTGTCCGAAGAGGAACATCCAAGCCCAGACAGACAGGTTGTTCACGCCGTAGGGGTTGTAACCGTTAATCAACTGAGCGGAGTTAGCCCAGAGGTAATCACGGAACCAGCCCATAAGGTATGTAGAGTTTTCGTTGAACTGAGCAACGTTACCTTGCCAAATACCCAGGTGTTTCCAGTGCCAGTAGAAGGTTAACCAACCTACTGTGTTTAACGCCCAGAACAGAGCTAGGTAGAAGGAGTCCCAAGCGGAGATGTCGCAAGTACCGCCACGACCAGGGCCGTCGCAAGGGAAGGCATAGCCGAAGTCCTTTTTATCGGGCATCAGCTTAGAACCACGAGCATCCAAAGCACCTTTGACTAGGATGAGGGTGGTGGTGTGGAGACCGAGAGCGATCGCATGGTGTACCAAGAAGTCGCCAGGGCCAATTGTTAAGAATAAGGAGTTAGTACCAGAGTTAATGGCATCTAACCAGCCAGCCAACCAAACGTTACCGTAGTTGGGGTAGGCAGTGTAAGCAACGCTATCGGGGTTAGACAACAAGGTGTCTAAGCCGTAGAGAACCTTACCATGAGCAGCTTGAATGAACTGAGCAAATACAGGTTCAATCAAGATTTGCTTTTCAGGAGTACCGAAAGCAACTACTACGTCGTTGTGAACGTATAAACCGAGGGTGTGGAAGCCTAAGAAGAGAGATACCCAGCTTAAGTGAGAGATGATCGCTTCTTTGTGCTGTAGCACACGTTCGAGAACGTTGCCTTTATTTTGTTCTGGATCGTAGTCACGGACTAAGAAAATAGCACCGTGAGCAAACGCACCAACCATCAAGAAAATCGCGATGTATTGGTGGTGAGTGTACAGAGCTGCCTGTGTGGTGTAATCCTTAGCGATAAACGCATAGGAAGGCAGAGAGTACATATGTTGTGCAACCAAGGAGGTAACAACACCTAAACAAGCCAAGTGCCAACCTAATTGGAAGTGCAGAGAGTTGTTGTAAGTGTCATAAATGCCTTGGTGGGGCATATTGAAAGGGCCTTCAACAGTTTTGCCAAAGAAAGTTTTGGCATTCATCATTTCTTTGATGCTGTGACCGATACCGAAGTTGGTGCGATACATGTGACCAGCAACGATAAACAGAACAGCGATCGCCAAATGGTGATGAGCAATGTCAGTCAGCCACAGAGATTCTGTCTGAGGATGGAAGCCACCTAAGAAGGTCAGAATCGCTGTACCAGCACCTTGGGATGTACCAAAGATGTGACCTGCTGTATCTGGGTTTTCAGCGTAAACGCTCCAGTTACCTGTAAAGAAGGGTGTTAAACCTGCTGGGTGGGGGGCAGTGGTTAAGAAGTTATCCCAACCTACGTGCTGTCCGCGAGCTTCGGGGATAGCAACGTGAATTAAGTGACCTGCCCAAGCCAGAGAGCTAACGCCAAACAAACCAGCGAGGTGATGGTTGAGGCGAGATTCAGCACTCTTGAACCAGGCGAGGCTGGGACGGAACTTGGGCTGCAAGTGCAACCAACCAGCAAATAAACACAGGGCAGCGAATAATAACAGACCAACTGAACCGATGTACAGTTCGCTGTTTGTCCGCATACCGATGGTGTACCACCAATGGTAGACACCAGAGTAAGCAATGTTTACAGGATTACTAGCACCAGCTTGGGTAAAAGCTTCAATTGCGGGTTTACCGAAGTGGGGATCCCAAATCGCATGGGCGATGGGGCGTACGTGTAGAGGATCTTTAATCCACTGTTCAAAGTTACCTTGCCAGGCTACATGGAACAGGAGGCTGGAAGCCCAGAGGAAGATGATTGCCAGGTGTCCGAAGTGGGTAGCGAAAATCTTTTGGTAAAGATTTTCTTCGGTCATGCCGTCATGGCTTTCAAAATCGTTGCCCATCGCGATCGCATACCAAATGCGACGCGTAGTTGGGTCCTGTGCGAGATCCTGGCTAAATTTTGGAAATTTTGTTGCCATAGGTTTGATATTTCCTCTGACCTTTAGCCATCAGGTTTCAGCTTTTGGAGTGCTGAGCTTTGAGTTCTAAGTTTTGATGACTCAGCACTCACAACTCAGTACTCCCTATAACTGATTGCTATCCTACTGAAAGAATGTGTGCGTGGAAGAATGCCCAAGTTGTGGCAATTCCTCCTAGGAGGTAGTGAGCTACACCAACAGCACGACCTTGAGTGATACTCAGAGCGCGGGGTTGGATTGCTGGAGCTACCTTCAGTTTATTATGAGCCCAAACGATGGACTCAATTAGTTCTTGCCAGTAGCCACGACCACTGAACAGGAACATTAAGCTGAATGCCCAAACGAAGTGAGCGCCTAGGAACATGAGTCCATAAGCAGACAACGCACTACCGTAGGAGTTGATTACTTGTGAAGCTTGCGCCCACAAGAAGTCACGCAACCAGCCGTTGATGGTGATGGCACTTTGGGCAAAGTTACCACCAGTAATATGAGACACATTACCAGCTGCGTCTACTGTTCCCCAAACATCAGACTGCATTTTCCAGCTGAAGTGGAAAATCACAATTGACAAGGAGTTGTACATCCAGAACAATCCGAGGAATACGTGATCCCAACCGGAAACTTGGCAAGTACCGCCACGGCCCGGACCGTCGCAGGGGAAGCGGAAGCCTAAGTTGGCTTTATCAGGGATCAAGCGAGAGCTGCGAGCGAATAGTACGCCCTTCAGCAGAATCAGCACTGTTACGTGGATGGTGAAAGCATGGATGTGGTGAACCATGAAGTCAGCAGTACCCAAAGCGATGGGCATCATAGCGACTTTGCCACCTACAGCCAAGATACCGCCGCCAAACGCATAGCTAACTGGTTCTAAGGCATTAGGAGCTGTACCACCAGGAGCTAGAGTGTGCAGGTTCTGCACCCACTGAGCAAATACTGGTTGCAGCTGAATTGCTGTGTCGGAGAACATGTCTTGGGGACGGCCCAAGGCACGCATTGTGTCGTTGTGGATGTACAGACCAAAGCTGTGGAAGCCTAGGAAAATACAAACCCAGTTCAGGTGAGAAATAATTGCATCCCGGTGACGAATCACCCGATCCAGAACGTTGTTTTGATTCACAACTGGATCGTAATCCCGCACCATGAAGATGGCAGCATGAGCCGCACCACCTACAATCAAGAATCCGCCGATCCACATATGGTGAGTGAACAAGCACAACTGAGTTGCGTAGTCAGTCGCCAAGTAGGGATAGGGGGGCATCGCGTACATATGATGCGCGATGATGATTGTCAGTGAACCCAAGAAGGCAAGGTTAGTTGCCAATTGAGCATGCCAAGAGGTGGTCATGTTCTCATAAAGACCCTTATGACCTTCCCCTGTGAAGGGGCCTTTGTGGTTTTCGAGGATCTCTTTGATGCTGTGACCAATTCCCCAGTTAGTACGGTATTGGTGACCAGCGATGATGAAGAGTACAGCGATCGCTAGGTGGTGATGGGAGATATCAGTCATCCACAAACCACCGGTAACAGGGTTTAAACCACCCTTGAAGGTCAAGAAGTCAGCATACTGACCCCAGTTCAAGGTGAAGAAAGGTGTTAAACCGCTGGCAAAGCCTGGGAACTGTGCAATCAACAGGTCTTTGTTCAGAATGAACTCGTGGGGCAAGGGGATGTCTTTGACAGCCACACCTGCATCCAAAAGCTTGTTGATTGGGGCGGAGACGTGAATCAAGTGACCAGCCCATCCCAAAGAACCGCAGCCTAGCAGAACTTGCAGGTGGTGGTTCAACATTGACTCCACGTTCTGGAACCATTCCAGCTTAGGAGCGCGTTTGTGGTAGTGGAACCAACCAGCAAACAAGAACAGACCTGCTAGCACTAAGCCACCGATCGCGGTGCAGTACAGCTGGAAGGAGTTGGTGATACCCCAGCCCCGCCATACTTGGAACAAGCCAGAGGTGATTTGAATACCGTGGAATCCACCACCCACATCACCATTTAAAATGTCTTGTCCCACAATTGGCCAAACGACTTGTGCGCTGGGCTTGACATTTAGTGGATCGCTCAACCAGGCTTCGTAGTTAGAAAACTTCGCGCCGTGGAATATCATCCCGCTTAACCAAATGGTCACAACGGCCAGGTGTCCGAAGTGAGCCGCAAAAATCTTGCGGGAAATGTCTTCTAAATCGCTTGTATGTGTATCAAAATCGTGGGCGAGGGCATGAAGGTTCCAAATCCATGTGGTGGTTTTGGGGCCTCTAGCTAGAGTTCTGTCGAAGTGTCCAGGTTGCGCCCATTTTTCAAATGAGGTTGGTACTGGATCGTTATCAACAATCACTCTTGCTTTTTTTTCCTCTCGCTCCGGAGGACTAATCGTCATTCGACCTCCTCTCTAGATAAGGAATGAGGAATCATGAAACCACAGAGAGAACCACTATCGCTTCCCACAGAATTTTTCTGGAGCCGCGATGAAGACGCTGTGTGGAAATTTGTTTCTGTTGAATTATAAAGTCTTCACTTGTACATTGTTGGAGAGATTTTAACAATAATTCAAAATCCCTAGAATATTTGTCTCACTTGCCTTTTCACTGCAAAGTCTTTGCCAAAAAGTCAATACTTTATCTATTTAATTTACAAACAATAACAATTCGTAAAATTTATCTTTTGATACACCGTAACGCCAGCCCCATCGGCGATCTAGGCGTTGGTATATTTGTTTATCAATAGGTTTGATATGTGATTTAAATACTTAATCAATAAAAGATGTAAACAAAATAACGTCTACTATGTCAACTTTAAATATTCATGCTATGCGACAAATATTTAACCTTCAAGACTATAGTTTGCAGCAGATAATATCAGTCAAAATAATCTAGCAGTTGTCAAAAATAATAACTGGGTATCAGCCATGAACCCTCGGTATCAGCAGGCTTTAGATAGAGAAGACAAAAGACACAAGGCAGAAGGTAGTACCCTTTCAGGGAAGCAAGCTATGCGGCAGGGTAGCTGTAAGGCTAGGCAGGAGACAGGAGGCATAATACAGAGTGTCACTGTTAAAGATAAAAGGTGTCTTTTCCCTTACACTCCCATACCGTCACACCCCCACATCCTTTTCCCTAGATTGGCTATTTTTAGGTGGTTAATTACACTCGTCTTAGCTTTAAGCCTGACTAGTTGTAGCGAAAAAAGCATTGGACAGGAAGTATCTGTTAAGTACAAAGAGCAACCTCAACAAATATCTCAGCAATTCTCGGAAGTATCGCCACCAGCAGTCATTCAACAACTACGGTCATCTCTGGAAGCATATCGGCCACAAGTTCAAATCATTACGCCTCAACCAGATGAAATTCTGACAGAGAAAAAAGTTACAGTCCGATTTCAGGTAAAGGATTTACCAATTTTTAAGCATCCGCAATGGGAACTAGGTCCTCATCTTCATGTATTAATTGACAATCAAGCTTACATTCCTGTTTACAACTTAGAACAACCTTTAATCCTCTCAGACTTATCACCGGGTACTCATACCCTACGCGTCTTTGCTTCTCGTCCTTGGCACGAAAGTTTTAAAAATGAAGGTGCTTACGCACAGACAACATTTCATCTGTTTACAAAAACTGACGACAATAATCCAGATCCCTCCCTACCCGTGTTAACCTACAGTCGTCCACAAGGTAACTACGGTGCAGAACCAATCTTATTAGACTTTTATCTAACTAACGCACCTCTACACCTGAGTGCTAAAGATAATGCCAATGACATATTCAGCGATTGGCGGATTCGCTGCACGATTAATGGCGAAAGTTTCGTACTTGATCGCTGGCAGTCAGTTTACCTCAAAGGTTTTAAACCGGGAATTAATTGGGTTAAGTTAGAATTCCTCAATAATCAGGGCAATCCCATTAAAAATGCTTTTAACACTACAGTTAGGCTCGTTAACTACCAACCGCAAGGTAAAGATACTCTCTCTCGCATCACCAGAGGCGAATTAACAGCTGATGAGGTTCGTGGCATTGTAGATCCCACTTACACAGCTAAACAACCAGTTACAGAACCTACAATTACGCCAGAAGTACAACCTGAGAAAGGAAAATCGGCCATACCTGAAGTTCCGGAAATACCCCAACCAACTGAATCACCTCTACCCAAAACTCCTGAACCAGAACAGCCTCAATCTGAAAAGTTAGAACCTATATCTCCTCAGCCGTCACCTAGCATAATTCCTACACCTCCAGAGGTAATTGAGTCACCTACATTTGAAAACCAACCAGAGATAAAGCCGACTCCATCACCAACTATTCCTCCTGAACCCCAAGTGGAGGTAACACCAACACCATCACCGACTATTACCCCTGAACCCCAAGCGGAGGTAACGCCAACACCATCACCAAGCATTACCTCGGAACCTCAACTAGAGGTAGTGCCTCAACCTGGAGTTCAAGAAGAATCCCCAGCAGCAGTAACTACACCATCACCCACGGCTACCCCATTACCTGAAGTAGAGGTCAAAAACACTGAGTCAACAGAACAACCAGTTAACAAACCAAAAAAAGTCAACTTAGGAGATTATTTCAAACATCGATCACGTCCTGCATCTGGGGAATAGGGTATGGGGCATTGGTGTTGTTTTCCTGGTTTAATTAAAAATACTCAATTCTAGTTTTTGGGCTAACAGTTCTACAAACGTGATCGCCCCAACAGGATTACCGATACTATCCAAAGCTGGACTGTAACAAGCGATCGCTCCTTCCCCAGGTACTATTGCTAATAAACCCCCACTGATCCCCGACTTCATTGGTAGTCCAATTTTGATTGCCGATAGTGGAGAAGCTTCGTATAAACCACAGGTTAACATTACACCATTGACCATCTGACGGTGCTGTGACTGTATCTGTTCATGCTTAGAGGCTAAGAGTTTTCCGAGTAAGCTTAAATCCTGGACTGTCCCAGAAATGCAGCATATTTGTTCGTATATGTCAAGTGCAGTGTCGGGATTTGTAATATTTCCCTTCTTAGCTAAGAGATTAGCGATCGCCTGATTTGCTGGAGAACGAGATGACCTAACTGAAGCCAGTATGACTTCATCTAGTTGGAGTTGACAGCCAGCCGATTGATTTAACCATTGACAAAAAGATTGAGTGCGATCGCTAGCATCCCTTCCTGGTAACTTATCAGCCAAAGTAATTGCACCACTATTAATCATCGGGTTGCGGGGTTTACCGCCATCAGCCAGCAACTGTTCTAAAGAATTGAATGGTGCATCAGATGGTTCAACACCCACCCATTGCAGCACTTGTTCTGCACCAAAGTGTTCTAGCAGATACAGTAGAGAGAAAGACTTGATGACACTCATCAGTGGAAACACACAAGTCGTATCCCCAACACTGTAGCTTTGGGCTGATTTACAGCAAATGTGGACTGCAAACCAATGGGGATCAGCCTTAGCCAGTTGCGGAATGCGATCGCAAACTTTCCCCAAATGCGTTTGAGTCTTCGCTAATTCCACCCAATCACTCAAATCGCTGGTATTCAATTTCTCAAATTTGCTCACAGAAGACACAACCCCGAAAAAATATCAGATTTAACTGTAGTCCTTCATTTTGATTTAATTTATGATGTCTCGTGTCAGATCCCCAGAACTACCGCAAAATTTTACATGGTTTAACACTGAGCAACCAATATTACTAAAAAAACTTAGGGGTAGAGTTGTCATTTTAGATTTTTGGACATACTGTTGTATAAATTGTCTTCATGTTTTACCAGACCTCAAGTATCTAGAGCAGAAATATCAAGATAGTCTGACAGTCATCGGTGTTCACTCCGCTAAATTTGCCAACGAACAGGAAACCGAAAACATCCGCCAAGCCATCCTGCGTTACGACATCGAGCATCCGGTGATAGTAGACAAAAATTTTCGTGTATGGCAAGAATATACAGTCCGTGCTTGGCCTACATTTATAGTCATTGACTCAGATGGTTACGTGATTGCTTCCATTTCTGGTGAAGGTAATCGTGATACTTTAGACCAACTGATTGCAAAGTTGATTCAAGAACATCAACACAAAGGTACACTGAATTTTCCAGAAATCAGGCTGACTTTAGAAAAACAGCGACAACCATTAATCACACCTCTGGCTTTTCCGGGTAAAATCTTGGCTACCCCAACAGCGTTGTTTATCGCTGACTCTGGACACCATCGTATCGTGATGAGTTCTTTAGATGGCCAAATTATTCATGTAATTGGTAATGGGAAAGCTGGTTTAACAGATGGTGATTTTTCAACAGCACAGTTTTCTGCACCCCAAGGAATGACATTTGATGTCACCAATCAAATTTTGTATGTTGCTGACACTGAAAATCATGCAGTGCGACGAGTTGATCTGCAACATCAAGTAGTAGAAACCATCGCCGGAACTGGTGAACAAAGCCGTAATATTTACCCTCATGGGGGTGTTGGCTTAGAAACTCCCCTCAATTCTCCTTGGGATTTGGTGAAAGTAGGATATAACCTATTCATTGCAATGGCGGGTTCACATCAAATTTGGTGCATGGATTTAGAGACTAGAATAATCTCAACCTATGCGGGTACAGGTGCAGAAGGTTGTTTTGATGGTTCACTAACTGAATCTGCGTTTGCTCAACCTAGCGGAATTACTACCAATGGACAAGAGTTATTTATTGCTGACAGCGAAACTAGTTCAATTCGTGGTGTGGGACTAATAGCACCCTACCAAGTTAGAACTATCTGTGGAAGTGGAGATTTATTTGGGTTTGGCGATGTTGATGGACAAGGTGAGGATGTCAGATTACAGCACTGCTTAGGAATAGAATACGCCAATAATTTTTTATGGGTAGCAGATACCTACAACCACAAAATTAAATTAGTCAGTCCCAACACAGGAAATTGTCAAACTGTTTTGGGGGATGGTTCTTCGGGTTTACAAAACGGACAGGGTAAAAGTACCCGCTTTTTTGAAACTTCAGGATTGAGTGTGATGGGTTCACATCTATATATATGTGACACCAACAACCATGCTGTCCGTCGTGTAGATTTGCATACACTAGAGGTGACGACTGTAGAATTTATCGGTTTGTGTGCGCCTGATGTGTGTATTCCCAGTAATTTTTAACCTCATTTATAGGCACACCAATATAATATAAAGAAAATCTCGTAGATTTTCGCAAAATTAATTTTATAAAATTATGCTGACGTACCACTAATTTAAATACTTTATGAAATTAGTAATTTTTGATGTTGACGGTACATTAACTAATTCCAATACTATTGATGCAGATTGTTTTTTAAAGGCTTTTGAATTGGAATTTGGTTTTTCTAAACTTATTTCTAATTGGAATAAATATACTAACGTTACAGACTCTGGGATTACAAACCAAATTTTTATCAAAAGATTATTGCGTTTACCAACAAAGGAAGAGCTACTGAGGGTAAAGAAAAGTTTTGTTAGCTTACTGAAAGAAGCATCACAGGAAAAGCAACATTTATTTAGTGAAATTCCTGGTTCTGCACAAATGTTAGCTGAATTACGGTTAAATCGAGATTGGTGTATAGCGATCGCAACTGGCGGTTGGTATGATTCTGCTCTCCTAAAAATAGAAAAAGCCAACCTCAATATAGAAGGCATTCCTATTGCTTCAGCCGATGATGGGACTTCGCGAGAGGATATCATTGATTTGACAATTTTTAAATCTCAAATATTCTATCAAACTGAGCAATTTCAGAAAATTGTGTTCGTTGGTGATGGAGTTTGGGATGTTAAAACTGCTTACAATCTCAATATTAATTTCATAGGGTTGAATAATAAATTAAATAATAGCTTAAAAACTGCAGGTGCTATAACTATAATTAATGATTTTACTGATTTAGATGATTTTTTAAAACAATTAGATACAGCTACAATTCCTAAATCACAAATGAATATAATTTTGCATATAACTCAAATTCAGCAGTGGGAAAAAGCTAAAATTCGTGGCAGTTATCATGCTGACTCACTAAATACTGAAGGATTTATCCATTGTTCTCAACCCACGCAAATTATAAAGGTTGCAAATAGATTTTTTCATCATCAACAAGAATCGGTCATTCTTTTAATTAACTCTGCTCAAGTTAAACCTGAAATTCGCTACGAAGAGGCTGATGGAGAAATATTCCCCCATATCTACGGTGAGTTAAATCTTGATGCCGTGTACCAAGTTATCGACTTTGAACCTGAGGAAGATGGTTTATTTGAGTTACCACAAGCAATAATCAATTTAGAATAACTAATCACAAAGGCATCAAATAAAAATGGAGAATCAATATTTTAATCTAAGTGATTATGTTGAGCAAATGGCGTTGTTGTTGGATTTAGCAATCAAAGATGAGTATCGGGATGAAGTAGTGGCAAATTTTGAGAGAATAAGAGCCATTGCCCAACTAGTTGACTCATTCCCTCTCCCAGAAGATGTTGAAGTTGCACCAGTGTTTGAACCATGAATGATGCTGTATCAATCGCTACGGCTATTCGTACTGGTAAAGTTAGTGCAGTGGAAGTTACCAAAACTGCATTAGCCAATATATCAGCACGCGATCGCGAACTCAATTGTTTCACTGCTGTAATGGCGGAAACAGCTTTGGCAGATGCAGCACATATCGATAGCGAAATAGTTAAAGGTAATAATCCTGGCTTACTGTCTGGTGTACCGTTTGCTGTCAAAAATCTGTTTGATATAGCTGGTTTAACAACTCTAGCAGGTGCAAAAATCAATGCCGAAAATCCTGCTGCTATCCAAGATGCCACAGCAGTAGCCAAACTCAAACAAGCGGGTGCTGTTTTGGTAGGTGCATTAAATATGGATGAGTACGCCTATGGATTTGTCACAGAAAATTATCATTATGGTGCTACCCGAAACCCGCACGATTTACGACGTGTAGCTGGTGGTTCATCGGGTGGTTCTGCGGCGGCTGTTGCTGCTGGATTAGTCCCAGTTACACTAGGTTCTGATACTAACGGTTCAATTCGTGTTCCCGCCGCATTATGTGGTGTATTTGGTTTCAAGCCTACTTACGGACGCTTATCTCGTGCAGGGGTAGCTTTATTCTCTAGTAGTCTTGACCACATTGGCCCCTTCGCGCGTTCGGTAGGAGATATCGCCACCATATTTGATGTACTGCAAGGAAAAGATAGCAGCGATCCTGTTTGTACCAACCGACCAAAAGAACTAACTTTACCCCAACTAAATGAAGATATATCGGGTTTGAGAATTGCTATAGCCGATGATTATTTTGTTAAAGGTGCAGACTCAGAAGCACTAGCAGCAGTACATAAAGTTGCAAATGCTTTAAATGTCAAGCAATACATTACATTGCCAGAAGCACATCGAGCAAGAGCAGCAGCATTTGTAATTACAGCTTGTGAGGGTGCAAATTTACACTTAGATAAACTGCGATCGCGTCCCCAAGATTTTGACCCTGCAACACGCGATCGTTTTCTAGCAGGTGCATTAATACCCAGTAATTGGTACTTACAAGCACAACGCTTTCGTAAATGGTATCGCGATTGCATTCGAGAAGTTTTTCAGCACATTGATGTAATTTTAGCCCCAACAACACCAATTACAGCACCGCTAATTAGTCAACAAAATATGATTCTGGATGGTGAAGAAATACTTGTTCGTCCCCATTTAGGGCTATTTACTCAACCATTATCTTTTATCGGCTTACCTGTATTATCAGTGCCAGTTCAACATCACAGTAATTTGCCACTAGGTGTACAAATAATAGCAGCACCATACAACGAAGCAATCATTTTAAGAGTGGCATCTATATTAGAAGATCAAGGAATTGTTTCAGCAGAAAGAGTAGAAGTATAAAAGACAGAGAGAAAAGAGGAGGCAAACAAAAAGTCATCCCTTACACTTGCTAAGGGATGACTTTTTGTTTAAGAAAAGACCTGGCGCCGAGCGATTGTGGCGGGAGGCAACCCT
>DVDT01000058.1 GCA_015296085.1 Trichormus sp. M33_DOE_039 | reverse complement strand
TCAGGCTGCACAAACTGCTCTTGAATCTATTTTCCCTCATATAGTTGTGTATCTTCTTTTACTTGATATTGAACGCCTTGCTCATCTTGCACTTAGTTGTGGTTTTGACATTCATATTTCCAGGTGCAAGAAATGAGGTTAGCATATTTCTGCACATTCGCCACACCTACAGACATCGGAAAATGACGCTGATTAAATAGACTTTCATCATTGGGACTATCGCCAACCGTCACAATTTGTTCTGGGCTGTAATCAGGAAAGTATTCTCGCAATACTTGTAATAAACCAATGGCTTTTTCCTGTCCTGGGGGTTTGATATGACACTGCACATTACTGTAAGTAAATCCCCAACCTAAGTTGCGACAAAGATGATCAATAGTTTGTAGTTCTTCCAGACTCAACCCTGCTACATCAAATGTCCAGTCAGTGATGCGAAAGCGATTGTCGGCTGATTCTTGAATTTGGGTAAATTTGGTTTGCAATTGAGCAAAAGTTGCAGCTAAGTGCTGGCGATGGGCTGCGAAATTTGGAATTGGCGTTAATGCTACTGTTTGCTCACTGCCAGATAGATAGAATAAACCACCATTTTCTGCGATCGCGCCAGCAATTGGCAACAAGCTATTTAATCCGTTCACCCAGCCAGCAGAACGTCCTGTGACAATAATGACTTTAATCCCCGCCGCTTGTAAATCTTCCAATGCTCGCAATAAAGCGGTAGAAAATTTGCCCTGATTTGTCAGTGTGCCATCCATATCAGTAGCGATGAGACGGATCTTGCCCCAGTCAGCAGACGCATCTGACTGTAGGGGTTTGAGACTGTGATCATGCCCAGTCGGAATACTAGGGTTAGTGTACATATCCAGTGAGACAGAAGCTGTAAAAAATACCAATAATACAGCAATATCACAGGTTAAATTTGGGCATCCTAAAAATAATAAGTCCAGTGTTTCTGTTTACGACCTATGCTAACTCCCACATACCTTGCTCAAACTTCGTCAAGAAAAAAGCCGACACCGACGCAGCCACCACCAACAAAAGATCCTCAGATACCTCCAGTTTTCATCATGGCTTCTGGCGGCTTATTACTAGCGTTGGTTGCGTTGGTTATTTTTGGGAAACTTCAATTAACTAAATTGGAGAAAAAAATCAAATTTGAACAATTCCGTGCCAGAGAATTAGAGAAAAAATTTAAACTAGCACTAGAAACGATTCGTAAAATGGAAACTAATCCCGATTTGGTGAACTCACGGGATTTTAACCTAGACTATCTACGGATGCGGATGTCTGAGGAAGTATTTCATTTTGCGATTCTGAATCAAATTAAAATCAGGGTTAAGGATAAAATTTCTCAAGCTTTACGTCCCAGTCAGTCAAACCAAGGAACGGTGGGAATTGCTAACAATGCTGCAAGGCAAGTAGATGAAATTTTTGATGTTGAATATGAATCTGGAACTCCGCCAAATATAGCTAAACGTGTATTGTTTCGGATTCAAATACGATTGATGAAGTTACCAACACAAGCAACTTCTGCCACGATTAGCCAAATTATTGATTGTATTGAAACCTATCTTAGCCCCATCGATGAGGAAGATAATTGGCAGCCCACAATTCAAGGGCGAATTGCTACTATGCACTGGGATCAAAAAGCTAAACCTACACCATTATTAGTGTTAGAACAGTCTAATGAAGGCGTAAACGTAACTTTCCGCACCAGTCGCCAACCCAATGTTTCCACACCACAAAAGCCATCAGGTTCTACTAAGCGATAGTCAATATCATTAGTGATGGGAAATTAATTCCTTAAGGTTTTTCACTCCATGCGCCACCCTCGTAACTGATAACTGCGCTTTGGGAGTCGCGGGCTAAGATTCCGTCTTCCATTTCGACGATGCGATCGGCAATGTCTAAGATGCGGTTGTCGTGAGTTACTAATAAGATAGATGTTCCTTGTTCTTTGGCGAGACGCTGCATAATTTCGACAACATCACGTCCTGATTGTTTATCTAAGGCGGCGGTTGGTTCGTCGGCTAACACCAGTGGGGGGTTATTAACCAGGGCGCGGGCGATCGCAATTCTTTGTTTTTGTCCACCAGACATATTATCTGGATAGTAATCGATGCGATTTTCTAATCCTACGGCTGTGAGCATGGTTCGTGCTTGGGCGATCGCTTCTTCTGGAGAAACATGATCGTTCAATTCCACAGCCATTTGTACGTTTTGTCTTGCAGTTAAAAACCCTAGTAAGTTGTGGGCTTGAAAAATATAGCCAATGCTGCGCCGAATTTGCACCAGTTTACTCTGACTCGCACCAGATAATTCCACACCTAAAAACTTTAGGCTACCTTCTTGTACAGAACGTAAACCACCAATCAAGCTCAGTAATGTAGTTTTACCTGAACCTGATGGCCCAGTCATAATTACGATTTCTCCGGGATAAATTTCGAGGTTAATATCAAATAAAATCTGCCTTCTGAGTGCGCCTCTGCCATAATAATGATTGAGATTACTAATGGCAATTACAGGTTCTTGTCTCATAGTTAATCAAGTTGATAAGAGTGATTATGTAAATTTGTAGTTTTTAATTCTTTATTGTCAGTCAATAGACTATATTTACAAGTTTATCTTTACATTTTTTATCCAGCTTTTAGTAACATTATTTTTCCCGACAAAGAATATTTTGCAATTTATTTATTTTCTAGTTACCGCCTTAAAAAATATCTGCTGGGTCGGCAGAATTTAATTTTTTAACGGCAATTGTCCCAGAAACAACGCACATGATAAACGTCAAAATTAAGACTGTAATGGCACGCTCAAAGCTCATAAAAACGGGTAACAATGTAGCATCTCTAGCAGTCTTATACATAAACATTGTGAAAGCCCATCCGGGGACATAACCGATGAGAGCTAAGATTAATGCTTCTTGGAGAATGACACCTAATAAATATCTATGGGTATAACCTATGGCTTTTAAAGTAGCATATTCAGATAAATGATCTGTTACTTCTGTATACAAAATTTGGTAAACAATCACAGTTCCCACAATAAAGCCCATGATTGTCCCTAAAGTGAAAATAAAGCCAATTGCTGTACTAGTTGCCCAATAATTACGCTCAAAATCAATAAATTCTTGCTTCGTTAAAACATTGATATCTTGAGGTAAATAATTTCGCAATTCTTGGGCAACAGTGGTAGCATTAGCACCTGGCTTTAATTTAATTAAACCAATATCAATTAATCCTTGGCGACGAATAGGAAATAAGCGCAAAAAATTCACATCACTAGTGATTAAATTGCCATCTGCCCCAAAGGATGCGCCTAAAGTAAATAGTCCAACAACTTTTACTTGTCGTCTGCGAACTTCTGCTGTAACGCTTTTGCCTTGCTCAAAATATTTGGCAATTGGGCCATATTCTTGTCTAGAAGAACGGTCAAATAAGACCGTATCAGCAACTTTAACTTTATCTAGATTTTCTTGGACTCCAGGCAAGTTAAAGATGTTAGTTTCAGGATTAATTCCAAAGACAAGAATGCTTCGCGTTTTACCAGTATCAGGATTTTTCCAAACTGAGTAATCCAAATATATTGGATGTACAGATTGTACTGATGGTAATTCTAAGGCTTTATACAATCGTCGTTGTGAAAACCCTTTCATCGCCAAAACAGCGTTAGATTGACGATTCAATAAGACAATATCACCTTGTAAACTACTATGTAAACGGACGTTACTGTAGTAAAGTGCATCCCGGAAACCAAGCTGCATAAACATCAAGATATCCGCAAAGGCGATTCCTGCTAAAGCGACAGCTAAACGAGTCTTTTCTCGCGTTAATTGTAGCCAAGCTAGAGGGATTTTCTTACGATTAATTGCTGTTAGTAAATTAGTCATTAGTCATGAGTCATTAGTTATTAGTCATGAGTCATTAGTCAACAGTGCAAGAGTTATTAATTACTCTCCCCTGTCCTCTATCACCTATAATTAGTTACTAATTTCAACTAATACTTTGGCGTTGGTTAAACCAGAAACTTTTTGACTATCTTCTGGTGACAAAGTAATTTTGACTTCTACGACTCTGGCATCAACATCGGCTGCGGGATCGTTGTTTAGCACGTCTTTTTTACCGATTCTTCTCCCGATTTCGGTGACAGTTCCTTTGATTTCGCCACTAAAAGCACCGTTATCGCTAGAGACAGTAACATTTTGACCAATACGGACTCTACCAATACTATCTTCAGGAACTTCAGCAATTACAGTCATTTGCTCAGTATCACCCATCTCAGCAATACCTTCTGAACTAATAGCTTCGCCTGATTTCGTATGAATTTTTAAAATCTCTCCGGCTGAAGGTGCTTGCACGTAGCTTAATTTTAGTTCGGCTTCGGCTTTTCTTAGGCTAGCGATCGCATTACTAACTTGTGCTTGCGCCATCTGCACATCAGTAGGGCTAACTTCCACCAGTCTTTTGAGTCTGGCTTTTTCTTCGTCGATTTGTCTTTGCAGAGTGGCTATGGTTTTGTCGCGGGTAACTTTAGCTTCCACTAGCTGCTGTTGCAAAGTACTTAAAGTTTTGACTTGGTTGGCTCTGGCTTCGGCTACTTGCTGACGTATTGTCGCCACTGCTTGACGGAGGCTGGCTTGCGTTTCAATTACCTGCTGATCCGCAGTAATCGCACTCAATCTTCTTCTATCTCGCTCTTGCTGCGAAATTGCCCCTTGGCTATATAAAAAATCATAGCGTCCGGCATCTACCTGAGCATTACGTTGCTCGGCTCTGATGCGATTGAGAGTAGCTCTTAAACTATCTTGTTGTCCTCTTAGTTCCGCTTCTAAGCGGTTGACTGTGGCCTGTTGAGCAATTTTTTCGGCACTTAATTGGGCAGCTATGCGAGTAATGGAGGCTTGCTGGGCTTCACTTTCTCCGCGTAACTGAGCCTGCAAGCGAGCAATAACTGCCGTTTGAGCTTGAATATCTCTAGGTGAACCGACTCTCACTTGTGCCAAATTAGCCCTGCTTTCTAGGAGTTTGGCTTTTGCTTCCTCCACAGCCGCGATTTGGGTATCGTGATTATCTAAAATTGCGATCACTTGACCCTTTCTGACGCGTTCTCCTTCTTTAACGAAGAGCTGCTTGACTCGTGAAGCTGATTGCAATCCTCCTACTGGAGCAGAAAGTTTAATCACTTCTCCTTGTGGTTCTAAACGTCCTAAAGCACTAACACTACTAGTAACTGGTTTGATGGGTACAGATGGGTTAAACTTGCTGATTTGCTCCATTTTGGCTGTAGCTAGCAAGCCAGCTGCAACTGCTACTGGTAGAGCTACAGCAAGACCCCACCAAATCTTAGGTTGTTCTAGCTCAAGTGGCTGCTCTCTTGAACTTTGCTGTTCAGTCACCCTTGACATGGTTTTTTGCCCGTTTATCTGAAATTGCGCTGATGAAAGGAAGGCAGAAGAATTTTAGATTTTAGATTTGGGATTTAACAATCTAAAATTTAAAATACTCGCTACGCTGCGTCCGCTACGCTAACGTGAATTCAAAATTGAAGGAGCAGAAAGTAAGAAATAAATATTTTTACTTACTACCTACTACTCACTACTCAGCACGCAGCAATTTATGTTTAATATGCTGCATTTGCCTTTGAAAATAAACGATAGTGGTTTTAGGTTGAAAATTACCTAAAGCCAATACCTGATAAATATTTAACTTCATAGCTTTAGTAGGCTATGAGGGTGAGATGCAAATTTTTGATTTTAACTATCTATAAGCACCTAGACTTAATCACCGTGGTTTCTTTGATAAACCTTGGTTCTTGTTGCTCACGAATAATTCAGAATTCGTAAGTTATTAAATGAGAAATCTGATTTTTCAGATAGATTTCAGTTTGCCGAACTTTGCCGAAATTTTCTGCAACTTATATGACTTTATTGGGCTGTTTTGGAGAGTTTGTGCCAAAATTATCATCAAAATATCATATGTGCAGAAAATTTGGTTCTACATAGTAACATTTACCTCAGACGATTTTTATATCTGTATGAAGATGATTCATTATTAACTACAACACTAAAAATGTCTGCTATTTTTACAGGTTTTTGCTACTTTAGCAGTTATATTTGATATTTCGCAATCGCAAAAAAACTTATTTTCAATGATCCATTGCTCACAATGAACTAAAAATACTAGGGGTATAATGGTATAGGGTTTTCAAAATATTTACTGAGTTATAAATTGTAAAATGGCTATCTAAAATTTAAATTTGGGTGACTAAAAGATTATTTTGAAAGTCTTGATTAATGTATTAAATACTTTTATATGTTCATAAATTACCCTAAAACCAGGCACTTTAGTTCTAAGAGAATTTACTATAACAGCTTAATAATGTGTCAAATACTTTTATATTCTCCTATATCCCCCTTTTTATGGTAAGAGTGGAGATAATAAGTGCCTAAATTCACAACCAATCACTTTTAGAAACAGCATCACCATAAGTATACAAAAGTTTGCAACTTCAAGTTAATTCTTGATTCAATTAGGATTAAAATGTTGCGAAATTTTGAGTGAATTACCTTTCTCATCAATCAAGCTTGAGGAAAAGTTAAGATACAGGGTATAAAAATTTCATTCTAGGCTATAGTATGGCAACCATCTCAACTACCTAAAATAATAGGTTATGCGTATTTTTTTATGCTCTCTCTTACTAACCCTTATTTTGGCATTTCCCTTAGCACCACTAGCGCAATCAAAAACACCCTTTGCAGAGATTGAGCCGTATTTAATTAAAGCCCAATTTCAAGCGGGAGAAGCAGCACTTGTTGCGAAACTTCAGCAAAACCAAAATGATGATCAGACGCGGTTTGGATTGGGTATTGTACAACTTATGGGTGCAACCGAAAAGTTAATGCAGTCGTTGTACCGTTATGGTTTGCAGCAAAATGGCATTACCCAATTCTTTCCTATTTTGCGTCTACCTGTACCGGAAAATCCGCAACCACAGCCAGTTACTTACAAAGATGCTCGTAATATTCTCCAAAATTTACTTGATGACTTAACAAAAATCAAAGAAACTCTCGAACCTATCAAAGATAATAGAGTTAAGCTACCCTTGCGGATTGGTTTAACACGGATGGATTTCAACGCGAATGGCAAGCTTGAAGAAAATGAATCTTTCTGGCAAACTTTCAGTTTATTGTCAGGTATACAAGCAACAGAAAAAGCCGCTGAAAATTTTGCGATCGCATTTGATTTAGGAGATGTAATCTGGCTCAAAGGATATTGCAATTTACTGTCCGCCATAACTCAGACTGTTTTAGCTTACGATGAAAGTAAACTGTTTGATTCTACAGGGCATTTAATCTTTGCTAATCCGCAATCACCTTACCCATTTCTTGCCCAAGGTACAGGCATATTTAGTTTTGGTAATATTGATATTAGTGACATTGTAGCATTAGTTCATCTCATCAATTTTCCCGTTTTTGAACCAGAACGTTTGACGGCTGCAATGCAAAATTTACAAACAGTTACGACCTTAAGTCGTCAATCGTGGGATTTAATTTTAGCCGAGACAGATAATGACCGGGAATGGCTACCTAACCCTAAACAAAAAGCAGTAATTCCCAACGCAGAAGTTACTCAGGAGATAATTGATAGCTGGCTGGCATTTTTAAATGAAACTGATACTTTACTGTCAGGTCAAAAGTTAATTCCGTTTTGGAGAAAACGTGAAGTTAGAGGTATTAACATCAACAAAGTTTTTACTCAACCTAATAATTTTGATTTAGTGTTGTGGGTACAGGGAACTGCGGCTGCCCCCTATCTAGAGTTTGGTAAACAAACGGATGCAGCTACCTGGCAGAGATTATTAGCAGTTTTTAGAGGACAGTTCTTGCAATTTGCAGCTTGGTTTAATTAATTATATGTTCAGAATCAGTTTATTAGCGATCGCCACTTTGATCATCCCCTTTTCTGATTACAATAGTATTCAGGTAAATGCTACTACTAGCTATTTAATTTCCCAGAATACTAATCAGCAATCAAGAAGCATTACAACCAAAAGTTTAGGTGTAGGTGGTATTAAACTTTCTATGTCTGAGGCACAAGTCAGAAAGATTTTAGGTAGACCAGTAAAAGTAGAAAATACTTTTATGCCTGCTATTGGTAATGTTCGGACACTGAAATATACAGGCATCACAGTTGATTTGGCTGAAGATGTTAAACCCGGTAAATTTACTGTCTATCAAATCAAAGTCACTAGTTCTAAATATGCCACCGTAGATGGAATCAAAGTAGGGGACAATCAATCAAAAGTAGTGAGAATTTATGGCAACCCTGCAACAATTCAAAATGGCAGGTTAACTAATTTGAGTTACGGGATGGATGAACCCAGTCCCGCAGGTTTAAATTTTAGTCTTAGAAATAATAAGGTGACAGAAATTCTCTGTTTTTATTTAATGAATTAATTATAGCGTTTCCAAGTTTCCCCCTACACCCCTGTATTTTTTAAAAGAATTATGCAGCCTTCAATCCCTCACTTTATTTGGAAAATTCCCAAACTCCAGGGAAATCTTCCTCAGCCTAGACATGGACATTCTGCTATTTTGTATCAAAATTCCATGATTATTTTTGGTGGAGAAGATAACAACAATGGCGCAACTCTCAATGATGTTCATGTACTAGATTTAGTATCTTGGACTTGGATACAGCCTCAAATTTGTGGACAAATTCCTGAAAATAGAAGCTTTCATACTGCTGTTTTATTTCAAAATCAAATGCTGGTTTGGGGAGGATATAAAAAAGCGAAAGATGGTGGATATATTTTTAGCGATGTTGATGTTCATCTGCTTGACCTCAAGAATTGGGAATGGATACAAATCACCCCTGATGGTATAGCACCAGATGCACGTTCTCATCATAGTGCTGTTTTGTTTCAAGATAAGTTATTTATAGATGGCGGCTCTTACGATATCTACACAGCAAGAAATGACTTACATCTACTAGATATCACCAAAATGTGCTGGATTAATCTTCAAGTTCACAACTGTTTTAATTCTAGTTTAGCTGGATTAAAAGTGCGTGGGAATACATTAGTAAAGTTTTTGGGTGATGCTGCTTACGGTGGCTTTTGTCGAGATATTTTGACTTTCGATTTAGGAGATTTTAAGTACATAGATCTAAAAGAATTACAATGGCAACCAGCTAAGGTTCAGGGTATATATCACTATAAATATCCGATTTATTCGCCAAATGGGGAAGAGGAAGAAATAGAGGATGATGACTATGAAGATGAATTTGATGATGATGAAAATGTAATTCCCTGTCGGACTATTCATGGCTATGGAGAATTTGGGGATAACCTTGTCTTATTTGCTGGTATGTCCCCTGGTTATGGAGTTAGTCATATGACAATTGGCGATTTAATATTACTCAATATGCCTGCTGTGGAAGCAGCTAATTCTAGAACTTATCAGGCAATTATTCCAGAAGTAGCAGGTAAATTCCCTCTTCCCAGATTTGGTCATTCAACTATACAGTTTAATCAACAAATGATTGTCTATGGTGGCTTATGGATTGACACTTATGCAGGCAATAATAGCTATGATAATGCAGTATATGTACTGGAAATTCTAGAAGACAGGCAATAGATGTTGCAAACAGAAAATCTGTATCTTGCTAGAGTGCAATTTCAGCTTTCATAACAGTAGTATCGCTGGTGCGTTTCACACGAAAACCGAGTTTTTCACAGACTCTTTGCATCCCATGATTATCAGCTAGGATATCAGCTGTAATGTGTGTGATTTGCTCATCGCGCCCTACCTGTAGTAGTCGCTTCACTAATTCTGTACCTATACCTTGACATTGATAGCGATCGCTTACCAACATCGCAAATTCAGCTGTATTTGTACCATGCAATTTACTCAATCTTCCCACTGCTAAGATTTGCCTAGTTCCAGTTTGAGGATTTTGGTGTTCTACTACTAACGCCATTTCCCGGTCATAATCAATAAAGCAGATACGTGTGAGTCTTTCATGGGTGATGCGATGGCTCAATTTCATCATGTGGAAGTAGCGAAAATAAACGCTTTCCTCTGAGAGTGTTTCGTGAAATTTCACCAACAATGGTTCATCTTCGGGACGAATGGGACGAATAGTTACGGGTGTACCGTCTTTCATTGTCCACTCTTGCACATATTGTGTAGGGTAGGGACGAATGGCTAACTTGGGTAGTTGTGCTTCTGTCATCTCCGGTTCATGGAGAACTACCCGCGCATCCAAAGCAATTAAGCCGCCATTACCTTGATTGTGCGGACTAGGAGGAGTTGCCAACAGGGGATTAATATCAATTTCTTTAATCCAACGCTGTTCAACTACTAAGTGACTAAATGCCACCATCAGTTCCTCAAGTCCAGCTATATCAATACTTTGCCTGCCACGCACACCTTTGAGGGCTTTGTAGATTTTGGTGTGTTCCATCATCCGCCGTGCCAAAGTTGTGTTGAGGGGAGGAAGGGCGATCGCGCTATCCTTAAATACTTCCACCAATTGTCCCCCAGCCCCAAACAACAACACTGGCCCAAACTGCGGATCAAGGCTACTACCAATAATTAATTCGTAACCGTCCATTTTCACCATTGGCTGTACAGTCACACCCAAAAAATGCTCTGCGCCGACTTTTTCTTGGACATTCGCTTCTATACTCCGATAGGCGCGACGGACTGCATCCGCATCTTGTAGGTTTAACTGCACACCACCAACATCAGTTTTATGGGTGATGGTTTGAGAATAAAGTTTCACCACCACTGGATAACCCATACTTTCGGCACATCGCACCGCCTCATCTTCAGTTTTGGCGACGCAAGTGGTCACAATAGGGATGCCATAAGCGGCTAAAATCTGTTTTGATTCATATTCCGTTAAAATCGTTCTTCCCGCCTGACGTGCCGAGGCGATGATATTTTCCACTAAATAGCGATAGGGAATACCATTATCAGCGTCAATTGCAGGTAATACTGGAGTTTCGTAGATACCACGCAGGTTGTAGCTAGATTGCCACATATAACTAAAAACTCGCGCCGCCGTATCTGGATAAGGATAGGTGGGGATGCGTTGACGATTGAGCATGATTTCCCCTTCAGCAACATCTGCACCCCCCATCCAACTAGCGAGGATAGGTTTAACAATAGTTTGGGCGTAGGGTTTTAACTGTTCTGCTGTTTGGGTGGGGTCGGTCATGGACTGGGGTGTGAGAATCACCAATAGACCGTCACTATTGGGATCTTTGGCTGCAATTTCTAACGCCTGGGTATAGCGTTGGGGGTCAGCGTCACCCAGAATATCAATAGGGTTGTTGTGACTCCAGTGTTGGGGCAGAATTTGGTCAAGGGAGGTCATCACTTCTGGGGAAATTGGCGCAAGTTCGCCGCCAGTCTCGATTAAAGCATCAGTTGCTAGTACCCCAGGCCCCCCAGCATTGGTGAGAATTGTTAATCTTGGCCCTTTAGGACGGGGTTGTTTTGCCAGTACCTCCGCCATATCAAATAAGTCAGAAATACTATTAACTCGTAACACCCCACAACGCCGGAAAGCTGCATCTAAGACCGCATCACTACCAGCTAAAGCCCCTGTGTGAGAAGCGGCAGCTTTGGCGGCGGCGGCTGTGCGTCCGGCTTTAATCACAATAATGGGTTTGGTGAGTGCGACTTCCCGCGCGGCGGAGATAAAAGACCGCGCATCACCGATAGATTCCATATAGATGACAATACTTTTGGTTTGGGGATCATCACCGAGGTAATAAATCAGGTCGCCCCAACCAACATCTAACATCGAACCGATGGAGACGAAAGCACTAAAACCGACATTTTCCCGCACACTCCAATCGAGGATAGCAGTACACAACGCTCCACTTTGACTGAGAAAACCCACATTCCCAGAATGCGCCATTGCACTAGCAAACGTCGCATTTAAACCGCTTTGGGGACTCATGACACCCAAGCAATTAGGGCCAATGATGCGAATGTTACCGCGTCGCGCCTGCTTTAAAATTTCTTGTTCTAAAGCGATACCCTCGGCACCAGCTTCTTTAAAACCAGCCGAAATAATAATTGCCCCTTTCACCCCTGCATCTACACACTCAGCAATTACACCAGGAACTGTGGAGGCTGGTGTAGCAATAACTGCTAAATCAATCGTTTCTGGGATCTCAGCGATGGAGGGATAGGCTTTGATTCCGAGGACACTGTGGCGTTTCGGATTCACAGGGAAAACAGTACCGCCAAAGGGACTGCTAATTAAATTCCATAAAATCGTTCGTCCGACACTACCAGCTTTTTCACTTGCACCAATCACCGCGACACTCTGGGGTGTCAAGATGGCATTGAGAGGATTGACCTTCTCTGCCTGCAAAATATCATAAGCGCGATCGACATTGGTGGTAGGCTTGAGAGATTTTTGCATCAATCCTCCAAATTATGAATTGGGCAGGCAGTGCGTTGGGGAGACACTGCGTTGGGGAGACACTGCTTTAGGCGGCTTTGCCGACTTGTAGCAAGTGTCATCATTGGAAATACAGATCAGGAAGGGAAACAACTAGTGACTTTTGTATAGCAATACTTAAGCTGCGATCTTCACTTCGACCCAAAAATTTTTTACTTTGTCCAAAATTTGAATGATTTTTACCAATGCAATTGACTTTCCGATTTCGGCCATGCGGGAGAGGCGATCGCCTATTTCAAAGTTCACTCCCGGTATTGTTACTAACCAAGCCGGTGGGCAACAACCATACAGGGACTGAGTAAGAGCCAACAGCGATCGCGGATCACTCCTATGGACGCTGCTATCAATATCACTAGTAGGTGAAAGCATCTGTATCTGCACATCATAGCCATCTACAGGTAAACAAGCATCCACAAATATTGCTAAATCTATACTGGCTAAAGCATCCGCTAAATCTGGTGTCAGTTGGTGAATTGCGAGGGATTGGACAGAAGGTAAATGCCAGGAAGCAATCTCATTTGCGATCTGTTGTCCAATGCCATCATCGCTTCTCAAGTCGTTACCATAACCAATCACCATGACAGTTTTGTTCATTTTTTTAGTTCTTTGATCTTAAAAATTTAAAATTTCTCAAAGCAGTAAATACTCAATATTTTTACTAGTGTTCTTCCTAGAGAGGTTCAATTTAAAACCATAATCAAACAATCTGAGGAAGTTGTGAGGGATGGGGAATTAGCAAACATTTCTCATTTAGGGCTGTAAAGATGTGGCTCAAGAAAGTGTTTGTTGTCCTTGTAGGTAAAAACCAACCCATAAACAATAATGTATGTGTACCCTCTTCTTTAATTTTTTCTTTGGAATTCTCACCTAGTAACTATGGTAGTTCTATGATGAACTTGTGTAGCGCAACACAACTGAACACTGATAAAAAAATCTGATGTGAGGCTGTTTTATGTCTGAAGTTAATTATCAACAGCCAATTAGTACGGTAGCGGCTCTGAAGGAAAAGTACACTTTGGGTGAGCGAGATTTTTGCCGGGCTGAATTAGGTGATGCTAATTTACAGGGCGTTGACTTAAAAGGCTCTGACCTGAGTTACGCTGACTTAAGTAAGGCTAATCTCAGAGGTGCAAATCTGAGAGGTACTGATTTGAGCTTTGCTGATTTGAGTCAAGCTGATTTACAAGAGGCGGACTTGCGAGGCGCAATGTTGATGTCAGCAAATCTCCGTCAAGCTAATCTGCAAGGAGCAATCTTAGAAAAAGCAGATTGCGATCGCACCACTCATTTTCCCCCAAATTTTGATCCACTAAAAGCTGGTGTGCAAATCAAAAACTAATCAATAAATGCTTTACTACAGGATTTTTGAGTAAATATTACTGCTTACTGAGTATTGCCAAAAGATCCTGGAACAAAATTTAATCTGTTGCTTTCATTTTTCGTGAGTATTGCTATCCACTTGCAAAAAGTGAAAGCACTTGTTTTTTATGGGTTTATAAGCTAGCAAATAACATTTTACTACTAACACTGTGGTCTGGAATCAAATTTTGGTAGTCAAACTTAATACACTGTTTACCTTAAAAACCCTGAACTTTATTACAGTTGCTAATAGGAGTTCCTTTCAGGAAAAAAAATGTGTAATTATTACTAGATAACTGACATATATCAAACTAATAGAGTTATCTAGGTGTTACTTCACCACTTACTAAAACAATCAAAACAGTGTCGTCATTGCTTTACAGCAGTAATTGCTGTAGCTGTGACTACAGGTGTAATGCTAGAGATCAGCAATTATGCTCAAGCCAATATTGTTGAAGATAAAACATTACCGAATAATTCCCAAGTCACATTATCTCGTGATACCTTCCTGATTGAAGGTGGGACTCAGATTGGTAATAATCTCTTTCACAGCTTTTCCGAGTTTTCTTTACCTCAAAACTACGCAGCTTACTTTAATAATCAGCCCCATATTCAAAATATCTTCAGTCGTGTCACAGGTACACAACCATCCTATATCAATGGTTTAATTCGGACGAATCCAGGAGCTAACCTATTTATTATTAATCCCAACGGTATTAGTTTTGGTTCTAAGGCGACATTACGCATTGGGGGTTCATTTTTTGCTAGTACGGCCAGTAGCATTAATTTTGACAATGGCGAAAAATTTAGTGCTAAACCAGAAGAAACTACATCTCTACTCACAGTCAAGACTCCCATTGGCTTACAGTTTGGGATCAAGCCGCAAAAACCTGAAACTGAAAGTGAACCTTTTCAGATTCCTATTGGAGTAGAATTTAGCTCCAATCCTCAACCTATTCATGTCCAAGGCGGATCTGCATTAAACTTTGCCACACTGCAAGTAGCAGATGATCAAAGTTTAGCTTTGGTTGGTGGTAATCTCGTTTTAGAGAATGCCAACATTAGTAGCTCAAACTCTGGTGGACGTTTAGAATTAGCTAGTTTGGCTTCACCAGGCGTTGTAGGATTAACAACTACAAAATCAGGTATTTTCCTCAAATTTGACGCTGCACCTGATTTGGGTAACATACGCATATTATCAGGAACTAATATTCATAATTGGAGTGACTTACAAATTACAGGCAAAAACATTGACATTAATAGTGGATATTTGACAACAGTGAATGAATTCGCTGTGAATGTGTCAGAAAATATTCAGCTATTCAATAACAGTGCTATTTATGTTGGCAGTTCAGGGAAATTGCCTGGAAACTTGACCATCAATACGCAAAATTTATTAATTCAAAGTGGGTCTTACATTGGTATAGATAAAGGCAATTTGACGATTAATGCTTCCGATACAGTCAGACTTAATAGTAATCCAGATTCTACTGTAGAGAATTCAAGTCGGCTCTTTGCCACAGCCTCAGAAGATATTACAGAAACGGCAGGCAATCTGACAATTAATACTCAACATTTATTAGTGCAGAATGGCTCACAAATCCTGACTAATTCTTCTGGCAGTGCTGTCCCTAGTTTATTAAGTTTTTCCAAGCCAATGGAAACGGCCGAAAGAAATAATTTAACTGTCAATGCTTCTGAGTCAGTCACCTTATCTGGGAGTTCATTGAATGAACTTAATCCTAGTGGTTTATTTAATCGAACTTTTGAAGATGGAGATAGTGGAACACTCACAATTAACACAAAAGTTTTGTCAATTACGGATGGCGCACAAGTTATTACCAGTAATCTTAGTCCCGGTAAAACTGGTAATTTGACTATTAATGCTACTGAAAAGGTAGAAATTATTGGTACTTCTCCTACTGGCAAAATCGTTAATGATGCCCAGAATGATTTTGTAGTAGATGAGCCAGTACCCGATGTTTCTTTAATATCTTTTTCCTCGGTTCGAGGACTGAAAATCCAAGATACACTCCCTAGTGGTTTGTTTACTAATGCGCCTGGAATTGGAGATGCAGGAGACATTCATATCAATACTCAGACTTTAATAGCACAAAATGGGGGACAAATCAGTGCAAATACATTTAATCATGGTCGCAGTGGTAATTTAACTGTCAATGCAACTGAACAGGTGCAGCTATTGGGTACTTCTGCTAACGGTATTTCTAGCGGCTTATTTACGAGATCAAATACCAGAGCTACAGGAGAAGCAGGGAATCTGAATATTTTGACTGGTAACTTACTAGTACAAGATGGGGCGCAGGTAAGTGCAAGTACCTTTAGTGCAGGTAAAGGGGGAAATTTAAATGTCCAGGCGACTGAGGGTATAAAACTCATTGGTGTTTCGCCTCAGAATGTTGCCAGTGGTTTATTTACTCAAGCTAATCCTGGCAGTATCGCAGATGCGGGAGAACTCATAATTAATACCTCTAGTTTGCTCGTGCGGGATGGAGCGCAAGTCAGTGCAAGTACTTTTGGCACAGGTAAAGGTGGTCATTTGACAGTGAAAGCAACTGAGGGGATTGAATTAATTGGCACTTCGGGGAATGGTGATTTATTTCCCAGTGGCTTGTTTGCTGTTACCGCCGGAAATGCAACAGGCGATGCAGGTAATCTTTTAGTTGATTCTCCTCAGCTACTGGTACGAGATGGAGCGCAAATTGCTGCTAGCACGAGCAGCCAGGGAAAAGGCGGTAATTTAACAGTCAATGTTTCAGACAGGGTGCAATTAGTTGGGACTGGGGTGAATGGGGCGTTTGCTAGTGGTTTATTTGCAACTGCAACTCCAGACTCCACGGGTGATGCTGGTAACTTGATAGCGAACACTGATATATTGAAAGTCTGGCAAGGTGCGGGAATAGCTGTGCGGAATCGAGGACGAGGCAGTGCGGGTAATTTGTTTGTCAATGCTCGTTTTATTGATTTGGATGATCAAGCCTTTATCAGTGCTGATACTCGTGGTGTTAATCAAAACTCTAACCAGCCGCAAGCCAATATTACCTTACGTTCCCAAGACTTACTATTGCTGCGTGGTAATAGCAGTATCACTACGAACGCTATTGGCAAGAACGTAATTGGGGGCAATATTAACATTGACACCAAGTTGTTAGCTGCTTTTGAAAATAGTGATATTACTGCCAACTCGGCTGATTTCCAGGGTGGGCGTGTCAGAATCTCCGCTCAAGGAATTACAGGTACACAATTCCGTAATGCCTTGACTCCAGAAAGTGATATTACAGCGACTGGTGCAACTCCAGAGTTAAGCGGAACTGTAGAAATTACTACCGCAGAAGTAGACCCTAGTCGGGGTTTAACTGAACTGCCATCAAATCTGACTGATGTTTCCAATCAAATCGTGCAGAAATGCCGCGCTGGTGAAGCTGTAGCTAGACAGCCCAATCAATTTTTGATTACAGGTAAAGGTGGCATACCTGCAAATCCCTATGACACACTCCAAAATGAGTCAGCGATCGCCAACTGGATCAATGTGAATAATATCAACAATGTCGCTCAAAATCCCACTAATTACACCAAAATCTCGGCTTCCCCTGAAACTACTATTGTGGAAGCTAAAGCTTTAATATCTGATGGCAATGGCAATATAGTTCTAACCGCAGCAGCCCCTAATTTAAATTTCCTCAATTCCTTAATTAGACACCCAGTTTGTAATAGTTAAAATTAGTAACATCAAGTTATAAAATGCTTAATAATTACAACTGATACTAATCCTTAAATAATGAAATTTTGTTTCAGAGTCATAGGAACATACTCAAGTTACCATAGGCTTTTAGAGTAATGGAATCATCAAAACCCTACTTTGAGATTTAACTTCTAAGTAAATTAAGCAAAACTTTGTTGTCATAAATTTGATAAGAATAATTACAGTCTGAAATAAATCAATCTAGAGATTTAAAAGGACAATTCTATATCCATAAAATGGCATTTTCAAAGTAGCGAATCAATGTAGAAGTAGGGTGAATTTATTTCACGTTTGAACAAGTAACAATATGGGTAAAAGTAAGCGTATTGGCATTCTTACCAGTGGGGGAGATTGCTCAGGTTTGAATGCAGTCATCAGAGCGGTTGTCCATTGTGCTAGCGGTAAAGGTTGGGAAGTATTAGGTATTAGGCAAGCCACTCTCGGATTAATGGCACGTCCACCACAAGTCACTAAACTAGACATCGACCAAGTTGACCCGCTATTAACGTCTGGAGGCACAATGTTAGGAACTACCAATAAAGGTGATCCCTTTGCCTTTCCTATGCCTGATGGTAGTTTATGCGATCGCTCGCCAGAAATTATTACAGGTTATCATCAATTAGATTTAGATGCGTTAATTGGCATTGGTGGCGATGGTAGTTTGGCTATTCTGCGTCACCTAGCACAACAAGGTGGGATTAACTTAGTCGGTATCCCCAAAACCATTGATAACGATATCGGCATTACTGAACACGCTATTGGATTTGATACAGCTGTCAACATTGCTACGGAAGCACTTGATAGATTACATTTCACCGCCGCTTCTCACAGTCGAGTCATGATTTTAGAAGTTATGGGTCGTGATGCTGGACATATTGCATTAGCTGCGGGAATTGCTGGTGGTGCAGATGTAATTTTAATTCCTGAAATCCTCTACAGTTTGGAGGACATTTGCTACCAAATTAAACACCGTCAAGAAGAAGGCAAAAACTATTGTTTAATTATTGTCTCCGAAGCAGTGCGAACTCAAGAGGGCGAAATTCTCACTTTGACCAATCGTTTGGGTCAGTGCCGATATGGTGGGATAGGGGAATACTTAGCCGATCAAATTAGCGATCGCATTGGTGCAGAAACACGAGTCACAGTTTTAGGACACATCCAACGTGGTGGTACAGCCTCACCACTAGATCGATTAGTCGCCTCTGCTTTTGGTGTAGCGGCTGTTAATCTGATTGAGGAAGGTAAATATGATTACATGGTTGCTTGGCAAAATCGCCAAGTGATTACTGTACCGATAGAAGAAGCGATCGCGCAGTATAGAGCAGTCAACCCAGAGGATACTCTAGTCAAAACTGCTCGCGGTTTAGGTATTTATCTAGGAGAATCCCCACTGGTGTTGCATAATTCAGAGATGAATTGATGTATGTCATACACTGTACACTGTTGTATCTCCACAATGCGGAGCTAAAAATGCGCTTTAATTACGCATTGATGTCAGATTTACAACTGATGAAGTGGCAAGCAAAAAAGCCACAGAACACCCAAGTGGTTTCAGCAGAAAGAGTAGAAGTATAAAAGACAGAGAGAAAAGAGGAGGCAAACAAAAAGTCATCCCTTACACTTGCTAAGGGATGACTTTTTGTTTAAGAAAAGACCTGGCGCCGAGCGATTGTGGCGGGAGGCAACCCT
>DVDT01000023.1 GCA_015296085.1 Trichormus sp. M33_DOE_039 | reverse complement strand
TTTTTATTACGCCTCTTAATCAGCTTCAAAAACAGATTCTTTCCGCCATGAAAATGCCTTTCTCTCTTTATTTGCTAGAACCATTACTCTGCAAGACTTAATTCCTTTTTCTGAGGTGAAAATCAGCGAACGGACAGTTAGCAAAGCACGTCAAAGCATCCAATCAGGAAAGGGGCTAACTGCTTATCCAGTCGTTTGTGCTTATACCAATTTTCTAGAAGTTGCGCCAAATAAATGATGTAGAGACGTTGCATGCAACGTCTCTACAGTACAGAATAAAGTACATCTTCATCGAGAAACGGTATTACTTGTAAATTTTTGCCTATTGATAAGGAAGCTAAACAAACATAAATAAGGGTGTACGGCTGTACACCCTGAAGATGGAATGATGATCAAACAATTAGACATTGACTGTCTGTCTATTGTTAGCTGGTGCGTAATTATTTTGATTGTTACTATCGTTAACTTCGCTAGCAAAAGCTAATGATTCTTCACCAGTAATCAATCTTGAACCACGTTTGCGGGTGAAGTAGTTCCACGCCCACTGGATCATTACTAATACTTTGCTGTCAAATTCAATTAAGAAGTAGATATGAATGAATAGCCAGAAAGCCCACGCAGAGAAGCCTGTCAACTTGATCAAGCCTAAGTCTACAACGGCGGCATTTTGTCCAATCATGGCTAGGCTACCATGATCAGTGTATTGAAATGGTTGCAGAGTTTTACCACGCAAGCGTCTTCTAATTAATTTGGCGACGTATTCACCTTCTTGAATCGCAACTGGCGCGACACCTGGGAGGGGCTGACCGTTGTGGTGAGAGAAGTTGGCTAAGTCTCCGATAACGAAAATGTTGTTGTATCCTTTAATGCTTAAGTCTGGTTCTACAATCACTCGTCCAGCGCGATCGCATTCTACCCCAGTTCGTTCAGCTAAAACTTTCCCCATTGGTGAAGCTTGCACACCTGCTGCCCATAATATAGTTTTGGCAGCAATTTCTTTAAATTGATCGCCTTGCTTGAGGGTGACAATATCGTTATCAATGTTGGTCACGCGGGTTTGAGTTTGGACAATCACACCCAACTTTTGCAAAGACTCTGCTGCTTCTTGTGATAACTCTGGTGCTAAAGCGGGGAGTAGGCGATCGCCTCCTTGCAATAGTACAATTCTGGTTTCTGAAGTGTCGATGTTGCGGAAATCTTCTTGCAGAGTTTTGTAAGCTAACTCTGCGATCGCACCTGCTAATTCTACCCCTGTAGCACCGCCACCTACAATCACAAATGTCAGTAAAGCACGGCGTTTTTCGGGGTCAGTTTCTTTTTCTGCGGCTTCAAAGGCTGAAAAGATGCGCCGACGCATTTCTATCGCATCTTCCATCGTTTTCAAACCAGGTGCAACCTCTTGCCAATTATCTTTACCAAAATAGGAATGCTTCGCACCTGTGGCCACAATTAATGTATCATAAGGCACTACTTTATCATCTAGAATAACTTGTTTTGTTTCTGGATTAATATCAGTTACTTCTCCCAGCAATACTTGTGTATTTTTGCACTTACTGAGTACAGATCGTAATGGTGAGGAAATATCAGCTGGTGATAGCGTACCTGTCGCAACTTGATATAAAAGTGGCTGAAATAAATGGAAATTACGTTTATCGATGAGAGTCACATTTACATTTGCTTTCGCCAGTGCTTTTGCTGCATACAGTCCACCAAAGCCACCACCAACAATTACGACCTGATGTGGTTGATGATTCTCAAGTGAAGCTACCATAATAAAATTCCCTTGTGTTAATAGGTTTGTAACTATTCTTAATGAATATGTAACAAAATCGTGATAATTGCTGCGGCTTATTATGAACAATTGTAAAAATAATGAAACTAATCAAATTTACGATTTGTGAGGCTTAAAGCACATCTGTGCATTACCAAAATCTTGTGTTTTAACCTCAGAACTCTTATTCTCTAAATATTTCAGGAATTGACGAGTTAGGTGTAATTGACAAATTCGTACTTGTTATTGTTGCTAAAAATAATTTTTTATTGAGTATGAAAAACGAATAATTGGTTTGTAAAACTATGAGTGAATACTCACAAGATGCTAAGAAATATAGAGTTGATACATAGTAGTTATCAGTTGGGTGCAATATAGTAACAGCAGTCGGTGAAGCAGCTAATAATGTCTTTTTTAGTGACTGCATTGAAGGCATTTGTAATAGCTTCGTCTAACTTAAGATATGTTCTAGCAGCAAGCGAACGCCAAAACCCTTTGACCTTCGACCAACAGTTTTCTTACAGATAGCGATCGCTATGGGCGCAAAGTGGCTAAAGTAAGATTGAGGGATGGTACTTTTGTCCAACAAGTTTTGCTGCAAGAAGGTTTAGCTAAGGTTTATCGCCTTTATTTAAATAAGTGTCCTAGTAGAAATTTAGTACAGCAAGCAGAAACGCAAGCGCAGCAGCAGAGAATTGGTGTTTGGGGCGATACTAAATTTACAAATCCTTGGGAGTATCGGAGTTTTAGTCAGAGAAAGTAAAACTCGCTGTGTCCAGATCACCAACAACTTAAATAACTTGGTGATCTAATTACTTATGAAAAATAACGCTCATAAAAATCGATACTTCGTTATTTATGTAGTACTTGTGTTATAAATTTTATTTGATTTATTGAATAGTTATGAAAGATTGTTGGTCAAAAATATTGAACTTGTCAGTTGAAATTACGGACTATACTTTTTGTCTTTATATTTTCTTTTTGAGATGTAGTTTATTCTTTATTATTTTTACACATAATTAGAAATATTACTTGGTAAATTCTAGTGATGGTTATTAAAGAAGGCAGAAGTCAGAAACTCTACCTTCTGCCGTCGAACTTCTGCCTTTCTTGTTGAGGGTGATAATTTCTGAATTGCTTAAATTATCCGTTTTTTTCAAGTGTTCGTTTAGTAATTTTGTAGATGGGTGATTGTAATTATCTACACAATTACTACATACATCAGAGTATTTATATCACCACATTTTCAAGCTGATAGTGACATTTTTAACAATTGTTGTTCCCTAAAAACTAGTTATAGAAACAAAATGAAGGTAGTAACTGTAAACAATTCATATCAACTTTCATCTATACAACAAGGAATGCTGTTTAACGGTCTAGTTGCTCAAAAATCAGGAGTGGATATTGAGCAGGTGATCTGTTTATTGTCTGAAAAAATTGATATTTTGGCATTCCAACAAGCATGGCAGAAAGTAGTAGAACGACACGCAGTTTTGAGAACTAGCTTTGACTGGGAAAATGGACAAGAACCTCTGCAATGTGTGCATCAAGAAGTCACAATTCCCCTAGAACAACAAGATTGGTGCGGGTTGTCTGACACAGAACAATCAACTAAATTGCAAGCTTATCTGCAAAGCGATCGCCAGCTTGGTTTTGAGTTAAATGTCGCCCCATTGATGCGTTTAGCATTATTTCGCCTGAAGGAATCGGTCTACCAATTTGTTTGGACGTTTCACCATGCTTTGTTAGATGGTCGTTCTTTATCGATCATCATCAAAGAATTGTTCAACTTTTATGATGCTTTCTCTGAAGGAAAAGACTTACAACTCCCCCAGCCCCGTCCTTACCAAGACCACATCGCATGGCTACAGCAGCAAGATTGGTCTAAATCTGAAGGTTTTTGGCGGAAATTGCTCAAAGGTTTTACCGCACCCACGCCTTTATTAGTAGACTCAACCCCTCGTGAGCAAGGTGGTTTTGGCGAACAAGCAATCCGAATATCAGAAAAGACTACGGCGATGTTGCAGTCTTTAGCACAACAACATCAACTCACGCTCAATACTTTAGTACAAGGTGCTTGGGCTTTATTGCTGAGTCGTTATAGTGGTGAGTCCGATGTTGTCTTTGGTGCGACAAGAGCCTGTCGTCATTCCTCTGTAGTTGGGGCGGAGTCGATGGTAGGACTGTTGATCAATACTGTGCCTATTCGAGTTAGCGTGTCAGGGGAAAAACCGCTGCTGACCTGGCTCAAAGAATTGCGATCGCAGTGGGTAGCTTTGCGAGACTATGAACACACACCCCTCGTCAATATTCAAAGATGGAGTGATGTCCCCGGCGGAACTCCCTTATTTGATAGCATTTTGGTATTTGAAAACTATGAATTGAATTCCGCTTTACGTTCTCAGGGTGACAGATGGCAAAACCTGGAAGTAAAGCTAGAAGAACAAACTAACTTTCCTCTGACATTGGTGGGCTATGCAGAGTCAGAACTGTTATTGAAACTCAAATACGACCAAAAAAGCTTCAATGATGCCAAAATCCGTCGGATGCTCGGACATCTCCAGACTTTATTGTCCAGCATGGTGATTAATCCTTGGCAGAGTCTAGGAGAATTACCACTATTGACGACAGATGAAAGACATCAAATGTTAATCGAGTGGAATCATACACAAGCAGATTTTGCAGAGCAACTTTGTATTCATCAACTGTTTGAGGCTCAAGTAGAACAGACACCCGACGCTGTTGCTGTGGTTTGTGGAGAGGAACAACTCACTTACAAAGAATTGAACTGTAGAGCTAATCAGCTAGCCCATCACCTGCAACAACTGGGAGTCAAACCAGGGGTATTAGTTGCTGTATATTTAGAGCGATCGCTAGAAATGATTCCGGCTGTCCTAGGGATTTTGAAAGCTGGAGGTGCATATGTTCCACTAGAACCCAGTTTCCCCAAAGCACGGATTCAATTACTGCTGTCTTCTCTGCAAATTAACCATCTAGTCACCCAAACTAGCCTGTTACCTAGTATTCACGAGCTAGAACTGAACGCACTGCAACATTTAATCTGTTTAGATAAATCTGCATATAGTCAAGCAGACAAAGAGAATCAAAAAGAAATATTTTCCCCTACACCCCTACACCCCTACACCCCTACACCCCTATACCCCACCCCTACACCCTCCGTTTGGAATCGTTCCTATCTAGATTTACTACCTACAGAAAATTTACCAACATCTACTAATTCCAATGATATCGCCTATGTGATTTTCACCTCCGGCTCTACAGGTACACCAAAGGGGGTTGTAGTTCGCCATCAACCCGTAATTAACCTGATTGAGTGGGTGAATAAAACATTCAATGTGAATGCTAACGACAGAGTTTTATTTATCACATCCTTATGTTTTGACCTGTCAGTTTATGACATTTTCGGACTGTTAGCCGCAGGTGGTTCAATTCGGGTTGTTCCTAGCCATGATGTCCGAGATCCAGAAGCTTTACTCCACATTCTCTGTCATGAGCCGATCACATTCTGGGATTCTGCACCGCCTGCACTGCAACAACTGGCTACCTTTTTCCCAATGGTTCAAGAAAGTAATTGCCATCCTCAATTACGGCTAGTGTTTATGAGCGGTGATTGGATACCAGTCACACTACCAGATTTACTGAAAACTACCTTCCCAGGAGTCGAAGTAATTAGTTTGGGGGGAGCAACGGAAGCCACAGTTTGGTCTAATTACTATCCCATTGGCAAAGTCGAGCCGCATTGGAAGAGTATTCCCTATGGCAAACCCATCCAAAACGCCCAATATTACATTCTTGATGATTACCTCAATCCCTGTCCCATTGGTGTTTCTGGGGAATTGCATATTGGTGGAGAATGTTTAGCCTCTGGTTATTTAAATCAACCCGAACTCACAGCCCAAAAATTCATCCCCAATCCCTTCAGTGATCAGAAAGAAGCAAGACTCTATAAAACTGGAGACTTAGCCCGCTATCTCGGTGACGGTAATATTGAATTTCTCGGTCGGATTGACCATCAAGTAAAGATTCGCGGTTTCCGCATCGAGTTGGGAGAAATTGAGAGTGTACTCACACAACACGACTCTGTACAGGAAACTGTAGTTATAGCCAGGGAAGATGAACCAGGAAATAAGCGATTGGTGGCGTATGTAGTAGTAAATGGTGAAACTGCAACTACGATGAATGAATTGCGGCGGTTTTTGCAAGAGAAATTGCCAGAGTATATGATTCCATCTGCCTTTGTTGCGATCGCCAAAATCCCACTAACTCCTAATGGTAAGGTAGATCGCCGCGCTCTGCCTATTCCTGATCAAACCCGACCAGAATTAGAAAAAGCCTTTGTTGCACCTAGAAACCCTATAGAAATTGAGTTAGCCCGAATTTGGTCGGAGATTTTAGGTTTTGATGCAATTGGCATCAGCGATAATTTCTTCGAGTTGGGGGGAAATTCGCTCTTAGCAGTCAAATTATTTACACAAATTGAACAGAAATTTGGTCAAAAACTCCCCCTAGCGACCTTGTTGCAATCACCCACCATAGAACAGTTAGCTAGCATTCTCAGCCAATCAAATACATCAGTTTCTTGGTCTTCTCTGGTAACTATTCAAGCAGGTAGCAGTCCGAAACGTCCTTTATTCTTGATCCATGCTCTTGGCGGTAATGTAATTGGCTACCAAACTCTAGTGCGTTACCTAGGTGCAGAACAACCTGTGTATGGATTGCAAGCACAGGGACTTGATGGTAAACAAGCTCCTCACACCAAAGTTGAGGACATGGCTGCTCACTACATCCGAGAAATTCGTACTGTTCAACCGCAAGGCCCTTATTTGTTGGGTGGTTTTTCTAGTGGTGGGACAGTTGCTTATGAAATGGCGCGTCAGTTAGTTGCACAAGGCGATCGCGTGGCTTTACTAGCAATGTTTGATACCTATAGCCCCAGCCTATATATCAATAATCCCTCGCTATTGCGGACATTGTATGTGTACTTGTTTACCCTATTGCGACTGCCATCTGTAGATAGATTGAACTATGTTTTTGCCAAAGTAGATTGGTTGAAGTCTATGTTCACTGGGAAAGCCAGCAGTAAATTCGACTTGTGGAACGAACATTCTTTTACTGAAGATGCCAACCCTTACAACATGGCATTAATAGAAGCTCTCAAGCAGGCGACAATGGTGGATTATGTACCACAACCCTACGCTGGTAAGGTGACTTTATTTACTACCAAAGAAATATTGAGATGGTGTCAATTTAAACCCTGTAGAGGTTGGGGTGACATGGCTAAACAAGGGGTGGAAATTCACGAAGTTCCTGGTACACATCTAGGTATGTTGGGAGAACCAGGTGTGCAGATTCTAGCCGAAAAATTGAGAGTTTGCTTAGAGGAAGTGCAAGCAGATAATCAAGTAGAATCAGAAAAAATTGAGCAGATGCGGCGGATACTTCAGAAAGAAAATTATCGAGAACTTGAACATCAGTATTAATGGGAGTAATACCAATTCGTACTGACATCTAATACTTTTTGGTGCATGTCGGTGGAATATACTTTCATGGAAGATGCACTATATCTCTCGCCTTTTGTATTTTACTCAAACGAGAACCGCTATATAGGCTAAAAATAATTGTGGAATAGGTATTTTGCTTCATAGGGGCGAAATACCTATTCCAAAAATTTCAAGCTAATAAGTAGGCAGACGGAATTAATTACACAAAACTTTTTGCTGTTCCCTATTCGCTGTCACCTGTCACTTATCCTAGACATTGACTGTTTGTCTATTCTCTTTAGGCTGGTAATGACTGTTATTACTCACAGTTTTTATGTCTAGAGAAACTTCTTGACCTGTAATCAATCTAGCTCCACGATTACGAGTGAGATAATTCCATACCCACTGAACCATGACTACTAACTTGTTGTCAAACTCGATTAAGAAGTAGATGTGAATTACTAACCAGAATAGCCATGCAAAGAAGCCTTTCAACTTCATAAAGCCTAAGTCTACAACGGCGGCATTTTGTCCAATCATAGCTAGGCTACCGTGATCAATATAGTTAAAGGCTGGCAGAGTTTGACCTTGGAAGCGTTTTTGCACCAATGCGGCGACGTATTCACCTTCTTGTTTGGCTACAGGCGCAACGCCAGGGAGAGGTTTACCGTTTTGGTGGGAGAAGTTGGCTAGGTCTCCGACGACGAAAATATTACTATGTCCTTTAATACTTAAGTCTGGTTCTACAATCACTCGTCCGGCGCGATCGCATTCTGCACCTGTGCGTTCTGCTAAGACTTTCCCCATTGCGGAAGCTTTCACGCCCGCAGCCCATAATACTGTCTTAGAAGCAATTTCTTTAACTTCATCACCTTGTTTGATGGTAACAATATCATTTTCAATATTTGTCACCATAGTTTTTGTGTTGACAACCACACCCAACTGTTGCAAAGAGGCTTCTGCTTCTTGGGATAATTCTGGTGCAAAAGGTGGGAGAACTCGATCTAAACCTTCTAAGAGGATAACTTGTGCTTCTTTAGTGTCGATTTTGCGGAAATCTTCTTTGAGAGTTTGGTATGCTAACTCAGCGATCGCACCCGCTAGTTCTACCCCAGTTGGGCCGCCACCCACAACTACAAAAGTCAACCAAGCCCGGCGTTTCGCTGGATCTTTTTCCTTTTCGGCGGCTTCAAAGGCTGTAAAAATTCGCCGACGCATTTCAATCGCATCTTCTACGGTCTTCAAACCTGGCGCAAATTCTTCCCAGTTATCTTTTCCAAAATAGGAATGCTTCGCACCTGTAGCAACAATTAAGGTGTCGTATGGTATTTTCTCATCACCCATAATCACTTGTTGTGCTTCTGGGTCAATATCATTGACTTCTCCTAGCAAAACTTTTGTATTCTTGCTCTTCCTCAATACTGCACGCAAGGGTGAGGAAATATCAGCTGGTGATAGCGTCCCGGTGGCGACTTGGTAAAGTAGTGGCTGAAATAGGTGAAAGTTCCGCTTGTCAATCAGAGTAACTTCTACCTTAGCTTTCTTCAGTGCTTTTGCCGCGTACAATCCACCAAAACCACCTCCAACAATCACAACTTGATGGGGTGGGTTGTTGTCAAGTGCATCTACCATAAGAAAAATTTCCTTGTGTTACGGACGCTGTAACTATTCTTTACGAATTTGTATCAAAAATGTCACAAAACATTCTGTTCAGTTTGTACATATGAAAAATTTGTTAAAGTAATTAAAATTACAACTATTTAGTTTCTAATTATACTTATCATTATCCGTTTGTCTCTCTTAAGTATTTATCTGCAAAGATTGCAGCTTTTATGCAAGTAAACCTAAAAAGTTATATACGCATATCAATATACTGGATTAAAGTATCTATATTGACAACGATTGTGTGGTAAATTATATTAAAAAGTATTACAATTCTAGTTCACAAATATTTTAAGTTGTCTGTTACATTTAGTGTTGCAGACAGTCAATAACATTAAATATTCGGCTCAACGTTTAACCTTGATTCATTTTCCTTATCAGTTCTTGACGAACATTTAAAACTGATGTTTACTAAAAATAACGAGCGTTCGATATAAAAAGGACATTATGCCCAAACTTGTTGATCATGAACAATACCGCAAAGAACTGCTCGGCAAGTGTTTTGATTTATTTGCGACCAAAAGCTTTGGTTCAATCACCATGAGGGAAATTGCTCAAGGCTTAAACGTATCCACAGGTACGCTGTATCACTACTTTCCTAGTAAACAGGCTTTATTTGAGCAATTAGTAGAGGAAATCAGCCAGCAAGACGTAATTGCCGCTTTAGCTGAGATGAGTGGTTCAGCAACCATAGAAGAAGCTATGAGTGCCTTGGGCAGATATTTAGTCAAAAATGAAGACTACTTTATTAAGTGGACATATATTTGGGTCGATTTTTGTCAGCATCAAGACATCAATGAACTACGAAATAATCATGTATTCAAACGTGCTAATAGATATTATCAGCAAGCTGTTTGTGAGTTATTAGGTATACAAGATGCAGCTTTAGCCTCTTTTGTATTAAGTTTGGTGAATGGCTTAATTTTAGAGAAGCTGTGGTGTAATGAAACGATTGATTTTATTGAGCAATGTACCTTGTTAGGCAAAATGCTTACGGTTTATTTGGGACAGGAGATAGGAGACAGAAGACAGAGAGAAGTTAGAGCAGAAGCTACCTCTGCCCAGAACTTCGGAGGGACAGAAAACCGGAATTAAAAGATAGGTTGCTAGTTGGCTTTTCCCATATTTGATATGTTTAGCATCTGAAAAATAAAGATATAAATTGGTGGTTGTGCTAGAGGGGATATGAGTCAAAAATTGTTATTTAAACTAACCAATCAAGGACTAATTACGTTAGTTATTGCGGCTACGGCTGTAACTACCGGAATTCTTGTTTATGCAGTTTCTCAATTTGGTCAAATTGGTAAAACTGCCGCATCGGATAGTACTGTCAAAACTGAAGCGATCGCACCCAAGGTTACAGCTTTAGGTAGGCTAGAACCAGAAACAGAAGTAATCAAACTATCTGCTCCTTTGGTTTTAGATGGCGATCGCGTTGCCGAACTCCTTGTAGAAGAAGGGGATCAAGTCCGCGCTGGACAAGTAGTAGCAATTTTAGATTCCCACGCTCGCTTGAAAACTGCTGTTCTTCAAGCAGAAAAACAGGTAAGAGTTGCCCAAGCTAAACTCAATCAAGTCAAAGCTGGGGCTAAAAGTGGAGATATCCTCGCACAGCAAGCTAGTGTAGAACGCTTACAAGCTCAATCTCTGGGGGATATCACAGAACAAAGAGAAAGTGTTGCCCGGATTGAGGCACAATGGCAAGGAGACAGAATCGCTCAAGTAGCGACAATTAGAAAATTAGAAGCAGAACTGAATAACGCCGAAGCAGAATATAAACGCTATCAACAGCTTTACTCGGAAGGGGCAATTTCTAATTCAGCTTTTGATACTAGACGCTTGAGTGTAGAAACCGCCAAACAGCAACTCGACGAAGCCAAAGCAGTGCTGAATCGGATTAACACCACCGCCAGCAAACAACTAGCCGAAGCGAGAGTTGCACTCAACCGGATTAACGCCACCAGCAGAAAGCAAGTGAGCGAAGCCAAAGCCACGCTGACTAGTATTGCGGAAGTGCGTCCTGTGGATGTGCAAACAGCGCAAGCAGAAGTTGAAGATGCGATCGCTTCACTCAAACGCGCTCAAACCGAATTAGAAGCAGCTTATATTACAGCACCAATGGCTGGTCAAATACTTAAAATTCATACACGAGTCGGCGAAAAAATTAGTGATAGCGGCATTGCAGACTTAGCTCAAACCGCACAAATGATTGCTGTAGCAGAAGTCTATCAATCCGACATTGGCAAAGTCAAACTAGGACAAACTGCAACGATTAGCGGACAAGCCTTTGCTGGAGAACTGCGTGGCGAAGTCTCTCAAATTGGCTTGCAAGTCAACCGCCAAAACGTATTCAGTAACCAACCAGGAGAAAACCTCGACAGCCGAGTTGTGGAAGTAAAAATTCGCCTGAATCCAGAAGACAGCAAAAAAGTAGCAGGTTTAACTAACTTGCAAGTGCAAACAGCAATTGAGCAATAAAAGTGATTTGATCATGCTGAAAACCATCTATCTTTTGCTTTGCATCCTAGGAACAGTTTTACCTTATTCACAGTTTCTACCATTTTTATTAGAGCATGGTCTTAATATTACACTGTTTATTGAGCAGCTATTTAATAATAGAATCTCTGGTTTTTTCGGCATGGATGTCATCATTTCCTCTCTAGTTATTTGGGTATTTGTATTTAGGGAAGGGACTCGTTTGAAAATGGCAAATCTCTGGATTTATATTGCTGCCAATTTATTAGTAGGAGTTTCCTTGGGACTGCCTCTATTTTTATTCATGCGACAGATACAACTGGAGCAGCCGACAGAAACAGCGAGCTATTAACTCAACCACCAATATGTTATCTAAAATATTTCGGAAAACGCCTCTAGCATGGCGGCAATTAATGAAAGAAAAAACGCGCCTAGCGATCGCAGTGGCGGGTATTACCTTTGCCGATATGTTGATGTTTATTCAGTTGGGATTTGAAAGTGCGCTGTTTGATGCTGCTGTGCAACCTCATCGGAATTTACAAGCCGATTTGGTGTTAATTAATCCACAATTTCAAACCTTATTTTCTGTTAAAAGTTTTTCGAGAGAACGGCTGTATCAAGCACTGGGCTATGAAGGTGTGCAGTCAGTTAGTTCCTTATATATTGGCACTGGACAATGGCGTAATCCTGAAACGCGACAGGATCGGGCTATCTTAGTTTGGGGTATTGATCCAGCGACATCTGCGTTTAAGTTTCCCGAAGTCAGAAAAAATCAAGATGCGATTAAACAATTAAATCAGGTTTTATTTGATCAAGCAGGCCGCCCAGAATATGGTGCGGTTGGTGATATCTTCAAACAAACAGGTAATTTCCAGACAGAACTCAATAATATAGCCGTCGGTGTCAAAGGTGTATTTAGTAATGGTGCATCCTTTGCGGCTGATGGTAATGTCATCGCCAGTGATTCCACATTTTTAAGACTCTTCCCAGAACGGAAAGCTGATCGCATAGAGGTAGGGTTAATTACTTTAAAACCTGGTGCAGATCCCGAAAAAGTGCGATCGCAACTAGCTGCTGGTTTACCTAATGATGTGAGAATCTTGACTCCAGAAGGCTTTGCCCAAACAGAAAAACAATACTGGGCTACGGGTACAGGTATTGGTTTTATTTTTGGTTTAGGGGTGGGGGTAGGATTTATTGTCGGTATCGTGATTGTGTATCAGATTCTCTATTCCGACGTATCTGACCACTTACCAGAATACGCCACCTTGAAAGCGATGGGGTACACAGACCGCTATTTACTTATGGCCTTACTACAAGAGGCTTTATTATTAGCCGTCTTTGGATATCTTCCCGCATATCTCCTTTCCTTTGGACTATATCAAATTACCTTTGCTGCCACCATGTTGCCGATCGCTATGAAATTGGATCGGGCAATTAATGTATTTATTCTCACCATTATCATGTGTAGCGTTTCTGGCGCGATCGCCATGCGAAAACTGCGTTCTGCTGACCCAGCCGATGTATTTTAAATTTTTGGTCATGAGTTATTAGCCCTGTTTTGTCACTTTAGGCAGAAGAAAAATAGAATTCAGTGTGAGTCAGGAATATAAAAATTGGAGATGTGAGGCTATAAACAATAGACTGGAGTTTAGAAAAACCCTGAAATAATTGAGGAATAGGAAAAATTG
>DVDT01000090.1 GCA_015296085.1 Trichormus sp. M33_DOE_039 | reverse complement strand
TTTTTATTACGCCTCTTAATCAGCTTCAAAAACAGATTCTTTCCGCCATGAAAATGCCTTTCTCTCTTTATTTGCTAGAACCATTACTCTGCAAGACTTAATTCCTTTTTCTGAGGTGAAAATCAGCGAACGGACAGTTAGTAATACGGTAGTCGCCATTATTGAGGATTCCCTAGTCACAGCGGCGGGAGATGTGAATCTGACGGCTACGGCTAAATCGCAAACCGATCAAACCTTTGATTTTGCCACAACTGCTGTCAATGCCACGAATAATACGATTACTTATACTAGTCACGGACTGAAAACAGGCGATCGCGTTATCTATCGCAATCTCGGCAATGCGGGGCAACAATTAGGCGGACTGGAAGACGGACAGAGCTATTTTGTCATTAAAGTTGACGACAACACGATTAAGTTGGTAGCAACTAATGCCGAAACAACCGCCAGCGAGCCAGCCGTTATCGATCTGACAACTGGCACAGCCGGAACGAATCACCGCTTAGAAACCCTCAAACCGAGAATTCAGGCATTGGCGATCGCCGGAGCCGCAGCCGGGGCAGGAACAGCCACAGGAGTAGGTTTAGCTGGTTCGGGAGCGGGAGCGCAAGCCGATAATACGATTAATAACATCGTCGAAGCCTATATTAAGGGCAGTGAAAATGTGACTGCGGGTGATTCAGTCAACGTCAAAGCCAGCGATGACTCCGCCATTCAAGCAGATTCAGGCGGCTTTGCAGTTGCAATTGGGGCAACGGCACTAGGTGCGGCAGGTGCGCTCTCAATTGGGGCTTCCTTGTCCGATAACACCATTGGGGATTCTGGAATTAAGTTAGCCAATCACGGCTATAACACGGGCGATGCGGTGGTTTATAACGGCACTGGCGATGCGCTCGGCGGTTTGGTTAAAGGACAGACTTACTATGTTATTAAACTCGACAATAACCGCATTCAACTAGCCGCAACGCAAAACGAAGCCACAGGTAGCAATAATGGCACACCAGACGATACCAGCGATGATATCTTCGTCAAACCCATCATCCTCGATCGCACCGTAGCTGGAGCCAGCCACAGTTTGACAAAAGGCGGCACAGTCAAGAATTTTGCCCAAGAAGATGTCTTCCAAAGCTTAGTTCGAGCCACAATTACCGATTCAACTGTCACAGCAGCCAATGATGTGATTCTCAGTGCGATTTCCGCAGCCCAAATTGATGCCCTAGCGATCGGTGGTGCGGCATCGGGTGCGGGAACTGGTGCGGGATTAGCCGGAGCTTTAGCAGGTGCGGGGGCTGGCTCGACTAATGCGATCGCTCAGGTAATTATTGCCAGCATTGAAAATAACAGCGATGTCACAGCAACTAACGGCAATGTTGATTTGTTGGCGGTAGATACTTCCAGAATTAAAGCCGATGCTGGTGGCGTAGCAATCTCGGTTGCTGTGAGTCTGGCAGGGGCATCGGCGGGAGTATCAGTAGGACTTGCCATTAGTGAGAATAAAATTGGCAATACCACCAAAGCGTTTATCGATAGCTCGACAGTAGATGCCCAAAACAATGTCGATCTCGATGCCAATTCGACGGCGGAAATTAATGCCTTTACCTTTGGCGGAGCAGGCGCAGTCAGTGTCAGTGGAGCAGGAGTGGCTGGTGCGGCTTCGGCAGCGGGTGCTGGTTCGACTAACACCATTGCCAATGTAATTGAGGCTTATATTCTAGATAGTTCTGGTGTCAAAGCGAATCTTGGAACTGTCAGCTTGAGTGCTACTGATGACGCGGCGATCGCTGCCACCGCCCACGGCGGTAGCGTCGCTATATCTGGTAGTGGTACTGTCAGTGTCTCCCTCAGTATCGCCGCAGTCGATGCCAATAACACCCTCGGCAACCAAGTCCGCAGCTTTATCGATAATTCCACTGTGGAAGCACTGAATGGCACTGTGACAATCGTTGCCGATAGTAATAGCAGTATTGACTCAGAAGCCGTCGCTGCTTCTGTGGGCGGGGCGATTTCCCTGTTTAGCGGCGGTTTTTCCGGTGCGGGAGCAGGGGCTACCAACATCATTAGCAATACGATCGAAGCCGCAATTAAAGACAATAGTACTGTGAGTACTCGTAACACTCTGCGAGTTACTGCTACGGATAATTCAGCCATTTCCTCCGATGTCGGTGCTGGTTCTTTAGCCTTTGGTGCTGTTGGCGGATCGATCGGCGTTTCTGTGACCGATAACACGATTAATAATACTGTCAGGGCATTTGTCGATGGTTTGGTGACGGTAACTAACGGCAATGTCCAGATTACGGCTGATTCCACCGCCACTGCCAACAGTTTTGCCATTGCCACCTCGATCGCCGCTAGCGTTTTTGGAGGCTTTGCTGGAGCGGGTAGCGATGCCCAGACGACTATCGGCGGTACGGTGGAAGCTTATTTAGGTACGGCGGGAAGGTTAAACCTCAGTGCTATTGCTGGTGATGCGATCGTCAAGGCAACCTCCAACCAAACCACAACAACTAAAGCGATCGGCACTGCCATCAGTCTCGGTGCTGTCGGTGCTGCTGTTGGTGTCACCCTAGCTGATACTACTTTCAATGGCATTACCAGAGCCTACCTCCAAGGCAATCTGTCAGCAGCCAACGATCTCACAGTGGAGGCGAAGAATATTGGTACTGCTACCACAGAAACCTTTGCCCTTTCTGCCGCGATCGGCGGATTCTTTAATGTCAGTGGTACAGGTACAAAAGCCTCAGCGAATATTACCCCCACAGTAACCGCTTATGTAGTCGTTCCTAACGCTGTGACAATGAACCTGACGGGCGATCTCAGCGTTACAGCTGTGTCGGAGTTAGAAGCTGATGCTAAAGCTCAAGGTGTTGCCGCCTCTACTGGTGCGGGAATTGGTTCTTCTCAAGCAAATATTACAGTGGCCGCCAACCTCGATGCCTACGTGGGTGGTAAGATTAACGCCAGAAGTCTGGCGATTATAGCTAATTTATCGGGAGAAAAAGCCCAAGCATTCGCCTCTGGCTCGTCGGGCGGACTATTGTTAGGTGTAGATTCTACTACCACCAGTGTTATCAATAACAGCAGCACTCAAAGCTACGTTCTCGATAACGCCAACCTCAATATTACTAACGCCACCAATGTCACAGCAATTAGCACTAGCAACCAAAAAGCTGAATCTAATAGTGCTGCTGGCGGCATTATCGCCGTAGGAATCAGTAAGTCTAACGTCTTAACTAACACTAATACCACAGCCTATTTCGGTTCGGGAGTTAGACTAACTGGGGCAACGTTGAATATTTCGGCGGTGGGAGAAGATACCAATTTAGCCCTCACCACAGCTGGGAGCGGTGGGATTGTGGCGGGAACAAGTGCTAGTGCCACCACCTCCAATAGCAGTACCACGATCGCCAAAATTAAAGACGATTCATCGGGCAATAGCAGCAACGCCATCGACATCGATTTGAGTAGCCGAGGCGCGGGAACTCTGACCATAGGGGCAAAACACACCGCCAACTTCGATACCCAACTAAAAACGGGCGCGGGTGGCGTAATCGCTGGTAGCGGTGCGACAAATAATAATCAAGTTATCTCCGCCGTTGAAGCAGGAGTTGGCAATAATGTCAACATTAAGGCAAAAGATATCGAAATCGGTGCCACCAATAAAGTCAGTAAGAACTTGATAGATGGTGCAGAAAATCTCAAGGGAACAACGGGCGGTTTAGTGAGTGGTGCGGGTGCTGATAGCGAGACTACCCTCAGCTTGAGTACCTTAACCACTGTGGGTAATAACGCCGTCCTGACAGTGGTAGGCAATACTGCCAGTAACGATACCATCACCTTGCGATCGCTCAACGATATTGATATTACCGATAAAATCACCCTAACTACAGGTGGCGCTGTATCGGGTGCGGATGCTACGGCTAAGGTTAGCAGCTTAAGCGACCTAGCTAAGGTAGCAGTAGGTACGGGCGCAACCCTACAAAGCACGGGCGGTATCGATATCTCCGCTAGAGGACAGGGTGATGTCAAGCTTCAGGTGAATGCAGAAACCTATGGTATTGGTACGGTGGCGGTCGCCAATTCCAAAATCGATCTCAAACCTACCAACGAGATTGCGATCGGCAATAATGCCAAAATCCGCGCAGGCGGCAACCTCAACCTGTCGGCGGGAACAGATACAAACTTTAACCGCGATGCCTATACCCTTGAATCCCGCACCGATACCTTTGCTGGTAGTGCGATTCCCATCCAATCTGTCAATGCCGAAGCCTACTTGTTGCAGGAGAATAAGATTACCGTTGCGTCCGGAGCCATCTTAGAAACCGCCAGGGATGCCAAACTCCACGCCGAACGAGACGGATTTGCCAATTTAATCGCCCAAGCTAAAGCGGTGAACTGGATCAACGCTTTGGGTAATAGCATTGATAAATTAACAGGTGGCGGCGGTACCGAGCAGTATGAAGGATTCTCCAAGAGTGAAGCTCGCGGTACTGTGCAAGTAGATGGTACGGTACGGACAGGCATTAACCGCAATCTCACCCTAGAACTCAACGGTTGGGATCGCGATACTGGCACGATTACCAACTTTACTAAGAGCGATGGTATCAACTTTACCGTTACCTTAGAAAAAGTTCAGTCCAATCTGGAAAAAGCTTTAGAACAAGCCAAAGCTGAGTTAATTAAGTACGGGGATACCAACGAAACCCTCGAGACCTTCTATAAGAATGAAATTGCCCGCATCGAAGCGGCATTGGCGGCAGAAGGGTTGTTAGAAACAGGCGGACCATTTCCGGCAGAAGGGTCATCATCCGCTCGTCTAACCAATCGGGTAGAACAATATGCGATTACTGTCACCGTCGATCCGATCTTGGCTCAGGCAGGGACAATCGATATCCGTAGCGACCAACTGCAAGGCAACGGTGTCTTTGATGCTCCCGGTGATGCCAGCGTCAATATTCTCAACCATACGCCCGCTTTCATTAAGATTCTCGGCATTACTATCCCAGAGCAGAATGGCGGTCTGTTCCTGAATGGGGTTGAGGTATCGGCAGCAGGTTCTATCAGTGAAATTAACGAAGCAATTAACGAAGAAAACGACCGCAATGCAGACAAGGATAACCAAAGCAATCTCAGCGGCGAATCCTTAGTTGTGGCGGGAGTAGCTGCCTTCTCGAATATTATCGGCGGTGGTTCTGCCAACGAACCCATCATTCAAGTTATTAACGATTTCAATGTCACCTCCATTACCAACGATGTTTATCCCTGGCCCGATATTACCGTACTGGGAGATATTGAGAATTTACAGGGCGATCTGATTCTCAGAACCCTTGCTGCCGGAAAGGGCGATGTTAATATTAAAGGTCGCATCCGAGTTGAGAATCAAATCATCGAAGCGGGCGGTAGCGTCACAATCGATTTGCCAGGAGACGGAACATCCTTCCCAGTAGCGGGTGAGGACTACGCCAAATGGTTGCCAGTGACAGGAGGCAATGGCACACAACCGGCAAACCAAGCAGGTATCGACAGTATTCTCAACCAAATTCCCACCAATGTCAGTCTGTTTGGCGATCGCATCTTTATCAATGCCGAATATGTCAACGTCAACGGCATCATTCAGAGTGGTAAGTCCGATTACGAACTCACTTTAAGTGCGGAGACGATTACAGAAATTGAAGAGCTTCGCAAAGCTGGCAGAACGGACTCCAATCCTATTACCCTGCAATCCATTACCAACAAAGACTTCTTGGTTCGTTACGATGTGGCGAATAACCAAATTATCTTAGAAGAACTGCGGGTTAGTGGTGGCTTTATCGATATTACAGGACACATTCTCAACTCTGCTAACGGAGAAATCCGAGTTTTGGGTGGTTACGGCGACATTAACGTTACCAACAATACACCTTATGATTTGGTAATTAAGCGCCTGGATGTCTCTCAACGCGGCGATGGCACCTTAGTCCTCAAAGATAAAGCTAAGGGAACGAGTGCTAATCCCTTCGTGACTATTTATCAGAAGACTGCCAATGGCGTAACTATTACTACGGATAATGGCTCAGGGCCAGTGGTTTCCCAAGGCAGCGATAATTCAACTTACAATCCCAAGTCTGGCTGGCGTTATGGTTGGTCGATTGGCGAAGAAACCCGCGAACGCACGACAACGACTTATGCCAATGCCGCTTGGCTTGGTATCGATGCCCTAGCTGCCGATCCCGATACGGTTGTAGGTCCGCCCGTGGTCGAAAATATCACTGAACCTGAGCTACTACCAGAAGGGTCTTATTACTTCTTAGATGCTAACAATACGACCCGCTATGACTTTACGACCCAAGTGTTTAATCTCGCCCAAAAAACCTATACCGGAGACAGTTGGACAGAAAGTACATGGTACGGAACGAAAACCTACTATCAACAGGTTATTGACGAAAGTAGAGACCAAACCGTTTATACCCACACTATCGAAGCCGATCGCGCCATTAAGATTAACTTTATCGGCTATGACGAAGGGGCGATCTCAGTACAGTCCCAAGGAAATATTCTCCTTGATGGCCCAATCCTCAACGCCACTGGCACAACTAGCCTTGCCTCCGATAAATCCATCAAACAAGGCAGCGATAATGGCTATGTTGGCGGTCGTCGCGTCGAACTTTCTGCGGTTACGGGAATTGGCTCTGAGCAAGCAATTAAGACGGATGTTGCTAATGGATCTACCGCTAGTTTAAAAGCGACAACGAGCGATGGCACGATTCAGATCTCAGAAATAGTCGGCGATTTAGCAGTCGATCTAATTACCGCAGGCGGTGGTAAGGATGTCACGGTAACGGCACAGGGAGGAATTAAGACAGCTAATCAAGGACTCATTAGGGGCGGCTCAATTACTCTCAACGCTCTCGGTGGCGACATTGGGGCCAGTGGTCAATCTATTGACCTTGATTCCGGTACTAACCTTAAAGATAAAGTGAATGTTACCGCTACGGGCGATATCTTCTTGAAAGAGAAAACTGGCGATCTACGGGTTGAGAAGATTGAGACGATTGGTAATGTCACCGTTGAAGTCAGTGATGGTAGTATCGTCGATGCCAATCAGGTAGCCCAAAGGGACGAGCGCACGATTAACGAACTCAGAGCAGGCGTTTGGACTGATTTACAACTCACCGCAGGAACGGGAGCGCAGGCGAAGATTGACGAGACAATTAATGCCTTTGCTGCAACTAAAGAGCAGGAATATAAGACCTACTGGCAATACCGCAACACCCAAGCTAACCCCTCGGTTTATGACAGCAATCACCAAGTGACGCTGACGGATGTAGAAGAAACATTCTATGAAAACTTCTACCAACAAGAGGGAATTGGACAAGGGTTAAGTGGTGCGGCACTCGACCAATTCGTGCGAAATGCAATTACCACCCTAGAAAACTCCCGCACTCTCCAATACCATACGCTTCATGCTCAGTACGGACAGTTTGGTAATACATTTAATGCCAATTTCACCTATACCTTAACTGCACAAGAAGATGCCGCTTTGAGAGGCAGTATTAAGGTTTGGACAGAAGAAGAGTTGATTTACACCCTCAGTGCTGGTTTACTCAAAGCTGTATCTGATACCCAAGTCAGCATCGAAGACCCGAATATCATCGGCAACAACGTCACTTTAATTACCTCCGGTGGCGTTGGTAAGAGCGATGGTCAAACCGTCATCGATCTCTCAGTTCAACCCGTGCAACTAAGTACCGACGATCGCGTTAAGTTGGCAGCAGCAGAACGAGATGACCTCGTTTACCTGGGTGGCGATCCGGTGACAACAACGGTTAACTTTACTGATAATGGCTCGGCAGATACCATTACCCGGACAGATACAGGTAGTTGGATTACTGATGGTTTCCAAGCGGGTATGTATATCTTCATCGAAGGCAACTCTAACAATGCCACCGATGACGGGCAATACTACCAGATTGCTAGTGTCACCGCTACTACGATCGCTTTAACTGCCTCTGCTAGTCTCCGTAATGAGTCTGGTGTGAGTGTAACCATTGCTCCAGTTGTCTTAGACCCATCGGCGGCGGGTGCTGTAGTAACAGCAGTCATCATTAAAGAGCGCGAGGATATTGATGTTGATGCGCTGGGAAGTATTAATGTTACGGCTCAAAAGGATGTCTTCTTAGGCTCGGAACTCAATATTAACCTCAATCAAATCCAAGCACAGGAGCAAGTGCGGATTAAGACCGGACAAAGTATTGTTAATGGCGGTGCTGCTGACCTGATTAATGTCATCAGTAGCGAACTGATCCTCGAAGCAGGACAAGGTTCAATTGGTACAGCAAGCGATCGCCTTGATATTAATCTCACTGCCAACGGAACGCTGACAGCCCGTGCCAATAATGACGTTTACATCGCGGAAACGTCAGACAATATGAACTTAGAAGGCGTATTCTCGAAGACAGGTGGCGTGTATCTAGAGGCACAGGGTTCAATCGTTGATGCGCTCAATCATGACTTTACTAAGATCCAAGCCAATCGCGTCGAACTGACCGCAGGCGGTAGCATTGGCGAAAATGGCGATAATCTGGAAATTGATGCCGTCGGTGCGGGAACTTTAACGGCGACAGCCCAAAATAGCATTTGGATTGCCGAAACCTTTGGCGATCTCAATATTCGTAACGTTCTCTCTCGCACTGGGGATGTCAATCTCCGGGCGCAACTGTCGATTCTCGATGCCGTTGACTTGAATAATCCTCTCGATCCCAATTCGGGAGACGACACTACCGTACCAGCCAGCAAGCCTAAAGCCGATATTATCGGTAATAACATTTCCTTAACAGCGGTTCTCGGTGGTATTGGGGTAAGTGGCAACGACCTTGATATCAACAGTGCCTACTCTGGTGCGGGAACGCTAACAGCATCCAGTGGATTCGCCAACATCTACATCATTGAAACCGCAGGCGATCTCAGCCTGAATCAAGTGGGTACAGGTACGGGTGCAACAGCCTTTATTACCGTACCTGCTGGTAGCATCCTCGATGGCAATGCCGACCCCAATGGCTTTAATATCATCTCTGGTAAGACTTTCCTCGTTGCAGCGAACAATATTGGAGCAGCAGACCGGAGAATTACCACTGAAATCGGCAACATTGAAGCCAAATCGACCGCAGGTAGCACTTGGGTAAGTAATACGGGTGCGCTAGCGGTAGGTGGAGTTGTCGATTCAAGCGACCCAGGTATGGTAGCAGGTGGATCGATTAACTTGACTGCTTCTAGTCCGATTACAGTGACGGAAAATCAACAAGCAGGCGAGGCAATTATCATCTTAGCTAACGATGATAATAACGATAGCGATGTCGATGGAACTGCCACACCCGCAGATGACGATGCTGATTTCTTAATTGTTAAGAGTGGCATTACTATTGAAAGCACAGGTTCTTACGTCAGGTTACTAGCGGGTGACGATCTCACCGTTGAAGCAGGAGCAATTGTTAAAGCAGCCGATTATGTAGAGTTGTACGGTGACTACCAAGGTGCTGTAGATGCTGCTGGCAGTAAGATTCAGGTACTAGGTAAAGTTGAAGCAGGTACACGCATTGATATATATGGAAATACAAATAGCGATCGCTTCTTGTTAGACGGCATTCTCACGGCTGAGATAGTCAATCTCAATGCTGGTGCGGGAGCAGATGAAATCTTGACCTTGGGTACAATTACGGCTACAGACAGTATCAATGTCTCTAGTCAAGCTGGCGCAGACGAGATGAAATTATGGGGTAATCTCAGTGCCACCGCAATCACCATTGATGCGGGTGCGGAAAACGATACAATTGCCTTCAATCCAGAGAATACTGGAGGCAACGCCCTCTCTTTGGCAGGTCATACCCGCGTCCTGGGTGGTGCAGGTACAGACTTCATCCAAGTCTTTGAGTTACCATCCCTAGATAAAGCCAGTCGGATTCTGCCCGGTCGCAACACCCCAGGGCGCGATACCCTAGACCTGGACGGACAAGGTGATGGCGACACCTACGAAATCTCCATTACAGGTAATGACACAGATTACATCATCAATGTCTTTGATACAGGTACTACAGGTGCAGACACCCTGACCGTTTTCGGGACTGAGGCGGCAGATAATATCCTAATGCGGGCGAGCGATCGCGAATTTGTTGATGGCGGTGTGGCCTTTGTAGCAGCACTGCATGGCGATCCGACAACGGATGTAGAACGGATTAACTACAACAAGAATCTCGAACAGTTAACCGTGGATACTCAAGGCGGCGATGACCAAATTACTTTAGATGATAACTGGACTGAAACTACAGTTCGGGGTGGTTTGGGCAATGACAGTTTCCAAGTTGGTCAAATCTTCAAGAGCGAACGAGATGCCACCAATGCTAATTTAGCCTTTGAGGACGAATTTGCTACTACCCAGACTACTCGCGGTTTCCTCAGTAATGGGGTTAGCTTTGCCACTACCATTGCAGGCGAAGCGGGTGAAGATACCTTTGTTGTCTTCCGTAATACAGCTACTCTGGATCTAACTGGTGGTGATGGCGATGATCTATTTGTAATTCGTTCCTTTGCGGAGGAAGGTTCGAGCGAGAGTGCCGTTGATTCGGGAGCAGGTAACGATACCGTAGAATACGTCATAAATGCGGCAGTCAATATTGTTGGCGGTAGTGGTACTGATACCCTGCGGATTATTGGTACAGAATTTGGCGATACTTTCCGAATTACCGAAAACGGGATCTTTGGTGTTGGTCGCAGCATTACCTATGAGGGAATTGAAATCCTCGAAATCGATGGTGCTGAAGGCGATGATCAGTTCTTTGTCCTCTCCACCAATAACCAGGTAACAACCAAACTCTTCGGTGGTTTAGGTAGTGATAGCTTTAGCATCGGCGGTGACAGTGAGGCAGTAGTAGGTGCAGATGGGGCGTTAGTTGCTCAAGCTGGTACACACAAACTCGATAGCATAGCTGGCCCACTATTTATTGACGGTTTCTCCGGTCAGGGTTCAGCAGGCGGTTTAGGCGATCCTGTGATTCTCCCTGGTGAAACTAATCAACGACCCTCAACAGGCAATGTTCTCGCCTACAATGGCACAGGCACAGCTTCAGCAATTGATACTCTAACGGTAGCAACAAGTGACTTAGCAGCCTTTATCGCCGCTAATCCCTCCATCCCTGATCTCTCTGCGTTGGTTGGTCGTACCCTAGAAATTAGTAAGGGTAAGGGTATTAATCGCTTCTGGTTAATAGTTGATGTCACAACAGGTTCTGTATCCAGTCAAACTGTACTCACCTTACAAAATGTCAGCTTACCTGCATCAGAGTGGGAATTGCCAGACAGTAATAGCGAATTTGCCATTACTAATCTCTCGCCTAACTTCTTTGTCAATGAAAATAACAGTCGGGATACCGTTACTGTATTTAACGACGGCAGCACAACCAATGATGTAGGAACGCTGAGTCAGTCTACCTTAACCGGATTTGGGATGAATCCTGCTGGTATTAATTACGGCAGCTTGGAAGTTGTCGAACTATTATTAGGTCAAGGTAACGATCAACTGACAGTTACAGGCACCGCAGACGGGGCGATTACTGCCGTACATGGAGGCGGCGGCAATGATAATATTACCGTCAGCGATCGCGGCGGCATAGATCCACGGGGACTAGACGCACCTTTAGTAATTTTTGGTGATACCTCCGCAGATGGTAGCCGTTATACAGGTACAGGAACTACCATTCAACCTGGACTGGCTAGGAATTTTAACAACCCAGGTAACGATACCATTGATGCCTCTGCTTCTAGTCGAAACGTAGTCATCTACGGCGGTGCAGGGGATGACATTATTCGCGGTTCTCAAGCAGGCGATCAGATTGCCGGTGGTGCTGGAAACGATAATATTCAAGGTGAAGCCGGAAACGATATTATCTACGGCGATTCTGGTTTCAATGTTGACCTAACTGCACGCACCCTCAGCGTTTCTACAACTGCAACTGCTGGTCAAGATGCCATCACCGGCAATGCAGGTGATGACATTATCTTCGGTGATCATGGCATCGTCACTCAGACTGCCGCTACACCTAAACTTCTCAGCACTGATAACGTCCAACGCATCGAAACCACGAATGCGGCTGAAGGTGCAAACGACGAGATTCATGGTAATGCAGGCAATGACCGCATCCTTGGTGGTGCTGGTGCTGACAACATGACTGGCGGTGACAATGCAGATATACTGATTGGGGATAATGGAGTAATTGACTTTGTTATTAACGATAGCAATCTCTCTACCGTGGATATTATCCAAAGCACTAATGCAACCGTAGGCAGTGCTGATGTAATTTCTGGCAATGCAGGAGATGACATCATCTTAGGTGGTGCTTTGGGCGATCAAATTGATGGCGGCACTGAAAATAACCTCATCTTGGGTGATCACGGAACGATTACCTTCAGTAGTGGTGTAGTCAGTGAAATTGCCGCCACTGACGTAACCCAAGGTGGAGATGATGTGATTACTACTACCACAGGGGCAGACATCGTTGTCGGTGGTAGTGGTAGTGATGTCATTACCGCAGGAGATGGCGACAACATCATCTTGGGTGACAATGGAACTATCGCTTGGGCGGCGGCTGGACTGTCCCTGATTGATACCACAGCCCCAGAAGTCGGTGGTAGCGATGTCATTACCACAGGTGTCAATAACGATGTCATCCTAGCGGGTAGTGGCAACGATAATGTCACTGCTGGTAATGGTCACAACCTCGTCATCGGTGATAACGGCACAGTCACCTATACTAACGGCGTAGTCAGTGAAGTGACCGCCACTGACGTAACCCAAGGTGGAGATGATGCAATTACTACTACCACAGGGGCAGACATCGTTGTCGGTGGTAGTGGTAGTGATGCCATTACCGCAGGAGACGGTAACAATATTATCTTGGGTGACAATGGCACTATCACTTGGGCGGCGACTGCACTATCCCTAATAGATACCACAGCCCCGGAAGTCGGTGGTAACGATATCATTACCACAGGCGTAAATAACGATGTCATCCTAGCGGGTAGTGGCAATGATAATGTCACTGCTGGTAACGGTCAAAACCTCGTCATCGGTGATAACGGCACTATTACTTATGTAGCCGGTGTCTTACAGCGTCTGGAAACTACCGATTCAACGCTTGGCGGTAATGACAGCATGACTACGGGTGAGGGCGAAGACATCGTTTTAGCCGGAGTTGGTAGCGATGTCGTGGTAACTAACGGTGCGAATGATATTGTGCTAGGTGACAACGGCATCGTCGATTATGTGGGAACGGACGGTAATTCGGCTGATATTGACCTGATTACCACCACTAACCCAAGTAATGGCGGCAACGATAACATTTCCATCGGTGCAGGCAATGACTTTGTATTCGGCGGCACAGGTGCTGATACCGTAACTGGAGGTCTAGGTAATGATCTCATCTTTGGCGATCATGGTGAAGTCAGGGGCGATATTAGTGCCAACGCACTACCCTTAAATACCGCCAATGATCCGTTTACGTTCACCTCAATCAATACTCAAAATAACAATGGTGGTGGTAACGATAACCTCACAGGAGATGACGGTGCAGACATCATCCTGGGTGGACAAGGCAATGACACCATTACAGGTAATGCAGGTGATGATGACCTCTGGGGTGGTCACAACGTTGCAGGCGGTCAGGATGGCGATGATGTTATTGACGGTGGTGCAGGGAACGATGCGATCGCCGGTGATAATGCACGCATTCTCCGCAAGGGTAACTCCATCAGCCCACGCATTCGCACCCTCAGCAATGGCACTATTTACGATAGTAATGGCAACCCGTTAGTAACTGCCGCTTCCCAAGCTAATCCCACAGGAGTCAGCGAACGGGAAATCGTTCTTTACGACCACAGCGATAACCCACTACCGCAAACATCGGGTAATGATGTGATTGCGGGTGGTGCTGATGATGATGTCATCTTCGGGCAACTGGGGAATGATACCATTCAGGGCGATGGTTCTACTGCGATCAATGTATCAACCACAAATCCATCAGTAGAAGACTTTGGCGGCGTAGGAACTGATGGTGATGACTACATTGAAGGTAATGGTGGCAATGACTTAATCTTTGGTAATCTGGGTCAAGACGATATTATTGGCGATAGTTCCAATCTCTTTGGCTTAAGCAATGCCAGCGATCGCCCCACAGGATTAGATACAATCTTTGGCGGTGCAGGTACACAAATCGTAGCCAATCATCTCGGTAACTTATCAACTCAAGGTCATGCCCTAGATGCAGATGTGATTTTGGGTGATAACGGCATAATTTATCGTCTAGTTGGCATAAATGGCACAGCTACAGGTAACTTCATCACCTTTACCTACGATAACTACGACCCATCTCTCAAAATTATCCCCAGGGCAGTCCGCTTGCTCGATTATACTCCTGGTGGCACTGACACAAGCGATCGCGGTTTTGCTGACTTAATCTATGGTGAAGGCGGCGACGATCAAATTCACGGGATGACAGGTCATGATGTCTTGTTCGGTAATGGTCAAGATGATGATCTCTACGGTGGAGATGGCGCAGATCGTCTCTATGGTGGTGCTGGGGAAGATGGCATCGTCGGTGATAACGGTATGATTCGGACTAGCCGCAATGGTTTGACAGAAACACTTTACGGATTAACTACCCCAAATCTGCAAGAGACCTTATCCGCCTCCAATGAAGTTGGTGCAGTTGAGTACATTACAGGTCGCTTGACCAAAGCTTTTGTTTCCCTCGCCTGGACAGAAGGAGGTAATGATGTCATCTATGGCGGACTAGGAGATGACTTTATTCATGGTGGTGCTGGTGATGATGCTATATCGGGTGCAGAGGCTTTAGCCGCCTTCCATAACGCCGATCCAGTCACAAATCTCAACCCACTGGCCTACGATCCCACCACTCGCAAGTTCGCCGCCTACGATGCCAATAATCCCTTTGCTAAAATTAACGGCTTCCTGCTGAATTTCGAGGCTACCGATAGTGCAGGTGTCAAGATTGAAGATGGCAAAGACCGCATCTTCGGCGATTTAGGTAACGATTGGCTGGTTGGTGGTACAGGTAAAGACCGTCTGTTTGGTGGTTTAGGAGACGACTTCATGAACGCTGATGATAACTTAGAGACCAACGACGGACTGAACACTCAACCAGACGAGCCAGCTTATGCTGACCCCGATTTCGTCTATGGTGGTGGTGGCTTGGATGTCTTGATTGCCAACACTGGAGGCGATCGCTTAATTGACTGGAATGGTGAATTTAACAGTTATTTCGTTTCCTTTAGTCAATTTGGTGCGCCAACGGTAATTCGCATACCCAATAATAACTGGAAGACCTTTGTCAGTGATCTTGGTCGCACCAGTGGCGCAGACCAATCCCTCACAGAACCTAATGGTGAAGTAGGAATTGTCAATAGTGACACTGGTGCACCCCGCGATCCTCAACCTGGTACTCTACCAGGTCAGATCGACACCAATGGTAGTCCAGAAAATGATACGGGTCTTCTCCCGAATAGTGCCGGCAGTACCCCAGGGGCGTAAGTCAGAGAAAATGCAAAGGAGTGCAAAAAGTGACTAAGCAACTACTAATCTATGAACAGGCAACGCCCATTACCAAGGAAAAACATGGCAACTGGTCAGTCAAAACAGGCACAGACTACAGTTTTGCACGACAGGTCAATTCAGTCCCCTTAATGGCGGTGGAGTTTCCTAAAGCGGCAGCAGAATATGCCATCGTGTTTACGGGGACAGAAAAATCAATGATGCCAGTGGCTATCTTGGGCATTAAAGAGCAGGAAAACCTCTACCTCACAGAAACAGGAGATTGGCAGGCAAAATATATTCCCGCTTTTATCCGACGTTACCCGTTTGTATTTTCTAGTAATGACGAGGGCAATACTTTTACACTCTGTATTGATGAAGGGTTTGTTGGGTGTAATCAAGAAGGACGCGGCGAAAGACTCTTTGATACGGAAGGAATGCAAACCCAGTATCTAGAAAGTGTCCTGGCATTTCTCAAAGAGTTCCAAATGCAATATCAGCGTACACAACTGTTTTGCAGTAAGCTCCAAGCACTAGATTTGCTCGAACCAATGAAAGCTAAATTTACTCTCGGTACAGGTGAGCAAACGTCTTTAGCAGGTTTTATGGCAGTTAACCGTAATCGCTTAAATCAGCTTACAGGGGAGCAGCTTGTAGACCTTTTACAGACCAATGAACTGGAATTGCTCTACTTACATTTACAATCAATGCGTAATTTCAACACAATGGTGGAACGAATTACACAATGAATTCCCAAAGTGTAGAGCCGCTGACCGTTGACATAGCATCTCGCAGAGAAAGTATGGCTTACCTCTGCGTGGATGCTTTTATTGATACCTTCGTCAAGGCGCAAGTGCTAAAAAGTGCCTTTGAAACCGGATTGATCGACTATTTACAGGCAAATCAACCTTGTACACGAGATACTCTCACACAGCAATTGCCATGCGATCGCACCGGAATGACTTTGTTGCTGGATTTACTCAAAATCAATCGGGTTATAGAAGAAAATCACGGTCAGATCCAACTCAGTTCTCAATTTGCGATCGCTTTACAGTATCGGGATTTGCTGCAAGTTAAACTTGACTTCGCCAATTGGGTTGCGCCTGACTTTGCTAACCACTTCACCTTATTACTGGAAAATTCCCGCCAATTCATGGAGCGATCGCGCCTTTTTGATCTGTTTGGCTATCACCGATGTTTTGAACCAACTCCTGAAAACTATGAATTAACCAAGCGTTGGCTGCGAATCACCACTACCCTAACTAAATATGAAGCACAGGTATGTTTGCAATATCATGACTTTAGTCAGTACCAGCGAATTCTAGATATTGGTGGCAATAGTGGTGAATTTGTCCGGCAAATCTGCAAGCAACACCCAAACCTACTAGCAACGGTGATTGATTTACCTTTGGTGTGCGATCTCGGACAAGCTCATGTAGCAGGAAAACCAGAAGCTAACAGAATCAACTTTATCAAAGGCAATGCCTTAGTAGATGCTTTGCCCAAAGATTGTAATTTAATTACTTTTAAATCCATACTTCACGACTGGCCAGAAGCAGCAACTGAGCAATTCATTGCCAATGCTAGTAAATCCCTAGCACCTGGCGGCACGTTACTCATATTTGAAAGAGGGGAAATAGAATTAACAGATCAACCCTTACCTTATTGCTTACTTCCTATGCTTCTATTATTTCGCTATTTTCGTTCTCCCTTAGTTTACCAAAGACAATTAGCATCTCAAGGTTTTGAGGAGATTACCATCCAATCAATTAACCTGGAAATGCCATTCTTTCTCATCGTTGCCAAAAAAAGCTAAGTTTAATCTCCAGCTATTAATATTAACTATGGGATATTTTGACCCTAAACAATATGTTGAATTCACCATGCACTTTCGCTGCAACCTCAAGTGCGAACATTGCATGATTGAAGGCACAATGGATTGGCTCAAACCAGAATCAATGGAACGGTTTCGGGAAATCCTCAGCTATAACCAGCAACATCGACGCTGGAAAGGTGCAATTTTTACAGGCTCGGAAATTACCCTCAATCCCAACTTACCAGATTTAGCCCGCATGGCTCGTCAGCACGGATTTGAACACGTCCGCATCCAAACTAATGGCATCCGTCTAGCAGATGAGAATTATTGCAGAGAATTAGTAGAAGCGGGTATTGATGAATACTTTGTCAGTGTCATGGCAGCAGATGCCGAAACCCACGATGCGATCGCACTTGTGAGGGGAGCTTTTGCCAAAATGATGCGCGGATTAGAAAATTTAGATACCTATGAGAATGTCTTCCTATTAACGAACACAGTCATTACCAAACGGAGTTACCGTGATTTGCCTAGAGTAGTAGATTGTTTATCACACCTACGCAGATTGGTACAAATGGATTTTTGGAATTACTGGCCGATGAATGAAACGGATGCAAAAGACTTGATAGTTGAGTATACAGAGATACTACCTTTTCTCAAGGAAGCGATCGCCAAAGCTTGGCAAAAAAATCTGGCAATAGAAGTGAAAAACTTTCCAGAATGTCTTTTAAAAGAGCATAACCCAGCTTTAAACAACGATCAACCAAAGCTGTTTATTGATGATGCTTTTTGGACAGAGTTCATGCGTAACGGCTTTTATCAGTGTATCCATCGAGAACAATGTGGTTCTCGTCAGTGTCTCGGACTAAATACAGCCTATATCAAAAAGTTCGGCTGGCAGCAAGACATTCTCTCTCCTTTACCTAGACAAACTCCATCTCTCACCTAAGATTACAGTGCATTTTCCCAATCCCCCTACAGCATCAACAGTTGCATCAGCGCAAAGGCTTTTAAAACTAATTGAGAACCTCAATATCCCCTATGGCTATGAGCAATCACTGAGAATTCGTCAGCGAATCTTGCTGACAAATCGCTTCCTCTTGAGTATCAGCAAAACATCACTGCAAGATAACGCTCATAGAAGAATTCTCGATTTATGTTCTAGTTTGGCTATGCCTGATGAGTTTCTAGCATTAAGCAAACAGCATTTAGATTTGACAAGATTTGTCCATTTTGGGTTTGAGGAAAATCACAGTAAATGTCTCTACAAGGTGTATCTAGAATTAGACCATATTGAGAATCCTAATAATCGCGATCGCATTCTGCGGCACTTAAGCTTTAAATGGAATCCCTGCCAGCAATCTGAGCAAGTTATTACCAAATACTACTATTATCCGGCTCTATCAGTTCAGGATATTCATCACAAACTGATACATATTTATAATGATAATACACATTCAGAAGCCCTTGCCATTAGCAATATTATTCTGGAAATTGCTGCTCAACATTCAGGTGATAATGGGCTAAATTATCTAGAAGTAATAGAAGAAAACAATCCTAGAATATCATACGATATCAATATTTATCCAGCAAAACTTCGAGTTAGGAATATACAAAAACTTCTCATCAGAATGTTCCGTTACTATGCTATTACTGAAAATTTATTTCTGCCTATTTATACTCAAATTAGAGACAAATTTTTGGGACATATTGCTGGTGGAATCCATCGCGACGGTCAAGATTTTTTCAACATTTATTATGGAATTGAAAGCAGATAATGTTAAGCAATATAGATGAGGCTGACTTTGAGTATACGACTACTCACGATAAATATTTTAATTACTGTCTATGGCCATACACACCAGTAGCTCCAGTAGAAAATAAGTTCCGCGCCGTCAATTTATTGTTTAATTCCTTTAAAATTGCAGGCATTGATAAGCAGGCTTTACCAATTGTGCAATCTATTCGGGAGGAAATCGGACTATTTCAAACAGTATGGGGGATAAAATGGTTAGGAAATCGTTTAGTTTGGGAATTTTATTTTTATGATTATCAAAGACGAGAAAGAAATATCTCAATGCAGCGAGTTTTAGAAGCGATCGCGCCCTACATTCGTTGCAATGTTTCACCAAAGGATAATTTTCCCTATTTCATGTTTTCCCTGGATATTGACGCAGAACTTGTTGCTGGTACTCGTCCACTAGAAACAATTCATATGTATATCGGCAACCCAGGAAGTACAGTGTCTTCGGGAATTGCCTATGCAATTAGCGATCACCAAACCCAATTAGAAAACTTCTACTTCTTTTTCAATACAGCACAACAACTCTCTGATGTCGCATCAAAAATCTGTTGTTCTGCTCATGTTGACTGTCAGCAGATCGACATCTACCAGATTCTCTGGACAGAACTACAAAACTGTCAAACAATCTGTTTAGCAAACAAGCAAAAATGCGACACAATTTACTTCTCTGGAATTAATGTAGATCAGCTGCTCATCTTTTTGACAAAGCTAGGTTATCCGACTAAAATCATCGAGTTTGTCAAGACTAACAGAGTAAAACTCAGTCACTTACTGTATGATGTTGGCTTCGACTATAGGGCAGAAGAAAAAAATATAGTAATTCTTAAAAGTGGTTACTATGGTATATTTTGATTTATCAATACTATTAAGACTACATACTCACCGAATATCAGTTTAGGTAATTCACGGCAATTAATGTCCATAAGAAAACCCAAATGGAAGAGTGTGTTGGACAATGCAATTATTAGCAGATCACTGAGTAAGCCTGGGAATAGTAGATTCAATTTCAGACAAAACAGTACGTCAAACTTAAAAAGAACGAAATCAAACCGTGGCTAAAAGAACAATGGTGTATTCCGGAAGTAAATGCAGAATATGTTTCCCGAATGCAAGATGTGCTGGATTTATACAATGAACCCAGAAGTGTTGAATGTTAAGAAAATAGCTAGTTAATGCGAAATTTTTATTAAGCAATCGTTCAAAATTTAGAGCTGGGTTGAAAGGAATGTCACCTTCCCAATCTTGATTCTTCTAGAAGCTGAAGCTTGGGTTAATCATTTCAGGTTCAGCATAGAATAAAGATAAGTTGGTTTGTGACTAGGACACTAATCTGTTAACAGTGGCAAATAATTAATTAATGTACAGTACATCAAAGCGGGCGATGGGACTCGAACCCACGACGTTCACCTTGGGAAGGTGACATTCTACCACTGAATTACACCCGCGTAACTAAGACTGTTTGTAATTATATCATACAGTATAATGTGATTGATAACATCTTGAAAAAATGTGACTAATATACTGATATAGCTGTGTAACACCAATGCTCCAAAATTTGGCAACAGATATAAATTTAGAAACCCTTGCCAAATCGGGTTTTCTTAGTTTTGAATTTTGAGTTGATCTAAGGTCTTACGCCTTTCAAAATAATTGATGTGTTGTAATTATTCTTGTAATTAATATTAAACACTATATTTAAATTTAATCTCGAATTATACGATCTTCATAGGAAGTTATCAAAATATATTAATTTAAATCACAAAATGTTAAATATAGACAAATTATTGCCGAGTCGCCTGTAATAATTGCCGCTATAGTTCTCATAAATACAAGTATTATTTTTTATTGATAAAATAAATTAATAACCGTATTTTCACTGTGAGATGCAAGCAGAATACGTCTTATATTTTTGTCAATCAATCATAATTATTGGAGTCACATCTACTTTAGTCTTGAGATCACAGTCATCTAGCCAATAAAAACGGAGTATGGATAATCAAGATAAATAGGGGTTTTGAAAATACTTTTCAGGAAAATCCTGAAGTGTTGTTTGTAAAAAACTTTAAATAATTTCTATCTAAACCAAGCTACTAATATGTTCAACGCCACTGAAATTTTAATTGATGCTTTTGTCAAACAAATTAGAGAAGGTTACAGCCGCACATATGGCTGTTTCAAAAATGAGTATGAAGACATCATTGCTTGGGCTGGTAATATGGCGTTGGAGAACATAGCCAACAGTGATGCTCTCTATCATAACGTTGAACATTCCATATTAGTGACCCTGGTAGGACAGGAAATTCTACGTGGCAAACATATCCGAGAAGGTGGTGTTTCCAGTGAAGATTGGTTGCACTTCATTATTTCTTTGCTGTGTCATGATATTGGCTATGTCAAAGGAGTTTGTCGACAAGACCAAGAAAACAAAGGCTTGTACTCCACAGGCAAAAACGGCAGAATGATTTCACTTGCTCCTGGGGCTTCTGATGCTAGTCTGACTCCCTATCATGTAGATAGAGCTAAACTTTTTATTGATGAGCGTTTTGGAGGACATAAACTCATAGATGCTGAAGTCATTAAAAGTAATATTGAATTGACTAGATTTCCTGTTCCCTCAGCAGAAGATCATCAAGATACAACAAGTTTTGCAGGGTTGGTGCGTGCGGCTGATTTAATTGGACAATTGAGCGACCCTCGTTATCTGAAAAAAATCACCTCCTTGTTTTATGAGTTTGAAGAAACTGGGGTGAGTAAAGTTTTAGGTTATAAAACCCCTGCTGATTTACGCAAAAATTACGCTAAGTTTTATTGGAATGGTGTTCACCCTTACATTCAAGATGGACTACGCTATTTATCTTTGACGCAGCAAGGTAAGCAAATTATTGCCAACCTTTACTCCAATGTATTTGTCGTAGAACATGAAAGAAATCAAGAAGAACAAAGATTATTAGTTGAGCAATTGCAAGCTTAGTTATTAGTCATGAGTCGTTAGTCATGAGTCAACAGTCAACCGATTTTTACCTATTGACTGTTTTGGATTCTCCGTTCCCTACTCAAAAATTTATCTCTATACCCTTGACTATATTGACCATTCACCTTTAACTAATGACTAATAACTAATGACTAATGATTAAAAACTATGAATTGGTGGCAAAGACTTCAGAAAAATCCTTTGGCTCGATTTGGAGCAATCTTGCTGTTGGTTTTCTATGTGGCGGTAATTGCTGCTGATTTCATCGCCCCATACAATCCTTACACTTCACAACCCAATGGTTCACTGTTACCACCTACGCGGATTTATTGGGTTGCTAAAACGTCAGGTAAGTTTATCGGCCCCCACATTTATCCGACAACGCAAGGGGATACAAATTTAGAAACAGGTGATCGCCAACTGCTCATAGACTACACAAAGCCTTCTCCTGTGCGCTTCTTTGTCTCTGGGCCTGAATATCAACTGTTTCAGTTGAGTATACCACTACCCTCGCAATGGGAAAAAGCCCCTATTATCCCCGGTATAGGTTCTAAGTATCGACTGTTCCGTTTGAGTCTACCACTACCTTCAAAATGGGAAGAAGTTACCATCATCCCTGGTATACCTTTAAATCGGCACTTGTTTGGCGCAGATGAGGAAGCTAAAATTAACCTTTTAGGGACTGACGAACAAGGACGCGACCAACTCAGTCGTTTGTTGTACGGTGGACGCATTAGTTTATTTATTGGGATTATTGGCGTACTTTTTACCTTTCCTTTAGGTTTGTTGATAGGTGGTATTTCTGGCTATTTTGGTGGTTGGATTGATAGTGTCATTATGCGGATAGCAGAAGTACTAATGACTTTTCCTAGTATCTATCTGTTAGTTACTCTTGGTGCGGTTTTGCCGACTGGTTTAAGCAGTAGTCAGCGATTTTTATTGATTGTGCTGATTACTTCTGTGATTAGCTGGGCTGGTTTAGCTAGGGTAATTCGTGGACAAGTTTTATCCATAAAAGAACGGGAATTTGTCCAAGCAGCAAGAGCTATGGGGGGTAAGCCACTATATATTATTATCCGTCACGTTTTACCTCAAACAGCTACTTATATAATTATCTCTGCTACATTGGCAGTTCCCAGTTTTATTGGCTCAGAAGCGATACTAAGTTTGATTGGTTTGGGTATCCAACAACCTGACCCCTCTTGGGGAAATATGCTGTCTTTAGCGAGTAATGCTTCTATTTTGGTTCTACAGCCTTGGTTAATTTGGCCGCCAGCTTTGTTAATTATCCTGACAGTTTTGGCGTTTAATGTGCTAGGCGATGGCTTAAGAGACGCTCTTGATCCTCGGAGTTTAAGAAGATAAGTCAAACTATTCCCTATGGGAAGCTATGCGAACAGGAAATTCAAAATTCAAACCCCGACAGTCCTTGTTGAGTGGAGGATAGCGTAACCCAATATAAATATAAATTATTGGGTTTCACTTCATTAAATCCCACCTTTGATATTAAGAGAATATTTTGTTACAAGCAATATTTCTCTTCAAACTATCGCTAGTGATGATAAACTAGAAACATACAAACGGTTTAATATTACTGAAGTTTGGTTTTGCGAAATAACCAATTTTCATGATTTCATATAAGCAAGGAGAACTATGAGCAAATTACTCAAAGGAAATTATTCTCAGATTTAGATATAAAGTTATTAACTAGGTGTGTTTTAATGTCTGCAATTATTGATACTAAAAAACAATTTATGCAAGAAATCAATAAATAGTTATAGTTTGATTCAAACTCGTAGACATAACAAATGCAGAGATATATTTCTTTATTGGTTTGTTTGAGTATGATCAATGGGATGATTTCTACTCATCCTCAGCAAGCACAAGCATCCAGTATCACTGCTGAACAAAAACTAAGTCCCAATCAATTATCAAAACCTCAGCGTGTGACTACTCCCCTGTTTCGGATTGTCAAAAATGGTAAATATGGTTTTATTGACAAAACTGGGAAGATAGTAATTAAGCCTCAATTTGATTTAGCTTGGGGCTTTGTTGACGAGCGATCGCAAATTAAGATTAATGATAAATATGGGTATATAGACACCACAGGTAGACAGATTATACCTCCACAATTTCGGTTAGCTTTTGCCTTCTCCAATGGACTTGCTTTAGTTGTCACTAATTATGAGTATGGCTACATTAACCCCAGTGGTAAATTAGTCATCCAACCTCAATTCGAGGAAGCTTTAGCGTTTAACAATGGGCTAGCAGCAGTCAAAGTGGATGGAAAGTGGGGTTTTATTGACTTTAGCGGTAAATTAGTCATTCAGCCGAAGTATGATCAAGCTCTACACTTTCATGAAGGATTAGCAGCAGTTAAAATCAACAATAGGTGGGGTTATATAAACTCTCAGGACAATATAGTTATACAACCAGAATTTGACGAAACCTTGGCTTTTTCTCAAGGTTTAGCAGCAGTGAAAATTGGTAGTAAATACGGTTATATGAACACGACTGGTAAAATTGTTGTCCCACCAGAATTTGATGATGCTTGGGAATTTACTTTTAATTTAGCAGTAGTAAAAATCGGTGAAAAATGGGGTTACATAAATCCTCGTGGTGAGATGGTAATTGCTCCAGAATTTGATAGAGTAACTAAATTTTCTGAAGGATTAGCTGCTGTTAAAGTTAAGAATAAATACGGCTATATTGATCCTCAAGGTAAGATGGTAATTCAACCACAATTTGACTTAGCTTTGAGTTTTACCAATGAACTGGCGTTAGTATATATTGATGGCAAGGCTGGCTATATTAACAAAGCAGGAGAGTTTATTTGGAATCCCAGTAACTAATCATATCTGCGTGAAAATTCACCCATTAATTTAAGATTGATTAACCAGAACACCCAAAATTAACAAAGTGCGATCGCGTACCTTACATTTAGACTAACTACCACTATCATAGGAAGCATCTTGTCACTATTAATACATATATGCGGCTTCCAATAATTCCCTTAACACTTATCCTGGTTTTAGCTGCCCCATCTTTAGCGCAAGCACCAACACCAACAGCAGAAGAACAAATCAAAGAAGCAGTCATCCTCAATAACAATGGTGAAGCTACGATTTACAAAGATTTCGTAGGCTTAAATGAACTAGAAGCAGCATTAACGCAATTCCAACAGGCGTTAGCTATCTTTAAAAAATATGGCGCAAAAGCTGGAGAAGCTAATAGCCTTGTCAATATTGGCTATATATATTTTCGCAAAGGGGAATATCCTAAAGCACTGGAGTATCTTCAGTTATCTTTAGATATTCGTAGAAAAACGCGTGACAAACAAAATGAATGGATACCTCTTTCTTACATAGGTGAAGTATATGCCAATCTAGGACAAAATACTAAAGCTTTGGAAACATATCAAAGTGCTTTAGTTATTATTAAAGAACTCAAAACCACTAATCCTAAAGATTCTAGTTATCTTACTAGTGAAAAAACTATACTTGGTGATGTGGGTGCAGTTTATTTTCGCATGGGACAATATGCCAAAGCTTTAGATTTTTATCAGCAAAGTTTAGCTCTCCAAAAAGCAGGTGATGATAAAATAGGAGCTATTCAAACCCTAAATAATATTGGTGTTGTTTACGTTAACGTGGGTAACTACAGTCAAGCTTTAGATTTATATCAACAGGCTTTCAATAGTTTATCAGAATGCTGCTCAAATTATTTGGGTACACAAGCCGCAACGATGAATAATCTGGCTGGGGTTTATTTTAGCCTGGGACAATATCAAAAATCCTTAGAATTAGCAGAAAAATCTGCAAATATATATCAGCGAATTGGTAGCACCAATGCCGAAGAAATTAATAAGCAAGATATTAAATTGTTGTATGATTATCTGGGACAAAACTCTCAAGCTGTCCAACAAATTAGTAGTCGCGCTGTTGTTGGTGATGCTTTTGGAAAAGACTCTTTTCAGTTCCAAGGTAGGGCTGTTAACTTAAATAACATTGGGCAAATTTACGCTAATTTAGGTAAATATGATCAAGCTTTAAAATTATATCAACAAGCATTAAATATCTACAAAGAAAATAACTATAAACCGGGGGTTGCTGTCACTCTTAATAATATTGCACGGGTGCAGAGTGACCAAGGTAAATATCCACAAGCAATTGAGTTAAATCAGCAAGCTTTATCTATCTATAAAGAAGTAGGCGATCGCACCGGAGAAGGTGTGACAATTAGTAACTTAGGACAAATCTATCAAAAGCAAAATCAATCCTCGAAAGCTGGAGAATTATATCAGCAAGCTTTAGCCATACATCGAGAAGTTGGGGATAAAGCCAGTGAAGCCACAACCCTGAAATTTTTAGCCGATACCCTATCTGCACAAAATCAACCACAGTTAGCTATTGCTTTTTATAAACAATCAGTCAACTTAACAGAAGGAATTCGGCAAAATTTACGCATTCTACCAACTGCTGTTCAAAAATCTTATACAGAAACCGTAGCTGAAAGATATCGCCGTCTGGCTGATTTATTACTTAAACAAAATCGTCCCAGTGAAGCACAACAAGTTTTGGATTTACTCAAAATTCAAGAAATGAATGATTTTATTGGAAATCAGCGCAGTGTACCTAAGAAAACAGCCGTAGTTAATAGTGGACAACGGGGGACAAACACAGAAACACCAACACCTCAAAACCTACCCCTGAAGCCGCAAGAACAAGATATTACACAAAAATATAGCGCGATTCAAGACAAAGCGATCGCACTTGGACAAGAACTCACTAATCTCCGCAAAATTCCCCAAAGTTCGCGTACATCTGCTCAGGAAAAACGTATCACTGAATTAGTCAAACTTGAACAAACAATTACTGCTGAATTTAATAAATTCACCAAGAATCCTGCTGTAGTAGCACTAGTGCAGCAATTATCTACAAATTCTGGACAGGAAAATCTCAGCTTGCGTCAACTCAACTCACTGCGAGATAACTTACGCCAGTTAAATCAAAAAGCTGTCTTGTTATATCCCTTAGTTTTAGAAGACAGATTAGAGTTAGTTTTAGTAACTGCTGATTCCCCGCCAATTCATCGTCCAGTAGCAGTTAAACAAGCAGAATTAAATCAAGTCATTGCTGAATTTCGCCAAGCCATAGTCGTTCCTTACAAAGATAGTAAAACGCCAGCCAATAAATTATATAACTGGCTAATTAAGCCTATAGAAAACGACCTCAAGCAAGCTGATGTTAAAGCGATTATCTACGCTCCAGACAGTAAACTTAGATATATACCTTTAGCAGCTTTACACGACGGCAAAAACTGGTTAGTCGAGCGATTTATTGTCAATAATATTACTGCTGCTAGTTTGACCAAATTAAACAACAAAACCCCGACATCATTACCCACACTAGCGGCTGCTTTTACCAAAGGGGATTACCAGGTAGCTATAGGTGAAAGAAAAGAGGTATTAAGTGGTTTAGAGTTTGCTAAAACAGAAGTTGAAAATTTAGCAAAGACGATTAACAATACAAAAGTCTTATTAGATAAAGAATTCAATACTAAAGTGATCATTCCGCAGATGAATGATTACAAAATTATACATTTAGCAACACATGGAATGCTAGTTAGTGGTAATCCAGAAGATTCCTTTATTTTGTTTGGTGATGGCGAACGTGTTACTCTCAAAGATATAGAGAATTGGTCTTTACCTAATGTAGATTTAGTAGTCTTAAGTGCTTGTCAAACTGGTTTAGGTAAACAGTTAGGTAATGGACAAGAAATCCTCGGTTTAGGATACCAAATTCAACTCACAGGTGCGAAAGCATCTATTGCTTCCTTGTGGGCTGTTTCTGATGGTGGAACACAAGCTTTAATGGATGTGTTTTATACAGCATTAAAAACTGGGAAATTGACCAAAGCCGAAGCTTTACGCAACGCACAATTACAATTATTAACAGCCAATAATAGTAATAATCAATTCCAACACCCCTACTATTGGGCATCATTTATTTTAATTGGGAATGGATTATAATTTTAGGAGTTTAGGGGTTTAGGGGTTTAGGGGTTGATGAGAATATCATGATTTTGTTGCTCTCATATCTGTAAGTCCCTACTTCCCATCAAAAAAGATAAAGGACTTTGCGGTTGTGCTATTAAATCTGCAAAAGAACCTTCCCCAGTCAAGCGTCCTTCACTGAGGACAACAATCCAATCTGCATGTTGCATGACATGGAGACGGTGAGTAATCATAATTGTAGTTTTACCACTGCGATCGCTCAATAATTGCTCCATTAATCTAGCTTCATTGGCCGGATCGAGAGATCCGGTGGATTCATCCATAATTAAAATAGCTGGATTAGTCACAATTCCTCTAGCTATAGCTAATCGCTGACGCTGTCCCCCAGAAAGATTTGCACCAAATTCACCTAATATAGTCTGATATTTATCTGGCAGACGACTAATAAATTCATCCGCACCTGTAATTTTACAAGCATGGACTATATCTTCAAAAGTTACTTGCGGCGCACTTAAACGAAAATTATCAATAATAGAACGACTCCAAAAATGTGCATCTTGAGGAACTAGTACAACTTGTTGGCGCAGTGTTTCCAGAGACATATCCTGCAGGTTATAATCTCCTATTCTAATATTACCTGACTGTAGAGTATATAATCCGGCAATCAGCTTGGATAAAGTACTTTTACCACAACCTGATTGACCCACTAACGCAATTACTTTACCTCCAGGAATCGTGAGGGAAAAATCCTGTAATAAATCTACTCTACCTGCATAGTGAAAATTTAAATTAGTACAATTAATATCGGAATTAGGAGAAATTTTTACCCAAGCTTTTTTATCATCACCTTGATTTTCAGGCGTAGCTTCAATCACTTCTCCTAAACGCTGAAATGAAGTTCTCGCTTGTACAATCGCATTAGAAAAACCAATTAATATACTAATAAAACTGAGAAAATTACCATTCATGCTATTAAATGCTAGTAATTGCCCAAAAGTTAATTCCTTGGCAATTGCTAGACTACTACCAAACCACAATAAAATAATGCTACTCATAGCCAACACTAAACTCGAAAAAACATTATTAACTGAAGCAATTTGCATGGTTTTAAATGACAGATTTGCCAGTTTTCCAAATTGGGCTTGAAGTTCTTCCCATAATTGAGGAGCTACTGTTGCACTCTTGAGCGTAATCGCTCCCTTAAAAGTTTCAACTAAAATTCCTTGATTCTCAGCTTCTAATACTAATAGAGATCGAGTTTTTTGTTGCAGTGCAGGTAAAAAAATGACAGTAGATAATGTCATTAAAATTGAGAAAAATAAAGCTAGTAATGTTAATTTACCGCTGTAAAAAAACATAAAAGCTAGAGAAACTACAGCAATAAAAAACTGACTTGGCAATCCAATTACTGATTGAGAAACCAACTGATTAATTTCTTGAATATCTCGTAAGCGACTAATAATTTCACCACTGCGGTGTGATTCGTAGTATATAAGTGGTAATTGGAGGATTTGCCGACCGAATTCTAGTACTAATCCTAGTTGCAGTTTCTGAGCAAAATAGGTGATTAAATTAGATTGTACTAGTCTGATAATACTGCTGATCAGATTCATGACTATAGCTGCAATCATCACAGTTGTTAACAGTCGATGATCTCCACGAACTAGTACTTCATCCGTCAGTAATTGTAATAAAAAAGGAGAAATCAGAGACAGTAAACCCAAAAAAATATTCAGTAGAAAAGCCTCAGTTAGAATGGCGCGATAATTCCATATAGGCTGTAAAAAACGCTGAAAATCACTTAAATTATCGTTGATTTGACTAAAAAAACGGACGTTATCCGGCTCAAGTAAAAGCATGAGCCGATTACCCCAGCCTTGTATTAATTCATCCTTAGTGAGATAACGCACCCCTATGGCGGGATCAGCAATAACGTACTTTTTCCCCTTTTTGCCATATAAAACTACCCAATGATTACCTTGCCAATGAATAATTGCAGGTAAAGATAACTCATGTAATTGCTCTAGAATCTCTATTGCAACTCTCACACCTCTAGCGTTAAATCCTAAAATTTCCGAACCTCGTTTTAGCCCTAATAAAGAAGTACCCAGTTGACCTGTACCCACAGCTTCCCGAACACGGTTCATGCTCAAGATTCGACCGTAATGCTTGGCTACAGTAGCTAGACAGGCTGCTCCACAATCTTCTTCACTGAACTGACGAATGAGTTGATAAGGCATAAAACTGTCTGGAAAATAATGATTAGGGAATTAGGAGTGTAAGGGGAAATACTTTTTTATGTTTGGTTGTGAGATTTTCTCATAAATAAGCTGCATTGGAGTTAGCAAATAATATTAATTATGTAATTAAAATTTCTGACTTTTTGGGAAAAATACTGAGATATGCTATAAACTTAAAAATTCCTGATATATGGTAAGAGAGCCTCAGCCAAGCCGAATTCGTTCTGTCAAAAGTGATGAATTTCTACCGCCGATCGCTATCTGGGCAAGATTGGGTGCTTTAGTCATCATGGGCGGCTGTAGCCTGGCTATTGTAATGGCAGCTATAACTAAATACAACATCACAGTTAAGGCCATGGCTACAGTTCGTCCGACTGGTGAAATTCGCATTGTACAAGCTGCTGTGGAAGGAACTATTCAAAAGATTCAAGTCATAGAAAATCAGGTCGTTAAACAAGGTGATATTATTGCCCATATTGATGACTCTGCACAACAGACTCAAGAAAAACAGCTAAAAGACAAAATATATCAGGGTAAGCAGCAAATAATTCAAATTGATCAGCAAGTCCGTGCCTTAAAAGCCCAAATTAACGCCGAAACGCTTTATTTACAGCAGACAATTGCCTCTGTTGAAGCTGATTTGAGTTATCAACAACGAGATTACCAGAATCGACAAATCATTACACAAACGGAATTACAGGAAGCTCAAGCTAGCTTAGAATTAGCTAAAGATGAACGCGATCGCTATCAAAAAGCTGTAGAAGCAGGTATTGTATCGCAGTTGCAGTATAGCGAGAAACAACAAGCACTGAAAGTGGCTGAGGCTCGATTGCAACGGTCAAAGGCTGCACTTCGTCCCAGTAATGCTAATGTCACCATAGCCAAACAGCGAATAGCCCAAGAAACCGCCAAAGCAGAATCTCTGCTGGCGAGTTTAAACCGAGAACAAAAAGCACTCCTACAAAGGCGAGTTGAACTCACCAGCCAAATCACTCAATCTCAACAAGATTTGCAACAGGTAAAGCTAGTTCAGACTAAAAGTATTCTCCGTTCTTCTGTTGATGGTGTTATTTTCAAACTCAATTTAAGAAATCCAGGTCAAGTTGTGAGAGTTGGGGATACAGTTGCCCAAATTACCCCCAGCAATCATACCCTGATAATCAAAGCATTTGTGGCAGCCCAGGACATTACTAAGGTTGCTGTTGGGCAAAATGCACAACTACGAGTATCAGCCTACCCCTACCCCGACTATGGAGTGATGACAGGAACAGTGATTGCGATCGCTCCTGATGCTACTTATCCTCAAATGAATGTGGGAAATAGTCATCAAAATTTTGCCAATGCTGGTCAAGGAAGTTTAAATAATACTGCCAACGGATACTATGAAGTTACAATCCAACCTCATAAACCCTATTTTCTGAAAACAGCAGATAGTGTTCTTTCCACAACCAAGCATCTATATCCTCTACAAGCCGGTATGGAAGGAAACGTAGACATAATATCTCAAGAAGATACTGTCTTAAAATTTATTCTCCGTAAAATGAGACTTTTAACTGATATTTAATTATATAGAGTGTCAGAGTAGAAGATATGATGAAATCTTCTTGTTACCTTCATCTCTAACAAGTGCGGATTTTTCATCAAATCATGAAGTGATATCACTCTAGAAAATCTTGATACACTTTCATCAACACCTACACCCTTCAAAGAAACATAGGAATCGGGTTAAGTTCACTTTCTGTTAAAGCTTTATCTAACCAACCTAATTTCACCGGAACATCATAAAGACGACCTGGAGCAAACTGCGCCCAAAAGTGACGTAAACCAGGAACAACAACTTTCACCACACTCATCCCAATATCTGGTTGAGTTTGGTCTAAGACCAACATTTCTAGACCTTGTTGAGCAACTAAATCAACACAATTTAATACATCTGCTTGCAAATCATCACTGCTATAGAGAGTGTAGTCTGTATATATTTTTGGAGCTAAATCTTTATTAGGAGCTAAGTAAGATTGGTTTTCTAATGTTGCCGTGCTACACCAATTCTGCATATCTTGGCGAGTAAATTTAGCTGAAGAATTGGGATTTGCTCCCTGAGAAAGAAAAACCATTTGGTTCATTTCACTGACAGCACGCAATAAAGCAATTTTGGCATCAAAGTGAGTCCCAAAACCAAATAGAATATCTTCTGAGGAATGATTGGTTCGTCGGGAAATAGCTGCAAAAGTCGGAATATTTAGATCACTCGTAATATCTAAAAACCAAAAATCTCTGCCGCAAAATGTGTAGTAGGTTTTGAGTTGATGTAAATATGGTTCTGCAAAACTATTGATATCAACCACAGGTCTAGACAGACGATTATACCACCAGATAGCGACTGCATCCCTCTCTACCAACTCCATAAATCCTTGCAGTATCGCTTCTTCCAGACAAGTTCCCGCAGATGTACCGTTGGTGTCTGCATAACAAAAGCAGTGATTTTCAGGAAGAGGATAGCTGTAGTAGCAATATGCCGTAGGGATGTACTTGAATGTTTGCTGGGTAAGTGACCAAATGGGTGTCCAGTCAATTGCTTGGGTAGGATCAAAGGGATCTGCAACCCATTGAATGATGTGATGTTGCTGATTCCATGTGTGGCGATCGCGGTACTGATCTACGCTATAGTGCATCAATTCATGGGGATGAATTGCCAGTCCTCCTAACTCAGCATACGTGGCTTTAACTGTGGCTTCTTCCCCGGTATAAGTTCCAGAGTAGCGTTCTATTGCTTCTCCCAAAGCACTCATTTTGGCTTGTGCTAATGTTTTCCCTTTACCAAAGCTTTTAGGACGAGTCGCCTTACCTAAATCTTCTAATTTCCTCCCAGCTAGAGGTAAACAGTGTTCCGCTACATAAGCGTGGACGAGATCATTCTGTGGAAATGGTTGAAATAAGTTTTTAATGATGCCCGTTATGGGGCTAATGTGACATTCATATTGTGCGAAAGCTAACTCAGCTAGACATTGACGATAACCACCATCATCTATCAACTGCTTTTTACGGCTAGCTAATAGCAATGGTTGCGGCTCTTTTTGCTTCAAGTCAGTCTGTTCACCACAACAACGACATTGAGGACGACGAACTAAAAGATGGCGTTGTAAGTTGAGATTGATTACATCAAAAGTGAGAACAGTACCTTCGAGAGAATGCTGTTGTGGATGAGTTAACCATTTCGCAATTTCTGTAGCGGCAAGATTCAGTCCCGTTTGTAGAGTTGAAGGTAAAGCTGCACGCGCCACCGGAAAGGGATCGAGGGTTTGTTTTTGTGCTTGAATAAATGATTCGACCTCACGATTCATACGTAGCCGTTGGGCTAGACATTCCCAACATCCTGTTTGATCTGGTCTAAAGATAGGGCCAATCCAGATAGTTCCACCAACAGGTTTAACCAATAACCAGGAATGCTTTTCTTGTAAAGCGTTGCGGTTAAATTCTGCTAAATCTGGTCGCAAATAATCATCTGTCAGAACAACAGTAAATTCGCTAGCCTCAGTCACTCCAATCTTGAGAGATGCAAGTATAGTATGTAACGGTTCGGCTGTAACTTTACCAAAGGTAGTAATAGCAACTTGGGTTTCGCACAGGCGTTGAGCCGACAATTCAGCACTCCTGTTTAGCAGTCCCCAAAAAGCAGACTCAGCAGGCGGTAAGCTATCGGCATTAGTAATGTATCCCTTTCGTTCTAACTGTTCTAAAGCATAAGTAATTTCATGAATTGTAGCTTGTCCTTGGAGATGTTGAGCTATTTCTTCAACAGTATAAATTCCTGTAAGTAGAGGTGTGAGTAGACAGTACAAATACCCCTTCAGGACAAAATGCCCTTTTTCACTTAATAAAAATACAGTGCGAGGCAGAAATACCTCAACATGAAAGCACTCTTTAAACTTTGGCTTCATGAGCATAATATTTGCTATTTTAGCTAGATCAAGCTGTTGTGTACATAGTGTACTACCGCCTCCTAGCTAATCCTAACTACAAATATTTACGCCAATATACTTAGTTATATATTGGCTATCAATATCAGCAAATACTTATTTAAATTATTTTCTCTTCCAACTCTCGTAACGTGCTGAACCATTAGGGTCATAAACTACACTGACAGCGTTATTGGCTATATTTACGTAGCTTTTTTCCAGAAGTGGTAACTCGGGTAATAGAACTGAAATTTCTTTGTTGTAAGTAGTAATTTGAATATCACATCCACCAATTGTAGATGCTAGCTCTTCATCAGATAAATCTTCAATGAGATTTTTAGATATTTGCAAATTATGAGATGCGGCAACAATATCTTGAGACATTAGTTTGATCCACCCTGTTTTAAATTGTACAATTTACTTAGTTGTGATTGATCCTATTAAATTCAATTTTTTACTGTCAATCTTGAAAGTAGAATTACATAATTACTTATCATCTGTTTCATTGTAATTTTATTTAGGGTCGCCTAAATACATAGTTTCTGTATCTGTCTGAACCATTAGGGTCATACCAAAGACCATCTGTAGAGTCTGTCGTGTATGATGATGAATGCCATTGGCCATTAACTAAAAAATACTCTGTAATCTTGAATTGTCCATCAATTGTTTGAACTTCACATTCATTTCCTCTCTCGTTATACCAACCGCAACCTCCAACACAACTGGCTATTTCCTCATCGCTGAGTTCTTCAATCAATGATTCTATGGGTTCTCTCATTTCTTTCTTAGATAGCATATTGAACTGAAAAATAAATTTTTAATATCTTCACATTATTTTCCCATAATCACCGCGATATAAAATCACAGACATGATTAATGAGTCTGAAAAACAGAGTACAATTACGTAATTAATACGAGCAATAATTCCATGTTATCTGTGGAATTATCTAATTCATCAAGAGTCAAATAATTCACAACAGCAGTTTAAATAATCTCTATTACACACAAGATTCAGTAAATTTTACTTCAAGCTTTATTTGTTGTGTTAACCGTAAGATTACGGATATATTAAGTTGAATAGTATATTTAAGTTTATGGAAGATATAAAATGTCTACTTAATTTATACCAATTACTTAAAACCCAGTGGGTGATACGAATTTGAAAAATAATCGCGAAAAATAGATTAATCAAAGCCAACTGCAGGAGAAAATTCCCCATCTTCAAAGTTCAACAATGAAATCTGCCAGATGAATAGGAACGTCAGCAATGAGTCTATATCAATCAGAAATCGATACTATTTAAAGTGCTGGACAGGTAACTGGAGTCAACCTAGAAGAGTGAGGAGTGATGGTTGCTGCTTGTGCTGTGAGTAATATATTACCTTGCGGGGTTACTACCAACCCTTGAGCTTCTATGATTTCGTGGGGGTTATTTGCTGGTAAATTTTTAGCAGCAACGGTGGACGAGGAGCGATCGCTACTACTTGGAATCGGAACTGTTTGGATATCTTCCAAAACTGTGTCACTTCCCAACGCCACCTCTGGATTTTGTGGCAATCCACCCCGGCCAGTAACTATGAACTGACTAGATTTTTCAGGGTTTTTTCTCCCACAACTTTGAGCAATTAATGTAGGCACATCATTAGGCTGAACTGGTAAAGCTACAATTCCTTTACTGGGATCAGTCGCTAGGGTATTAACTTCTACAATTCCACTTAGCCCAAATTGAGAACTGGCGGTAATATCATTGTCTGGAGTCAATTCAGGACGATATTGGATATTAAAAATTCCCTTAGCTGTGATTTCGATGTTTCCACCTCGTCCACGAATAGCATTACCAGTAATATCACTATTTTCAGCAGCAGCTAGTACATTAGTATTGATAATGATATTGCCACCGTTACCACTACCATCTTGAGCATCGGTAGTGATTCGGCTACCATTACGCAAAAGCAAAATATCTCTGGATTGGAGTGTAATATTGCCACCTTCACCGGACTTAGTTGTGGCTAATATTCCACCTGCATTCGGTTGAGGATTGCCTGCATTATCCAGCACTATGGAATTAGCTTTAATAAAGAAATTTCCACCTCTACCCAGCCCTTCATTTTCCACACTTAAACGCGCCCCTCCTTGAATTAATAACTTATTAGTATTAATTTCTATGCTGCCAGCATCATTGATATTATCAGCGTTAAAGACGCTAGCAGAGATCCTGCTAAACGTAGGAATTATATTAGCTGGGTCTGATGGATCTTCAATTACAGCACCTTGTCCGGCTAACTTAATCAAGTCGGTTGCATTGATAGTAAGTAATCCTCCTTTACCCAAACCCATCGCCTCAACAGCAATTATCCCTCCATCACTAACGAGCAACTGTTTAGTATCAATTGTGAGATTTCCTGAATTACCTGTAGAGTCTGAATTGGTACTACTGAATATACCACTTGCAAATTTATAAATAGGTGAAATACCAATGACATTGACAGAATCAGTAACATTAATAATTATGTTGCCGCTTTGTCCTTGCGCCACAGTACCAGCAAAAATTTGTGCGCCATCGCGGATAATTAACTTTTGTGTATTAATTATTAAATCTCCAGCCTGTCCGCTAGCCGCTTCTTGAACTGCTGTGTACAAACCACTAGCTAAATAATCAGTGGGTGAAACTCCTAATAATTCTACAGAATTGCCAGCATTAATAGTCAAATTTCCACCTTTAGCTTCACTAAAGGTAGCAGCAGATATTTGCGCTCCATTTTCAACAGTTAATTGTCTGGTATTGATAGTTAAGTTTCCCCCAACCCCTCTACCATAGGTATCTGTCAAGATACCTGTAAATAAAGAATAATCATCTGAATCAGCACCGTTTAATTTAACTGCATCATCAGCATTAATTGTTAAATCTCCCCCTTTTCCTGTGGAACTAGTTGAAGTTGCAGTAGAGATTCTCGCCTCCCCATTAATTTGCAGTTTTTTGGTATTGATTGTGATGCCTGCACTAGCACCACTACCGATATTTTCTGAAAATAACCCATGTATAAACTTTTGATTGGTACTGGTACTCGCAACAGTAACGGTGTCAGATGCGTTTAATGTTAGATTGGCCCCAGAAACAGAGTTTGTTGTTCCGGCTGTGACACGCGAATTTTCAACTAATATCTGCTTTCCCGTCAGTTGAATACTACCGCCTCCATTACCTGTAGTATTCACCAGAGCATGATTACTAACGACAACATCGGCCTTGGCGAGATTGCTGGGAAAACTCAGTTGAGATTTATTATCTGTTAATGTCAGTCCAACTGTACCAGGAGCGGCTACTCCAGCTATTTCGATCTGACCACTTTCTGCTCTTAACCGGCCACCATTAATATTAACTTCACCTCCAATCAAAGCCAGCATTCGATTTGGTTGCACCGTCAGTTCAGCTCCCTGTGATTGAATCACGCCTGGGCGATTACCATACTGTAGTCCAACGGGAACGGTGACACTTAACAAAGATGAAGCTTGAGCAGGGTCAGTATTAAATTCTGTCCCATCAGCAAATTTTAAACTGTTAGCACTAGTAGCAAAAAAAGAACCACCAATTGCTAATTGAGCATGAGAACCGAAAATGATACCATTAGGATTAATTAAAAATAGATTGGCATTATAATTAGCATGAATTTTGCCATTAATATTAGAAGGTAAATTACCAGTTACTCGACTAATAATATTTTGAATACCTAAATTATTATTGAAATTTACAGAGCCATTTGTAGGTACAGAAAATTGACTAAAACTATGAAAAAGATTACTTCCCGATTGGCTACCACCTGTAATTGTAAAATTTAGTCCATCAACAGAAATAACATTTGTAGGGAGAGTCGCATCTGTAGCGATCGCTTGAGCTTCAGCTGCGCTGCTAAAGAATAAATTAGAAGTGGTGAATAATCCAACAATGCCAACAGTATATAGACTTTTCATAAACTTTAGTTGATATTATCACTTGCTTTTATTATTCCCAGAATCACGGAAAGATACTTTGGCTCAGTTTTGACAAGAATTTTGTCAGTAGAGCAGGGCGTTGAGCAGCATTTTGAGTAAAAGATAGTAACAGTAACTTTTTCTTCTGTCTCTGGTCACTAAGCGAAGCCAAAGTGCTACCTCCTGCCTCCTCAAACAGTTATGATCAGAATAGAGCCAAGTCAAGCACAGATCATAATTTTTTACTGACATGAATGCAGGTCAATAAATGGTAATAGTAGTAGTTGTAATTAATACATTGATCTCACTAGTGCTACTATACGTAGCTTGGCAAGTGTGGCAATTAAAACAGAAAATAGCATTTATAGGCGATCGCCTCGCAGAATACGAACGCTGTAGCTATGATTTACTATATAAAGCACCAGAAAATATCTATTTAGGGCAAAGCAGTATTCAATTATTACGGCAAAGTAATCAATCTCTGAGAGTGCAGATTCAACAAATCCAGCAAATGATCGGCATACTTTTACTGGGAAGGAGAACTTGGCTACGGTATTTTCGTAAAACAGATTCCTTCTCTAGAAGGAAAAGTGTTAACTAAACTAAATCAGTCTGGATATAGAAGCAACAGTTCTGGCTGATATATTGTCACAATAAATTAATTAGATCAAGCCATTTAGGTTTCGCAAGGGAAGCAAATCCACCTAAAATGGTTGAAAGGAGAAAAACACATAAGATGTCTAATAACCGTTCTGGAGTATTTATTGGCGGTTTGATGCTAGGAGCTACTATCGGTGCTTTAGCAGGATTACTTGTAGCTCCACGCACAGGGCGCGAAACTCGTAAACTTTTGAAAAAATCTGCTGATGCGATTCCTGAATTGGCGGAGGATTTATCAACCAGTGTACAAATTCAAGCAGATCGCCTTTCTGCCAACGCTTTGCGAAATTGGGATGAAACATTAGACAGACTACGAGAAGCCATAGCTGCTGGCTTAGATGCTAGTCAGCGTGAAAGCCAAGTCTTAAAACGTCAACAAGTCACCCCAAACTCAGACTCTCTCCCCCAAGAACTAGAACGCTCATAATTATGGCATTGACATAAACATACAACAGTTTTTATTTGCATAAGGTACATACGTCATCAGCGTTAAGGCAGGAAAAGCACAGGAGCAAGGAAGACAAGAAATTTTAGATTTGGGATTTTAGATTTATTAGATTTATATTCCAATCTAAAATTCCAAATTGAGTTTCCCAATGCCCAATGACGGCAGCTACTCCTCTTGGAGAGAAGTCAGAGCGGAGGTTTCCTCCGTAGACGCTTCAGCGGCTTGCCGCAGGCATCTGAACTTCGGGGGAGACTCCTGCGCACCCGTCACTGCCTCCCCAATGACCAATTTTGAACTTTGAATTGTTTATTATCGTGGTTGACCCCCTGTTTTGGTTGGGACTTTCTATTCTTTTAGTTGCCGTCAGTCTGACGGCTGTTTTGGTGGCGGCGATACCAGCTTTGCAGGAATTAGCAAGAGCCGCTCGCAGTGCCGAAAAGTTATTTGATATGCTATCGCGGGAATTGCCCCCGACCCTAGAAGCCATCCGTGCTACAGGGATAGAAATCACAGATTTGACTGATGACGTTAGTGAAGGTGTTAAAAGTGCTAGTCAAGTTGTAAAACAGGTTGACCAGAGTCTAGATAGTGCAAAAAGACAAGCTCAAAATCTACAAGTAGGTACACGTAGTATCTTTGTTGGTGTCAAAACAGCCTGGAAAACCTTCACTCGCCAGAAAAACACCAGACGAACAGTTGAACGCCTATCAATAACTGAACAATCTGCCCTTCCTTTACGAGAAAGAGAAACATTCAATTCAGAAACTCGCCGCACGAAAGCAGAAGCCTACCGTGTTCATGACGGCTACAACGGTATTTCTAATCATCAGGAAAATCTTGATGATGAGGAATTTTGAACATTACAAAGCTAGAGACAAGGTAGGCAAGGAGGAAATCGAAGAAGCAGAAGAGATTTTACCTCAATGCCTCATCCCCTAAAAAGATACTTTGCTTTCCTACCTAAGATTAGAGTAAAGTAAACAAGTGTAACAATCTATCACTTTTCTCATACTCTTTTAAAGCAACTTGTTCACTTCTACTGTTGATATTTGTATAAAAACGTCCATGCAGTCTTGTTTTTGGCGAAAAATCTTAGTATCTATTACAGTATTTTTCTTGGCTGGGTCACTTTGGGTGATAAATTCTTCTTCGGCATTGGCTTACGATAATCCCGAATTGTTACCTAACTATTTCACCCCAGTTGTAGACTTAGCTAAATCTCTTCCTGACCCTCAAGAAGAAAAGCTAGTCCAGGAAATCGAGCAATTTGAGGCTAATACTGGCTGGAAACTGCGCGTATTGACCCAGTATGACCGCACTCCCGGTAGAGCTGTCATCAATTATTGGGGTTTGGATGACAAAAGCATTCTGTTAGTTGCTGACTCCCGTGGTGGGAACATCCTCAGTTTTAGTGTGGGTGATGCAGTTTATGAACTTCTACCCCGTACTTTTTGGATAGAACTGCAAACCCGCTTTGGTAATTTGTATTTTGTGCGGGAACAAGGGGAAGACCAAGCAATTTTACAAGCTTTAGATTCTGTAAAAGGCTGTTTGCTTAAGGGTGGTTGCACCGTTGTGCCTGGACTCCCCAGAGAACAGTGGATTTTAACTTTAGTCACTTCGGTAATTGGTGGGATTATTTGTGGATTTGCAGCCCAACCCCGCACCGAAGGACAAGTTTTTGCCTGGCAATGGGCGTTAATTTTCTCTCCTTTGTGGGGTATTTTGTTCATTGCGTTCGGCATTGGCCCTGTGGTAACGCGCACTAGTGATTGGCTGCCTTTAGTGAGGAATATCTCAGGTTTTCTCATTGGGGCGTTAGTGGCTTACTTATCCCCTGTTTTCAGTCGTCCGTCTTCTAATGCTGAATCTTGAAAGTCTGGAATGGGCATTGGCAATAAAAAGGCAAAAAATTCTTTTCTTTTTACTTGGCGGAAAGTCTGTAGCTTGCGTCTCTGCGAGTTCTCCGTAGGAGTACCCGCAGGGTACGGAGGAAACATTCCCTTACCTAGCGATCGCACTAGCTGATAAGCTGAAGGCTAGTCTCTCAGCATTGAATAGCAATGGAATGGCACGTAACGGATGCTCAAAGTTTAGCAATCATTGATAGTGAAATTGGCGATCATGTTTTCTCACCCGCCGAGTATGAAATTGTGCGGCGGGTAATATATGCCACGGCTGATTTTGAGTATAAATCTTTAATTCGATTTTCTGAGCGTGCTTTGCAAGCTGGGGCAGCAGCATTAGCTGCACGTACTACCATTGTGGTAGATGTGCCAATGGTGCAAACAGGTATTGCTTACGAAATTCAAAATACCTTTGCTAACCCAGTTTATTGCAGCACTGATACCTCAACCCGTCCCCAAACGGAAAAAACTCGTGCAGCTTGGGGTATTGAAACCTTAGCTAAACGTTACCCAGAGGGCATATTTATTGTGGGTCAAGCCCAAACAGCATTGACGACACTAGTAGATTTAATTGAAGCAGAAGAAATTCACCCTGCTTTGCTGATTGCTACTCCGGTGGGATTTGTGGATATAGATGATGCTAAAAGACGCTTACAAGACTCTCTAGTCCCCAATATTACCATTGATAGCTCTAAAGGTAATACAGTTGTGGCAGCTGCGATCGCTGATGGGCTGATAGACTTAGCATGGCAAGCCTACGGGCAGAATAGGAATGAGTAAAAGGTAAAAGTTAAAAGTAAATAAGATGTGGGGAAACTATTAGTTATTGGTTGTAATTAACGACTTTTGACTAATAACTAATAACTCATAACTAATCATATTTTTTCCCATCAGGCATAATTGCATTCTGAAAATCGACATCAGTTAGATTTGCACTCGTCAGATTTGCACCTCTGAGGTTAGCACCTCTGAGATTAGCACCTGCTAAATTAGCCCCTTTCAAATTCGACCATGCCAAGTCAGCACCTGTTAAGTCAGCTTTAGCTAGGTTAGCCCGAAATAAGTATGCACTACTCAAATGCGCTTTGTAGAGACGGGCTTTTTCTAGATTGGCTTTGTAGAGATAAGCTCCTATTAAGTCTGCGGCGTACAAATTGGCTTCACTCAGATTAGCCCCGATTAAGTTAGCCTCAATGAGATTGGTAAAACAAAGATGAGCGCGGTTTAACTGTGCTGCATCTAAATCAGCATCCCTCAAGTTAGCATTAGTGAGGTCAGTACCAATCAGATTAGCCTCCGTGAGAGTGGCTTCCCTTAAATTTGCCTCACTTAAGTTAGAGCCAATGAGGATGGCATGACTCAAATTTACTTGGGTGAGGATCGCTTGGCTCAAATTCGCTACACTCAAATGAGCCTTACTCAAATTAGCTTCGCTGAGTAAGGCTTGATGAAGATTCGCACTATTGAGATTAGCATGGCTGAGATCAGCACGTACTAGTAAAGCATGGCTTAAATCAACTCTGCTCAAGTTAACACCCTGGAGGTTTGCCCCTCGCAGGTTATGTTTTTGTAAGTTAGCGGTGCTTAAGTCTGGTGCTATTTCGGGATGATTGTTTCTCCATTCCAGCCATCGGACTGCACCAGCTTGCAGTAAAACTAGATGCTCTATATTTGCCATTTCCTTCACTCCTGGCGGCCACTCTGGGAATGCCGTCCAGCTACGTTTTCAATTGCTGCTTTAGCTCCAGCTGCACCAGCTAGAATATCGCGTTCTTGTCCACCCAAGTACAATCGACCAAAGCTTCCCACCGCTTGCACCTCTAGGATATTAATTGCAGCCGCTTTTTCTGCTTCATTGGCAGCTAGGGCAGCATAAGCAGCAGGTTCAACTTCTAGGACATATAAAGTTTGCCCTGCTAGTAGTAGTTGCCCTCGGCGTGTCCGGTTGATAAGTTGTGCTTGGTACGCATCGATATTGCGGATAATCTGGCTAGAAACAACACGGGGTTTAAGACATTCCTCTCTTTTGACTCCCAGCATTGCCAAAATCGCTTGACCTGCTGCTCGTGTTTCTCCTTGCGAACTGGAATGCACTTCTAATAATCCATACAATCTTTCTACTACCTGTACTCCCGGACGCACGGAAGCGGCTTTGAGGGCGACATCTGTAATTTTATTAATTTCGATACCAGGAGAGATTTCAATCCAAAGTGATGTGTCACCTGGTAATGGTAGGAAACCTGGGGCTACTGTTCCTATGTATGCTGCGTGTTGTGGTTGCAAGCTGTCGAGAAATACGAAACTGCGTAGTTCTATTCCCAAGGTGATGCTCTCCAGTCATGAAGGTAAAGTTATATTTCACAGATGCTACTTTAAACTACCATAAGCCTGGATGCTGTCTGATATCGTTTTACGGAAGAAACATGGGGAGGGTATGGGGAATAAACACTAATTTCGCCGTCACCCGTCCCCTGTTATCTGTGACCTATGATTCTTGTAAATTCAAGATTCTTCGGCAATGGAGAGGGGAAAAATTTCACCGGCTTGATATGCGGGAAAATGCTGTTGGAAGTATAACCAAGATGTCATATCTTCGCCATCTTTATAAGCTTTTGGAGCTTGCTTATATAAAGGTACGCGATGATTAATTTCATCTTGGAGTAATTGAGGCAATTCTGTTAAACCATTCACTTTACTGCCATATGCACTATAGATGAGATAGCCAGGGCGATCGCTCATGTTCATCCAAGGCAACCATTGACCGATTCTGTCCCAACTTAGCCTCAATTGTGACACTGATTTTAATTCTGGATTAAATAAATCTGCGGTTGGTACTGTAAGTTTAAATAATTCTGCTGCTTGATAAGTTGGATAGGGACTGTATTTAGACAATTCGGTATCTTCTGCTAAAGGATTAGGATATGTGGGAAAAATATCAAAGACAAAAGTTGTTGTCTCTCCCTCTACTTGAGCCGGGAATTTACCTTTAAAACAACCCTGTACAGGATTATTCGCAACATGAATGACTGTGACTGTTTCCCCTGTCCAGGGATTTTCCCATTTACGTAAAATTTCTCCGGTTTCTGGATTTAAATAATAAGTGAGTTCTCTAGAAGTAAAATCCCAACTACCTGCTTCTGTAGGAATACACCGACTCACACTCAAACCCAAAATTTTAAACAATAGTTTCCTTCTTTCACCAGGAGTAAAAGCATAAATTTTACCTGTCCAGGTGAGAAAAGTTGATTGAGTAGAGTCAAGAGAAGAACGAGTTTTAACCCAATATTGAGCATCTAATTCTTGAGTTTGAGCAACCATAAATATATCCTTAGTTATTAGTTATTAGTTATTCTCTCCTATACCCCTACACGCCTACACCCTTACACCCCTCAAGACGGCGAAATAAAAATAACCACAGGGGTAAAGAACTGTTAATGGCGATGAGTCGAACTAGATGACCTGTAGTAACAATGTCTACATTATGGTCTAATGCTAGGGAAACTAGGATCATTTCTGCTGCTCCCCCTGGTGCGGTAACTAATAAACAGGTTAACCAATCCCAAGAGGTTAATTGCATTGCTATCATAGTGGCGATCGCACCAGCAATTAAGGTCATGACTACAGACATCAAGGCGTAACCGAGAGTCCTTTTGCCAAATGTGGGTTTTTCTCCCCAATACTCGCCAATGGTGATTCCTAATAGCATTTGACCGATGATGTTGACTAATCTTGGTGGTTCAAAGTGAAGATCACTCACAAATGGCAATAAATCTAACACAGTATTGAATGTGAGTCCTAGTAGTAATGCACTAAAAAAATCCCCCGCTGGCAGCTTGAATTTGGTCACGACATAAATTACTAATGCGGTGATTGGTAATACTACTGCTAATAATCCTAACTGTGATAAATCAAAATTTAACCAAGCACTACTAACTGATAAGTTCGGTAAATTCCAGTAATTCCCAACGGCGGTTCTGGCGATAAAAGGAATCAACAAAACTACAGAGGTGACGCGAATTGCTTGTACTAATGCTACTAAGGTGACATTTTTATTGTAATCGGCGGCGATCGCTGACATCACACCCACACCCCCTGGAACTGTAGCTAGCATTGCTGTTAAGAGATTGGTTTGACTCAAGCGGGAATAAATATAGCCAATACAGCCACCACATAATAGTAAAAATATGGTCAAAAAAATAAATATGGGAATTCCCGCCGCTATGCTGGTTAAATCAGTATTGGCATTGACAGCACCAACTGTCAGTCCCACTAATGCCATACCAACTTTTCTCGCCATCCGATTCGGACGAGGCGAATACTTGTAAAAGATGCGGCAAATTTGCAAAATTGCTGTACCCGCAGCAATCCCACCAAATATCCAAGAAATGCCACCAAAGTGTAGCTTTGTTAACACTAAAGCTAGAGGAAATGACAATAGCATTTCCAATGCCAGAACTATGAGTTGTTTTGCTACTAGCTGTGGTTTGGCAACTGCAATCTGTTGACTAATGGTTTTCTTGGGGGTAGAAACAAGATTTACACTTTGATTCATTGATACGTGCTTTTAAATTCATTTCACTAGGCACTGAATTTAGTCAGTATTACTGCTAAGTTGCGCTTATTTATCAGTGTAAATACGTATTAATTAATACCTGAAACTTATCTATAGAATTACACGATAACATTAATTTAGAATAGTTTATAAAATATCAAATAACTTAATCTTATCTTCCCTATAGATATTCGGGTCAGAATTCAGGAGTCAGAAGTCAGAATGTCTGCCGAAAATATGGCACTAATATATTAAGTAGAGGCGTACAGATGCACACCCCTACCACCAAGAGATTAATCTTCATCTAGAGCTGGAAATGCTTCTTCAAACTGCCATAATTTATCTTTATTGTTGAGAAACCAAGTTCTAGTGGTCTTAGTCAATTGTTCCCAAATAATTTCACTAGGAATCCCAGGAGAAGCATAGCGATATTTTTGACCAAGTAATTTTAAATTCTCCGCTACCTCATCGGGAATACCAAATTCTTGCCAATCAACTTCTATGTATCTGCCTGAAACCCCAGAAGCAGGATCAAAAACTAGTTGTGCTGTTCTGATTAAGTCAGCAAAGTGTGTGGGTCTAAGTATTGCTGACTGTTGAAGATAAAGTAATTCTTCATGCTCGTGAGACATATTCGCTGGAGTATTGAAGGTTTGTTGTAGGTTGAATTTACTACCAGAGATTTTGCTCCCAATATCTCTATTGTAGAGCAATTTGGACTATGAAGAATTCGCCAATCATCAGTAACATAAGTATAAAAGTAATTTTATAAGTATATTTTTATGAATTGAGTTAATAGACTGGTGAATTTAATGTAATAATTTCAATAAAATTAAGATTTCGCTATAGCTATCCTCAAATATTAATTCAGAGCCGAATTTTATTGCTGAGAATAAAGGGTTGAGGTGATAAATATGATGGTAATATTTTGGGTAACAGTTATTTGCTTAATTTGGCTTTTCGGCTTTTCTTTGTTGGCAGAAACTTGGTTTTACGAAGAAGAACAGGAATTAGAAAATAGCGAATTGTAATTATTTGTACAGACGCGATATTTTGCGTCTGTACAAATAATTAAGAGCGCAATTGTGCGATCATTTGCATCGGATTCCAGTAAGCGCGGGTAGTTTGAATTTTACCTTCGGCGTTGACTGCAAAAATAGTAATTCCCTCAAATTTGACTGACTTACCACTTTTGCTAACTCCTGTCATTGTCCATTTGACGGCTGCTTCGTTGCTAGCAATAAAGATATGTTCAGTTGTCGGTTCTAGTTGAGCAAATACAGCTTGTAACTGTCCGATAAATTCGCGGTATCCCTCATGAACTTTTGCTGGTGGTTCACCAACAGGATCGTGACTCACCGCATCTTCAGCAAAATTATCTACCCAACCCTCTGGGTTCATGGCTGCTATGTTGCTAAAGTAAGCAGCAATAACTTTTTCTATAGCTTCGTTGGACATGATTCTGTTTGGTGGTGATTGAGCTAACAGCACTTATGACTTTTCTTCAGTTTCTATTAAAACGGTCACAGCAGCGATCGCCACTAACATTTCGTCATTTTTGTCATTTAGGGAAGCAATAGCGCGTCCTTGCACCACCATACCGCCTGATTCTACAGTCAGGCTTTTGCGTCCGAAGGGTAATACAGCTAATACTTCGGCTTCTCTGACTTGTTCGGGATAGGGTACTGCTACCTGGACTTCGACAATCATCTCATTTGGGTCATTTAATCCCGCAACTTCCCATACTCCCAGTAAAGCATTATGTGCGATCGCATTGCGAACGGCTCTAGCTGCTGCGACTGTAGACTCTTGTCCATGTTGATCTACACCCATTCCCATCTCGATAATTAATCGTTTTCGAGCCACTGTAAACTCCCAAAATCTTCATTTTTAACTTTGACACGGTTTCGTGGCTACGGAAATTTAAGTAAAGCATAAGCACCAAAACAGAATTAATCACACATATTGTTTTCCTGTCATTCAATTTGCAGCGTAGAACTAGCTGAACGTCCAAATTCTTCTGGTGCGTATTGTAAATGAACTTCCGCGCCAGGCCAGAGGAATGTACCGGGAGTTACAGAACGGACTAGGTAGTGCAGGCTATAAACTCCTGGTTCGAGGTGGTCGGCGTAGGCGATAATGCGATCGCGGTAGATATCTCTATAACCAAGTTGCCAACTATCAGCCTGTGCTTGTAATGCGGTTGTCGCAGTTTGGAAACTCTGATCTACTGCTTCTAATCCTGCTGGTAAGGGGTCTTTAATTACTATATGATCTACGGGGCGATCGCTAATAATTTCTAAACCGATATCAAACACCTGTCCACTTTCTACATTTAATGGTTTATCCAAAGCGTAAATACCAGTTTTTTGCAAAGGTGTTCTTTCTCCAACTTTGCTAATAGCTTTTGTCACACGCAAACCATTAAATCTCCCCGGTTGGTTTCCTGGTAATAGGTAATTATAAGCGACTAAATAATGTAACTTCCCGTTACCAGATTTTTGCAAGGTTAAATCATGACGGCCACGAGGTAATTTATCCATTACAACATTTAGCTGTAAGCTAGAATTTTGATAACCATTAAAGCGGGTTTCTCCGATTTTTTTACCAGCTAATTGGACTGTAGCTAAAAAGTTGGGTGGTATTGATTGAAGTTGGCTATATTCTACTAATGCTGTTAAGGCTTGAGCATTATTATAGTCAGTTTGCCATGTGCCGTTTCTGCGTTGTGCTAACAGACTTTGAAATAATTTATCGATGACTTCGGGTTTACTTTGTTTGGCGATAAATAATCTTAAAGCCTGTGCTTGTGCTGTGGTATTTGAACTCATCCATCCCCAACTATTGGGTAAGCTAATCACAGATGTCCTTCCAGTTTCGGAGATATTTTCTTGCAACTGGTTGAACATTTGTTGTGATTCATCTTGCCATTCAGGAAATTGGGATAAATACCTTGCTAATTTGATTTGAGTAACTAAATCAAAGTTATTATGCTGTTGATAAATATCATTTAAAAAGCTATTGCGTTTTTCGCCAACTTCCGCTAAAGCAATTAAAGCATTGAGTTGGAGTTGAGTTTTACATAACTGTTGTTTACAGTAGTCATATTGTCCAGGGTTCGCCAAGACTTTTTGTAAGTAATTCTTGAGGCGAGATAACATCGTAGTATCTACCGCATTGGGAAATACTTCCTTGGCTTGGCTTAAAGATTCAGCAGCGTAAGCCGACACCCAAGGATCAGATTTTTCTTGTCCTGGGAAGGCTGCAAAACCACCATCGGCTATTTGCAGTTTTTCTAATTGAGTAATTGCTTGATTCGCCTGTTGCTGAGGATTGAATTCTGCAAAAGTTTGACTATATTTTTGCGTCAAAGTTTGTAAGTTAGCCGCAATCATTAACTGACTCGCCGCAGGTTCAGCGAAAGGTAAATCATTATCTGTTAACACTTGTTTGGCTGGTGCTTTGATTTCTGGTATTAACGTACTCGCCAGTTGAATATCTAAACCGCCAGCATTGGGGAAGACGTTTTTATCAACATGGAGAGGAATTTTGACTTGCTTATCTGTCACCCCGGTTTCCACGACTTGTTCTGTAACTTCTAACGGCTTGACTTCTAACGGCACAGCAAAGGCATCGGCGGCTGTATTATTTAGCTGGGTAGTAAAGCGGACTTGTGCTACACCGACGTTTTGCGCCACCATTGGGAAGCGATAAGCTTGAGTTGCTGACTCGGTTTTGGTTTGTAAGTTGGTGGAGTTAGGGTTTTTCTCAGCAAACTTGACTGTTCCATTGAGTTCACCATTAATTGTTAAGTTTCCTGAAGTCCCGGTGTTATTGGTAACGGATAAACCAGCTAGGATGCGATCGCCTGGACGGACAAACTGTGGCAAGATGGCATTAGTTAGCAGTGGTTTGGTAGTGATAAAAGTCGCGTCACCATTCCCAAACCGGAGATTTCCATCAGTAGCAACAACCATCACCCGCCATGTAGTTAAGTCATCCGGTAATTTAAAGGTGATTTGCGCTTTACCATTAGCGTCGGTGAGAACGGCAGCGTTATAGTAAGCTAAAGGTTGAAAATCTGTGCGGACGCGAGTATTAGCGATACCTGTGGATAAACCGCCGCTGTAACCCCAACCTTTAGGTTGTGCTATATCTTGGGGTTGTATCACCACATCAGGGCGATTATCACTGAAACGGGTAGATATCGGCTGTTCAGCATAGACTGTATCTACCAAATTTGGCAGACGATAACCAGACAGTTGTAACACTGCTTCATTTACCACCATGACAGTTAATTGTCCTTGGGTGGGATTATTTTGATTATCTTTCAGTTCGAGTTGTATTGTTGACTCCGCACCAGGTTCTAGCGATGCTTGTAATGGTGTGACTTGCACTTTTAAATATTTATCTTGCAAGTTGACTTTGAAAGGCGTAAATCCAATTTTGACTAACTTATCTAAACTTCCTGGTTCTACTTGATTAATAGGTGCGCCTTGTCTCACTAATACAGCTTCTACTGCTGCATTAGGTAACATTTCTGGTGTAACCTGGAACTGAATTTGGGGTGCGCCTCCCTTAGTTTTAGTTAGTTGTTGATACAAAGGTTTATCTTTAATGACAGCAAAATATAACTCTGCATCTGAGTAGGGAGATTGAATTAAAGCAGTAGCAATTTCACCCGGTTTATATTCCTTTTTATCTAGCTTAACTTCTAAGCGATTCTCCTCATCATCACCCCAGTAAACTAGGTTTTCTCCTGTCACCCAAATTTGGCTATCTGTGGCTGTCAATTCTTCTTTAGCATCACTAAAGTTAGCTCGAATACGGTATGAACCTGATTCGGGTGGTGTTAAATTGACAATTTGGGAACTTTCAGAAGATGTAATTTCAGATTGTGCGACTGTTTTATATTCAACTTGATTTTTAGCTGTGCTACTACCTTCTACTACTTGCGTCACACTACTATATTTCATCTGTTGTAATTCTACGCGCACTCGTTGATTGGTAATTGCTTTTCCTGTAGGTTCAGTCACAATTATTTCCACCGGAAAAGCTTTACCAGCATTGGCAATAAAATTAGTTTTTAAACCTATCAGACGATTACCGGGTAAAGCTGTAAATGATTTAGAACTAGCCACAGATAAATTAGAAACATCTGCGACTTGCACATCCACACTGTAAGTCATAGGATAAGGTAAATCTTTCGCCACCGTCACAGTTTGAAAGGTGTTACCTTGAGCATCTAATTTGGTGTTAGTCTGTAACACATCACTCGGTACAGATGGACTTTCTTCAGGCCAAAACCATTGTCTACCAAAGCTAAATGCTTCCCATTTTTTAGGTGTAAAATTCTCCTGGCGACGAGTGATAAAGTATTTAGCTTCGCCTCCCTCTACAGGCGCACCAAATAAATAATTACTTGCTGCTTTCGCTTCCACTTCCTCACCAACTAAGGCAAATTCTTTATCTAAATTGAGTTCGACTTTAAAATTCGGTGGTTTAAATTCAGCTACTCGGAACTCACCAGAAATTTCTCTACCATCTTTACCCTTGGCTTGGATGGTATAATAACCTAGCTTTTGGGTATTTTTTATTGGTAATTCCAGAGAAAATGTCCCGAACTCATTTGTGGTTTTTGTCCCTAAATCTGTCTTCTGTCCATCAGGATTAAGTAAACTCAATTCATAAATAGAGTTTTGATCTTGCCGAAGAATACCATTTGCTAAATAGTGACTAAAACTAGTAAAAGCAGCTTTTTCTCCTGGTTGATATAACTGTCTATCTGAGAAGATTACGCCGCGGGAGACTGGTTTATTATCTGTCCAACCTGCATCAATGCCGTAACCATAAACACCGCTATATTCTTCTGTTTTGGCAAATGCCCAATCTTGATTTTCACGAGCAATTACTAATAATTCTGGTGATTTGATAAACTCTTTATTAGTTATATAACACGACTGTAAATCTTGAATTTGCAGCCTTAAATTCCCATCATTATCTGTTTTACCTGTAGCACAAGCTTGAACCGGATCACGATATTTGGTATCTAATTTTAATCGGTAAATTTCAATAGGTGCAGCTTTCACTGGTGAACCATCACTGAGATGATTAACGCGAATGAAAGCAGATTCAGGAAACCATTGACTAAATACACCTAAATTTGTTAACTGTACTAAGCCATAAGTCGTTGGTTCTCGCCACAGTTCTTTACCATTCTCTTGATATTTATTCGTGCGTGCCTGCACCCCATAGGCTAACATTCCTGTAGCAGCACCAAGTTTTTCTCGTAATGGTACAGTTATGTCAATTTGTTGATTATTCTTACCTGTAATTTTAAAACTCTGCCACTCACTAGGTTTGGGTAATAAATCATTATCATTCCCTTGGGGATATGCACCTCTGGCGTAAATCAAATCTATAGGTTGCACTACCCGATAAGCAGCTTTATATTGTGATTCTGGTAAATTAACAGTACTAATATTGAGTTGTAAATTCTGCCCGGATGGGAAAATATGTAAATCTGAAGGAGTCCAAATATCTCCAGCTAAATCACCAGTATTGTATTTAAGGGTGACAGGTTTACCCAAGGTTTGACCAAACTTATCTTTTAAATCTTTCCCAATAGTGATTGTGTAATTAGTAGCCGCATTTAAAGCGTAGGGGTTAATAGTGACAAATCTATCTTCATCACCAATTTGCAGCAGCCTAGAAATGTCTCGCGGTGCTGGATCAATTTTAATATTTTCTCTAGCTGAATCGGCAACTAATATATTATTAAATTCTAGCTGAGGACTACCTTTGACAAATCTGCCATAAGTACCGCTTGCATCTGGTTGTCCGTAAAAGTTAATTTGTTTAAATGCTAAAGGTGAGTAAGTAGCTAGTTTACTGACGAACTCTTTCTCGGTAGCTAAATTCCCAGTTGCAGGTAAGATACCTGGAGAAAATACCAGACGATAATTAGTAGCTTTATCTAAATTTTGTTGGGGAAATAAATCATAAACCCAATTGCGTGTTGAAGGGTCGAATTTTTCCGAAGGTTCTTCTGTTTTTGTTGCTTCTTCTTTGGTCAAAGCTAATTTGAAATTAATTTCTGTGCTTTTACCTTCAGGAACTAATCGGAGATGTTCTTGCACAGAAGCTAAGTTAAGTTCTGTATTGGAGGTAAATTGTAGCTTTGGCTGTAAATTCACCGGCTGAATTTCTGCTTGCTCTACAGGATTTACACCTGGTAAATTAGTTAAGTCAATGGGGTTGGTGTTAAAAGTCCAAGCTAAATCTTTGTCTAGACGATGATTTTTTAAGTCTGCTAAACCTGCTTTTAGAGTAACTTGTAATCTCGTGGCTTGGGGTAAAGCTTGTTCTGCTTGAAAGCCTACCATGCGGGGTGTCAAAAAGCGGAATTGTCCGGGTAAGGGCGGCCAAAGTGCGAACTTTTGTAATAAGTTTTGTTGTGCGGGACTGTCTAGTTGTTCGACCGGAATCAATGCTTCTTTGAAACGGATGCGAATTTGGTTGAGAGGTTCAGCGTTACCGATGGGGCTGATTTGTTCAATCCAATCTGGTAATTTAGGTGGGGTAAGTGCAGCAACGGTTGGGAGTGGTTCTTGTTTTGATATGCCAATAAAATTACACGCTGCAATTCCTAATATCATTGTGCAGAAAAGTAGGAATCGCATGAAAGTTTTAATAATCATGCTTAGTTTATATGTGATTTAGAATAGGAATTTATCTCACGCAAAGGCGCAGAGAGTGAGAGATTGGATTATGGAGTAGCTACATTATATGGATAACTAATTTTGTGTGATTATTTCCTGAAATGAACACAATTTTTAACTATTTAGTTTCGATGAATTTTTGTAAATTAATTGCGTGAGAAAACGTTAACTTGAAAATGTGATGTGTATTTATTTTAGTTGAAATGAAAGTGAAGCTAATTGCGTGATGAATAGGGTAAAAGGTTGGCGGCGGAAATTTACACAACAGCTAAGACGCAATAAAAGTATTCAGGTGATTTTGGCTGTGGTGTTGATGTGTCTATGTGTGCGATTATTGCCTTATTTTGCACCAATTCGGGCTGGCGACATTGCCCAAAATCAATTGGCTTTGGAATTTAGCGATCGCAATGGGCTACCATTAGGGACAATCCTCACCCGTGACCAAGAACATACCGCAGTCGTTCCACTTAAGCAAGTTTCACCCCAATTTATCCAAGCAATTTTAGCTGCTGAAGATGGCAGTTTCTATCATCATGGTGCATTAGATATGCAAGCGATCGCCCGCGCCATCAAAGAAGCCATCCAAACTAAAAAAATTGTTTCTGGTGCTTCTACAATTACGATGCAATTGGCGCGAATGTTAGCACCATCCCACCGCAACCTCTCAGGAAAAGTTCGTGAGATTTGGTTAGCTTGGCGATTAGCTGCAGGGATGAACAAAGACGAAATCCTCGCTGCATATATTAATCGTCTCCCAATGGGAGGCAATATCTACGGTGTAGAAGCCGCCGCCAGGACTTATTTTTCCATACCCGCCAGTGATTTAAATATCGCCCAAGCCAGTCTTCTCGCTGCTATTCCTAATAATCCCACTTACTTTGACCCATTGCAGCATGGGAACAGACTTAAGCAGCGACAAAAATATGTCCTTAACCGTATGGTGCAGGATGGGTATATTACTAATCAAACAGCTGAAAAAACCCTCACCGAAAAAGTTGTTTTCCAGTCTCGTAAAAGAGGAATAATCGCCGCACCTCATTTTTTATTTTGGTTAGCCAGTCAGTTAGCTGACAGCGAAATCACTTCTCCTATCCGCACCACTATAAATCAATCTTTACAGCAATTTGTGGAAGCGCAAGCACAGCAAGTGATTTCTACTCTCACCGCTAACAATGTCCACGATGCGGCGGCGTTGGTAATTGACAACCATACTGGGGAAGTTTTAGCTTATGTCGGTTCACCTGATTACTTTAACGAAATCAAACTCGGACGCAACGATGGCGTACAGGCTTTGCGTCAACCGGGTTCTACCCTAAAGCCATTTGTGTATGAGTTGGCTTTAGAAAAAGGTGCAATTCGCCCAAACACCATCTTGGCAGATGTTCCCACCCATTATGCTATTCCCGGTGCAAAACTTTATAGTCCCACAGATTACACACAGAAATTTCTCGGCCCTGTTAGAGTGCGAATAGCCTTAGCCAATTCCCTCAATATCCCAGCTGTGCGAGTTTTAGAAAAAATCGGCGTACCATCTTTCTTAGCACGTCTGCATCAACTCGGCTTTACCCACCTCAAGCAAACTCCAGAATATTACGGCTTAGGTTTAACCCTCGGTAGTGGTGAAGTCTCTCTCTGGGAACTCGCCCAAGCTTACCGCATAATAGCCCAGCAAGGAAAAATCACACCGTTAGTAACAACTATTCCCAAATCTCCAATCCCCAAATCCCCAATCCCTAATCCCACCACATGGCAACTCATCACCGATATACTCAGTGATCATCATGCCCGTGCAACTGCCTTTGGTGTAGACTCAGTTTTAAACTTGCCTTTCCCCACAGCTGTTAAGACTGGTACTTCCTCTAACTTCCGAGATACTTGGACAGTCGGCTTCACTACCGATTACACCGTGGCGACTTGGGTAGGAAATTTCAATGGCGAACCAATGCGCCAAGTGTCGGGAGTTGTAGGTGCCGCACCCCTCTGGAATCGCATCATGTTACACCTACACGAACGCCAAGAACCAGCTGCTTTTTCTTCTCCCACTGGTTTAATTAAACTGCCTATATGTGCTGTCTCTGGGTTAAAGCCGACACCAAACTGTAACTCTGTGGTGCAGGAATATTTTTATCCTCAAGATAAAATTGCTTACGAGACTCAGCAAGATTTTCATTTACCGTCAGAATATGATGAATGGTTGGCAACACAACAATCATCCAGTTTAGTTGCCAATAATTTAAGGATTGTATCTCCCCATAATGGCGATTTGTTCTTGCTATATCCCGGTGGGGAAGGACAGCAAAAATTAGAGTTTAAACTAGCAGGAAATTTATCTACACCTGTGGAATGGTGGCTGAATGGGGAAAAGCTAGATAGCCAAGTTAACTCTATGTTTTGGTATCTACATCCTGGTAGATGGATTTTGGAAGCACGCAGTGGGGAAATGCGGCATCAAGTAAGCTTTCAAGTGGAGTCAGCTAATGTTCGTCCTACTCGTCGGGGATTTTCTGTAGTTAGTTCTCAAAAAAATAGCGATCGCCCATAATCAACAATCATACCAAAGCGCGATCGCATAAGTAAAATCACACTATCCAGCACTTAGAGTTAGCAATGGTTATTTGCTTATTCGCAACATTTGGCTCATCCAAATTATCCGGTGATTCGGATTTATTTTAAGACTTTTGATAGTGTTTCTATCAGCAATAACAGCTTAAATTAGGAACGTTTAATAACTAAAATCAAGGAAAAATTTATGCCTGGTGGTCGTGCAAGTCATAAAGGAAGTTCTGATAAACCTAACGTCAATGCTGAAGGTGTGCTAAGTGAAGCTTCGGATAAGTCCGTAGAGCCTGAAGACCTGCTACCTGAGGATTTAACGAATACAGAAACACTTAGAACAGGTGAATATGTCGATTATCCGCCTGCTATCCAACGTCCAGATGAGGAACTAAATACCTATAATCAGAACAAATAAACAGTAGTGACACAACACATCGTTTGGTGGGTTAGAGACGCGATTTATCGCGTCTCTACAAGGGTTAAAATTTGATTTTATATAAATCGAATAATTCTCCTGTCAATCTGGTGACAATTTTCGCCCCAGAGGCTTTGATGGTTTTCTCCCACTCCGCCACAGGTTCTAGAAATACTTCTGCGCCTAAATAAGTTTCTAACACTGCCCAATCTTCTGCTAAAGGCTGTTCAGGATTCAGAATATCAAATATAAATTGTCCACCGGGTTTTAATACACGTTTGACTTCTGTTAACACAGCACTCCAATATTCTAGGGGAAAATAACAGCTAAATCCAGTAGCGATCGCCAAATCAAATGTCCCCGCAGCATAATTTAATTGGTGCGCCGCCCCTAACTCCACCCCTTTAAATAATTTAGAATTCAACTGTGAACCACGAGAATTTAGGGTATCTCGTGCCACGTTACTAATTTCTTGACCGTAGAAAAACGCCTGCCAATCTCGCCAAGGATAAATCAAAAAGCTGACACCGCAACCAATATCCAAACAGTGTTGATTTTTTTGTGGTTTGGCAATTTCCCAAAACGGTGAAACAATTCTTCCCGTTAAAAGTCCCGATGTCCATTCTTGAAATATGGGCATCGCCTGCACTTCTTCAGGTAATTCAAAGGGTTGATTTTGATACTGTTTATTAAAGCGAAGTGCTACCTGCGCTATGCGTTGTTGCCATTTTTCTTGTTGAGAGTTGAGAGAAAATAAAGGACTATAGGAAGAATTTTTAGACATTTTGGGGAATGTTAACTGTTAACTGTTGACTGTTGATTGGGAGTGGGAGTGGAGGATAGGATTTTATCCCTACACCCCTACACCCCTACACCCTTATACCCCTACACCCCTATCTCCTACTTAACCCCTAATAATTCCACATCAAACAACAGGGTAGCGTTAGGGGGAATCACGCCACCAGCACCGCGAGAACCATAACCTAATTCTGGGGGGATAATTAATTGACGACGACCACCAACTTTCATAGTGCTGAGTCCTTCATCCCAACCTTGAATGACTTGACCAACGCCGATGGTAAAACTAAAGGGACGATTGCGATCGCGGGAACTATCAAATTTAGTACCATCTTCTAAAGTGCCAGTGTAATGCACTGTCACGGATTGTCCCTTTGCAGGTGTTGCACCAGTTCCCTCTTCTAGTTCGACATACTTCAAACCAGAAGCGGTAGTAACGACAGTGGAAGAATCAGACATATGATTGTTCGCTATTAAGGTATTGTTTTCTGTAACGCTTGTGGTTGCTGCTGGGATAGTGGTAGTCACAGTTGCAGCAATGGCAGATTCCTGTTTACCGCCAATTTGTGACAACACTAACACTACAACACAGACCAGCATGATACCCACGCTGAGTAAAATTGCTTTCAAAATTAGCCCTCCCTACGGGGGTAGTTTGGCAATGAAAATTACCAACAGGACAAAATTAGTTTAAATCACAAGCAGATCCTAACGCCAAAGCTTATTTTCTAAATCTCGGACTTGACGTTCCAAACGGTCAATTCTCCCCCGCAGTTCATCTACCTCTGACTGACGCGCTACCCCCAAATCCTGCATCATATTTCGCATTTGCCGTTGCATTTGCGCTTCCCAAGTTCCCTGTTCAGACTTTAAATGTTCTACAATGTCATCCATCACAGTTTTTGCTTGCTCAGGATTGAGCTTGCCATCTTTAACCAATTCATCACTAACTTCCTTCAGTTTCTCCGCTACTAGAGAAGTTGTCCCAATACCAAGCATCATGAGTTGCTGCAACCAGTTGTTGCTGTCCATACTTCCTTCCTGTTACTTATTTCAAACCAGCTGATCCTTGCTTGTGAGTGTGTGCAATCAAGCTATGCTGGAAGCGTAGTTACTCTAGCCTACAGCTCTATTTTGGCAAATTGGCAAAGACACAGGGTGAAAGGGTGTGGTTATAGAATTTCTTAAGTTTAAAGTTACCCCTAAGACACAAGCAGATTATCTCCAACAGGATGCAGCCATATGGACAACCGCCTTGGCTAAATATCCAGGGTTTCTAGGCAAAGAAGTATGGCTCAATCCCCATGATTCTACAGAAATTACATTTATTATTCGTTGGGCCACAAAAGAACAATGGCAAGCCATACCCCTAGAAGATTTAGCAGCGATTGAGCAAAAATTTGCCCTAGCCGTAGGTAATTCCTATGAATTAGTAGAATCAAAAGAGTATCAACTGTGGTAACCATGAGTCATTAGTTCTTCTTTCATACAGCCCTATCTCTAAGAATAGATTTTGATACCATCTATAAAAATTCATCGCCAAATCTCCGCGTAACTATCCTACGGAAACGCCTCAAGGCAAATGCGTTTAAAATACCCCCTCAACACCTGTTTCTGCAATTATCTTAAAATCCAGAGCAAATTCCAAAACTCTTAGATATACTCGAAATCACAACCTCAGCAGACACGAATATTATGTTAGATTGGTTAGCTGTTTGGGGCATAACTCAAGCTGTCGGGTTTGCTTTTAAATCCATTTTTGAAGACTTAGCTAAAGATGCTGCTAAAGACTGGGCAAAAGACTTATTAAAAGGTATTCCTGGTAACATTTTACAGCAACTTAAACCAGAAGATATTGACATTGCAGCTGGGAAAGCTTTGAAAGAATTCTTGCAACTAATGCAACAAGAATTAGAAGATGCAGACTTAGAAGAAACAGAACTCCAAAAATATAATCAGAGTTTAAAAAGGTTTTTGACTAATAAACCCATTCAAATAATTCTCGGTGAACCATTCCAACCAAATTGTCAATCTTTAGAAGCTAAAGTCTTAGCTAATACATGGTATGAAATGAATTTACCTAAACTTCCCCAAGAATTTGATTGGGAAAGATTAGCTAAACGTTATCTCAAAAAAGTTAAAGCGATTATTCGAGAATCAGAGCAGTTACGTCCCATTTTGGATTCCCAGCATTTAGAATCATTAAATAATACCTTACTAGAACTTAACGGTGTCACTCCAGATTTTGACTTAAAAAAATATCAAGAAGGACTCTGTGAGAGATATGGCAATCTCAAACTAGATAGTTTAGATACTACTGGTTATGCCTACAATGAATTAAAGCTATGGCGGATGTTTATTCCTCAACAAGTGCGGGAAGTTCATCAAGTTTTAGCACAAGTACATGAACTTCCTAAAGAACACCTCAAACAACTACGAGAAAGTCAGCAACTAGAGGAAGAGATTACTCCCGAATGCCTAGAATATTACAAACAAATTTATTTTGAACAGCCAACTACTTCAGTATTAGATATTATCAACGATAACCAAACTTATAAATATGTAGTTATATTAGGAGACCCTGGTTCTGGTAAATCCACATTATTACAATTTTTAGCCTTGAACTGGGCGGAAACACCACTCAATAATGTGGTATCTTCAGCCATTCCTTTATTAATTGAGTTACGCACTTATATCCGCAGAAGAGAAAATCATGAATGCCATAATTTCTTAGAATTCTTTCATAAGTGTAGTGGTATAGTTCATCATCTCAATCAAAATAAACTCCATGAACAACTCAAAGCTGGCAACGCTTTAGTCATGTTTGATGGTTTAGATGAAGTATTTGATATTGGTAAACGGGATGATGTCATCACAGATATTCATCGTTTTACTAATGAATATCCTGATGTCAGAGTAATTGTTACTTCTCGTGTAATCGGCTATAAACCTCAAAGATTAAGAGATGCCGAATTCCGGCATTTCATGATCCAAGATTTAGATCTAGAACAAATTCAAGATTTTGTCCACCGTTGGCATGAATTAAATTTTAAAGAACCGATAGATAGGCTACGCAAAAAAGAAAGATTACAAAGAGCAATTGATACATCAAAAGCCATTGCTGAATTAGCAGGAAATCCCCTCTTGTTAACTATGATGGCAATTCTCAATCGCAACCAAGAATTGCCGAGAGATCGGGCAACATTGTACGAACAAGCATCACGGGTCTTGCTACACCAATGGGATGTAGAAAGGGCTTTGGTAGAAGATTATCGCCTCGATCCTAAAATTATTGATTATAAAGATAAACAAGCGATGTTACGGCAAGTTGCCTATCATATGCAAACCAGTGCTAAGGGTTTAGTGGGCAATTTAATTAGTGCAAAAGACTTAGAACAAATTTTAACTCGCTATCTCAAAAATCTAGAATTTGAACAACCAACAAAAGTTGCCAGAGTGATGATGAATCAACTCAGGATTCGCAACTTTATGTTATGTTTTGTGGGTGCAGATTACTATGCGTTTGTGCATCGGACTTTCTTGGAATATTTTTGTGCTTGGGAATTTGTCTGGCAATTTAAAGAAATACAAGTTTTATCCATTAAGGGATTGAATTGTGAAGTATTTGGCAAGCACTGGCAAGATGAAACTTGGCATGAAGTATTACGCTTGATTATTGGCATGATTGAGCCAAGATTTGTTTGCGAAATCCTTGATTACTTAATGGCGCAAGATGGTGAACGAGAAAAATTTATTAACTTGTTTTTAGCAGCTAAATGTCTAGCAGAGGTAAGAAATCGACTGTTAGTAGCATCTGTATCTGCTAAATTACTGGAGAAAATCAAAGGTTTAACTAAATATGACTTATCATACTATTACCAACCATATTTAGATGCGGAAGAAACTCAGTTAGTACAAGAAATCCGCATCAAAGCAGTAGTTTGTGCAGGGACAACTTGGAAAGATGACCCCGATACTCTCCCTTGGCTCAAACAACTAGCCACATCTGATCATAACGACTACTTGCGCCGTGCAGCCTTGCAAGAGTTAGCCAGAGGTTTTAAAGATGACCCTGATACTCTCCCTTGGCTCAAACAGCACGCTATTAGTGATAATGATTGGACTGTGCGACAAGCAGCAGTGCAAGAATTAGTCAGGGGTTTTAAAGATGACCCTGATACCCTTTGCATTCTCCAAAAACGTGCGATCGTCGATCATAGTGAATATGTCAGACAAGTAGCAGTTCAGGAATTAGCCAGGGGTTTTAAAGATAATCCCAACACATTGTTTTGGCTGAAAAAACGTGCCACAGTTGATCAGTATGGAACTGTGCGCCAGGTAGCCATCCAAGAATTAGCCAGAGGTTTTAAAGATGACCCCAACATTCTGCACTGGTTGAAAAGATGCGCCACCAGTGAAGATTGGATGGTGCGTCAAGCGGTTGTTCAGGAATTAGCAAGAGGTTTTAAAGATGACCCTGAAACCTTAACTATCCTCAAACAAGCTGTCATCACTGATGGAAATGAGTATGTGCGTCAAGCCGCCGTACAGGAGTTAGCCAGAGGTTTTAAAGATGAACCGCATACTCTGTCGATTTTGAAACAAAGTGCGATCGCTGACCAATATTCTGATGTCCGCCAAACCGCTGTGCAGGAACTGGCTAGAAACTTCAGAGATGACCCCCACACACTCCCCTGGCTAAAACAACACGCCAGTGCTAGTGAGGATAAATATGTGCGTCGTGCTGTCGTTCAAGAATTGGCTAGGGTGTTCAAAGATGATCCGGACACTCCTGTTATCCTCAAACAATGCGCCGTTATTGATACCTATTCAGATGTCCGCCGCACCGTCGTGCAAGAACTGGCTAGAAACTTCAAAGATGACCCAGATACTTTGAGCATTCTTAAGCAAAGAGCTATTGCTGACGATAACGAGTCTGTACGCCGCACAGCTCTCCAGGAATTAGCTAGGGGTTTTCACAATCACCCTGATACTCTCCCCATCCTCAAGAAATGTGCGAAATCTGAGAAATATGCAGATGTCCGCCAAGCAGCATTACAGGAACTAGCAACAGGATTTGCCAATGATCCTGAAACTCTTACCATCTTGAAAAAACGTGCTATCTCTGACAAATATGCAGATGTCCGTCAAGTGGCGTTGCAACAATTAGCGCAAGGGTTTCCAGATCACCCTGAGATATTTGAGTTGTTCTACCACTGTGCAATCCATGACCCCTTTACCCGCGAGTACAATTTCCAACAAAACCCGCGACAGGTAGCACTAGAAATTATGATTGAACATTATCTTAATCATCCCAAAACGCTACCACTACTACACGACAGATCTGAACATGAGCCAGATGAACAAGTTCGTGAGTTTCTGCATAAAAAACTGGTAGAGTTAGCTTTGTTAAATCGATAAACAAATTAGTACAACGCATTTTTCATTGGCATTAGACTTTGGCCAATGACTTGTTTTTTAAATAATCAAACACAGATTTATCTCCAATATCAGGAGGAATGGCTTGCAATGCTTTACGTATAGCAAACACCAAAAATAAAACTGCCCAAGTTCCTAATAAAAATTGTTCCAATTGCGTAGGTAAAATACCTAATAAATGACCTAGTAATAAAATCGGTACTATCCCAGTTAGCAGTTTCGTTTCAGGACGATTAAAACAAAAAGCTTCTTTGAAATAAATCCCTGTCAAGGCTGCAAAGGTAAATCCTACACCGAATAAAGTTAGTGGTTGATTATAAACTGTAACAGCAAATGGTTGGCTATCATAATGTCCAATGATCAATGAAGAAACACTACCAATCAGCCAAAAAACTTGCAATAGTCTATGCAACGATGCCATATAAATATGTATTGTTAATAAGCTTACTCCAAGAGCCAGACTAAAACAAGTATACAAAGGGGTAATTACCGAGTTAACACTGAATTCATGGTTGAATAATACTAAAGCACTAGCGATCGCAAAGCTCAATGCTGCTACCATTAACCCAGCGCGATAGATAATTACCCCTTTGCGATCGCTTCGAGTAATTGTAAACTCCCCAAACTGACCTTGATAAACTTCTGGTTGAGATACTGTTTGTGTAGTCATAGAACAATCAAAATACTGTTTTGATGTTTAAGGAAATCAGCCGAAGGCATCAGCTGACAGGTCAATTGTACTATTATCGACTAGGAATAACTATGCCCAAATATTCTACTTGTCATCTAAAAACACAACTTCCAAGCTGTCATATATATTAATTTGCATTTGCAAATGTGCATTACCCCTATTGATAGCAATTTCTACCCAGCCATGACTACCTACTAAAGCAATAGCTTCTCCAAACGCTGCATCGCTGTAAGTTTCACATCCTGGAATTATCATTCCTGAGATTTGCACACACCATTTCTTCGCCTGCACATAAGTCTCTGGAATATTACTCACTAAATTGCCAAAGTGATCTATATATTGAATGCAACCCCCAACACCCGTTTCTGTTTGATGGCACTTTTTAACATTAAGTTTTACTAAGTTATCTGGATCAATTTCTTGTCCTAGCTGTTGTAGAGCAACACCACTGGCAAGATGAGCTGCTACGGGGGCAAAAATATCTCTACCATGAAAAGTCTTGCTAGGCTCTGAAGTTCTCCAGTATTGGCGATTAGTGAGTTCAACGGCTGCAATAGCCGGAAATTCAGATAATACACCACTAAATGTGCCATTATCCGGCCCCACCAAGAACCCACCTGAAAATTTTACTGCGATCGCCTTTCTTTGACTCCCCACCCCTGGATCTACTACTGCTAGGTGTACTGTCCCTTGAGGGAAATAGGGACACGCATTTATCAAGCAAAATCTCGCAGCAGCAATATCTTGGGTAGGAATTTGGTGTGTTAAGTCAACTATCTGCAATTTAGGGTTGACTTGAGCGATTACCCCTTTCATTACAGCTACATAGACATCGCGATCGCTAAAATCGCTTAATAACGTCACAAGTGGATGATTTACCTGATGTTCTGCCATGAGAATAAAGGTAAATGTATATTAAATTAAAATTTTCTGTAACAAAGACTACGAAATTTGTGCTATGTTAAAAATAACAAATATACAGAAAAAATTAGAGAGGTTAACCACTATGGCACAAAATAGACCTATAGCCATAAGTGCTGCTAAAGAAGTACACAAACAAAATATTCAAAGAAACATTGAGCATCGCTTAGAAGTAGCCAAAGCACGTGGTGATCAAAGGCTAATTCGTCAGCTAGAAGCAGAACTGAGATATTTTAGCTAAGTTTAAGTTTTCATTGTTCATAGTGTTGTTGTGTGTAATCCCGCTAAGGCGGGTTTTCTGATTTTTAGCATACTCGTAAAAACTTCAATAAACTAAAAAGCCCTTTCATGAAGATGAAGGGCTTTTTAGTATTTAGGAGAAGAAAAGACCTGGCGCCGAGCGATTGTGGCGGGAGGCAACCCTCCAACTATCGTAGCCGCAGCAGCGTTTCACCTCTGAGTTCGGGATGGAATCAGTGTGGTTCCACCGCGCCATAGACACCAGGAAAAACTGTAGGGTA
>DVDT01000110.1 GCA_015296085.1 Trichormus sp. M33_DOE_039 | reverse complement strand
GCTTGGATGACCTTCTGACGTAAGTCGTAACTGTAGGGTTTTGGCATGAGCTTTTCTTGTCTTGAATGTTTAATCGGTGTCTAGTTTTACTTTCCTCCTAGAGTATACTGTTTGTCCTAACCACCCTGGCGGTTGCTATATATCAAGATAGTTTCCGTTGAGCGATAATATTCCTTTTTTTGAGTAAGTTATCATCTATTAAATTTTCTTTTGATTCATAAAAGCTATAATCCAAAACTAACATACCTACTATTTATTTAAACAAAGATGAATATAAATTAGATGTTGCAATTCTGGTTTCATATTTGATTTTATTTAAACATAATCAATAAACTTTAATTTCCTGCTTTTTGCCATTAAATCTATCAAATAATGCGCGATGAGATGAATAACTAAATTCATCCTCACGATTTTCATATTGTTGAATCCAATTCTGGAGAAACTCGAAAGTTTGAGCCTGTTCTTCAGCCGATTTGAATTTGTGAGATTCCCAAGGTCGATTACGGTTATTTTCTAGACATTTATCAATACCGGGATTGAGGAAATAGATTTCACTGGCGAATTCTATAGCAATTTCGATGAGCCTACTATAGCAACCTTCAATTACCCATGCAGTGTTCTTTTTGATAAATTCTTGTAAATCCTTAGCTGCATCTTCGTGAGAACGTCGTACAGCAATTTGATTGGATTCCCATGCAATAGTATCGAGATCAAGAACTGGAATATCAAAATCTTGTCCAAGGTTACGTGCTAAAGTGCTTTTTCCAGAACCAGAATTACCAAATATTACAACTCGATACATTGTCTCAATTTTATAACAGTTTAAATGGGAGTTATGAGATATAAACTGAGATTAATTTATATCTCATAACTCTTTGGTTTTTAAAATTGCCGCAAAAACCTTAAATCGCTGGCATACAAGCGGCGAATGTCGTCAATTTGGTGTAACACCATTGCAAAGCGTTCTACACCAAAACCAGCTGCAAATCCGGTGTAAATTTCTGGGTCATAACCTACAGATTTCATTACATTCGGATCGACCATGCCGCAACCCATGACTTCCAACCAGCGACCATTCCACTGCAAATCAACCTCAGCCGATGGTTCAGTGAAAGGGAAATAGCTAGCACGGAAGCGAATGGGTAAATCGCCAAACATGGCGTTTAAAAACACTTTGATTGTGCCTTTGAGGTCGGTAAATGTTAGCCCTTCATCGATCGCTAACAACTCAATTTGATGGAAAACTGCTGAGTGAGTCGCATCAACATTATCCCGCCGATAAACTCGCCCTGGTGCAACAACCCGGATGGGCGGTTCTTCCTTTTCCATGTAACGAATTTGTACCGATGAGGTATGAGTTCTTAAAAGATTACCGTCTGGCAGGTAGAAAGTATCCTGCATATCACGGGCGGGATGGTCGGGTGGGGTATTGAGAGCCTCGAAATTGTAGTAATCTGTCTCCATTTCTGGCCCTTGCGCTACGGTGTAGCCCATACCAACAAAAATATCAAACGCCCGGTCAATAATGCCATTTAAAGGATGAATACGACCTTGGGGACGGTAGATACCCGGCATTGTGACATCGAGAGTTTCTGCTTCTAGTTGTGCTTGAATTTGGGCATTTTCTAAGGCAGCCTTTTGCTTGTCTAAACTTGCTTGTAGGGCTTCCTTGACCGTGTTGGCGATCGCACCAATTTTTGGTCTTTCCTCCGCACTCATCTGCCCCATGCTTCGCAACAAAGCCCCCAGTTGTCCTTTTTTACCCAGATAGTTGACTCTGAGTTCCTCCAGACGTTCGAGGGTATCGGCGGCGGCGATCGCCTGTTCTCCTTCTTGCCGCAATGCTAAAAGTTGAGCTTCTAAGTTGCTAGTCATTAGTCAATAGTCCATAGTCAATAGTCAATAGTCCACAGTTTTGGACTATTAGACAAATAACTTTAGTAGTATGCCATTAATTTATGAGAGACAAGGGTCAAAACCATCGCTCTTTCTACCAGTTTAGAGGTGATCGGTTATGTCAGCACCCTGAAAGTTAAATGTTTGACAGATGACTCTTGACTACTGACTATTTACTAATGACCAATGATTAATGACTATGAAACTACTAATTAGCAATGATGACGGTGTTTCGGCTTTGGGTATTCGTACCTTGGCTAACTGTTTGGCCGAAGCAGGCCATGATGTGACTGTAGTTTGCCCTGATCGGGAGCGATCAGCAACCGGGCATGGACTTACCTTACACCAGCCGATTCGCGCCGAACTGGTCGAGTCAATTTTTCATCCCACTATTAAAGCTTGGGCTTGTGATGGCACTCCCTCAGACTGTGTAAAACTAGCACTGTGGGCTTTATTAGATTCGCCGCCTGATTTAGTGCTTTCTGGTATCAATCAAGGGGCAAACTTAGGCACGGAAATTCTTTATTCTGGTACTGTTTCTGCGGCAATGGAAGGCATGATTGAGGGTATTCCCAGCATCGCTATCAGTCTAACTAGCCACCTCTACAAAAACTTTCAACCTGCGGCACAGTTTGCCAAAGTCCTTGTAGAACAACTCAGTATTCAGCCTATTCCTGATTTAATGTTGCTCAATGTAAATGTCCCGCCAGTGAATTGGGAAGACATTGCTGGTGTTAAACTCACCCGTCAGGGCGTGCGCCGCTATGTAGATGTTTTTGATAAACGCATTGATCCGCGTGGTAAAACCTACTACTGGTTAACTGGAGAAGTTTTAGAAGATGTCGAACCACCCGCAGGATTAGATCTGCCACAAAATGTCCCCATTGATGTCCATGTAATCCGCGATAACTACATTAGCATTACACCATTACAATACAACCTCACCTATGCTAATGGACTGGATAAGTTATCTAACTGGGAATTCAATTTTCCTTAAGAGTGTAGGGGTGTGGGAAAGCATGTGACAACAACTAGTGACTGTTGCCTATGGACTAGTGACTAATGACCAATGACTATTACTCTTTTGTGTGCAAGAGAGCCAAATTTAGGCTATAAAATAGGAGCGTTCTTGCTATTACTGATACACATATTTTGGGAATAATGAGGTAAGTGCTAGGCATAGCCTCACCCATGTTACATAGGTTAAATCAAACCATGTATGCTGTTTTACCAATTATTTATTTCTCTATCTCCTACGGTAAAACAGTATAAATTTAACAAACAACTTACACTTTGTTATTGATCGCCCGCTCAGTCCAGCAACCAATACCCATGTCAAGGATAGAGAACCAATTTACTGTGCAATTTTGGGGCGTTCGTGGGAGCATCCCCTGTCCAGGGCCACATACAGTCCGCTATGGTGGCAATACCCCTTGTATTGAGATGCAAGTGGGTGGTAAACGCTTAATTTTCGATGGCGGAACAGGGCTGCACGTTTTGGGGCAATCTTTATTGCGTCAAATGCCAATAGAAGCTTATCTATTTTTCACTCATTCTCATTGGGATCATATGCAGGGTTTTCCCTTCTTTGTCCCTGGGTTTGTGAAAGGGAATAATTTTCATATTTATGGCGCGATCGCTCCTGACGGTTCTACGGTAGAACAACGTCTCAACGATCAGATGCTTCACCCTAATTTTCCCGTACCATTGCAGATTATGCAGGCTAATCTGCATTTTCATGACGTTAACCCAGGAAAACCGATACACATTAATGATATTACAGTAGAAACAGCACCACTTAACCATCCCGGTGAAGCGGTGGGATATCGAGTTAACTGGTGTGGTGGATCGGCGGTTTACATTACCGATACAGAACATTTTCCCGATAAATTAGATGAAAATGTCCTGTGGTTAGCCCGGAATGCGGATATTCTGATTTACGATTCTACCTACACTGATGACGAATACTATTCCCCTAAATCGCCGAAAATCGGTTGGGGACATTCTACTTGGCAAGAGGCGATCAAAGTAGCTAAAGCTGCCAATGTGAAAACACTAGTGATTTTTCACCATGATCCAGCTCATGATGATGACTTTTTGGATCATGTAGGCGCGCAAGCCTTTGCCCAATTTCCTGGCGCAATTATGGCAAGGGAAGGAATGGTACTTCAAATTCCTGTGTCAGCCTCCTTATCAGAATCTTTTTCAGTGAGTAATTTTTCTGGATAAAAGTTGCTGTCTGAGTGATGGTAGATTTTAGATTAGATTTGAAGAAGACAGGAAGCAGGAAAGATCAGGAAGTAAAAAGGTAAAGGGTAAAAGGGAAAACAAAAGAATCTTTTTAATTTTTACTTTTGCCTTTTTTATGCCCTATGACCTATTCATTGGGACTGCTGACTGTCTGACTTCAATAAACCTCAAATCACAAAATCCAAGTGCCAAATCTGTCTCAAAATGGCTGTTCTGTGTGGGTTGCTGCGGCAACTGAAAAGCTGCTAACGCCAACTGCTGTTGCTCTAGGCAAATTTGATGGCGTGCATCTTGGCCATCAAAGAGTTATTCAACCAATTTTGATGGGGGGAAAGGGACTCGCCACGCCACCACTCCCACCAGCAGACCCCCTAGCAACACCACAAGAACAGATATATTCTACAGTCGTAACTTTTCGCCCTCATCCCCAAGAGTTTTTCACGGGACAACCCCGGACATGGTTAACACCGTTAGATGAGAAAGTAGAACAATTGCGATCGCTTGGGGTACAACAACTTGTACTATTGCCTTTTGACCGGGAGTTAGCAGCTTTATCTCCCGAAGAATTTGTGGAAAGGATTATCGTACAACGACTTCGCTGTCAGCGAATTAGTGTTGGTCAAGATTTTTGTTTTGGGAAAAATCGCTTGGGTACGGCTCAAGATTTACAAGCGATCGCAGCTAAATACAACATTCCTGTGACTATAGTTACTCTGCAAACTTCTACTCTTCCCGCCATAGCGGAAAATAGTTGTAGCGGCTTGGATCTGAGCCATAATGCCCCCATTAGCACTTCACTGATCCGTAAATCCTTAGCCAGTGGCGATATTAAGAATGCTAGTCGATGTTTAGGACGGCTTTATACTCTAATTGGCACGGTTGTCGAAGGCGAACAACTAGGTAGAACTATAGGCTTTCCTACAGCCAACTTAGAACTACCAATTGATAAGTTTATTCCCGGCAAAGGCGTTTATGCTGTACGTGTGCAGATCCTTCACGACACACCCACAGCTAATACCCCTAGTGAGATTTTGGGAGTAATGAATATCGGCAATCGTCCCACCGTCAACGGAACTTATTCTTCAGTAGAAGTACATCTGCTTGATTGGAGTGGTGATTTGTACGGGAAAAAACTCTCTGTGCAGTTAGTCGAATTTTTACGCCCCGAACAAAAATTCCCTTCCCTAGAAGCCTTGAAAAACCAAATTCAACAAGATTGTGCGATCGCCAGAAAACTTTTATCAGAAGGATAACTGACTTTGGGGATTGGGGACTGGGTATTGGTGTAAAAATTCTCCATGTCTCCTACATCCCCACTCCCCATTTTGAATTCTGACGAATTTTGAATTTTGAATTCTTTAGGTGGGAATACTGTAAATACCGGGGTGGGGAATCAGGCATAGGTATTCTCTACTCCAGTTTCTTATAGCCAAATCCCCTTGTGGTGCATGAGAGAAAAAATTGACGCTCTAACCCAAAATCTTACCCGTACCATCGTTGGTAAAAGCGAAGCCATACGCCTAGTTTTAGTAGCATTATTAGGTGGTGGTCATGCTTTGTTAGAAGATGTGCCAGGAGTCGGTAAAACTCTCCTTGCTAAATCTTTGGCACGTTCACTTGATGGTAAATTTCAACGCCTACAATGTACCCCTGATTTACTGCCAACCGATATCACAGGTACTAACATCTGGAATCCCAAAAGTGGCGAGTTTAGTTATCTTCCCGGCCCGGTGTTTGCGAATGTATTATTAGCTGACGAAATCAATCGTGCTACACCTCGCACTCAGTCGGCTTTGCTGGAAGTCATGGAAGAACATCAGGTGACAGTCGATGGTGTTTCCCGTCCTGTCCCACAACCGTTTTTTGTCATTGCTACCCAAAACCCCGTCGAATATCAAGGTACTTTTCCCCTTCCAGAAGCTCAAATGGATAGATTTATGCTGTCCTTGAGTTTAGGCTATCCCTCGGCGGATGAAGAATTAGAAATGCTGCACAATCTCCAACAGGGTATTAAGGTAGATGATTTACAGCCGTGTATGAGTTTGGCAGAGATTGCACAATTGCGGGAAATTTGTTCGCAGGTAAAAGTAGAAACTTCTTTGCAAAAATACATCCTAGAATTGGTACGGACAACCCGCCAAGATGAAGAAATTACTTTGGGTGTCAGTCCACGGGGGACAGTAGCCCTACAAAAAGCTACCCAAGCTTTAGCTTTTCTGTTAGGACGTGATTATGCTATTCCCGATGATGTGAAATTGCTTGCGCCTCATGTGCTGTGTCATCGGCTAATTCCCAGGGGAGGACGTAGTTCCAGAAGTGTTGTTGAGCGATTATTGCGATCCGTTCCGATTCCTTGATTGGGCATGGGGCGAAAAAAGCAAAAGTAAAAAGATGATTGTTTTTACCTTTTAGCTTTTTACTTTCTTGTCCTCCCAATACGGTTCGGATAAGCTTCTTGAGGCAGGGGACGAAAGAGGGTTATTTTGAGAATTCTTCTCTTCCCCGAAGTTTGCTAGGAGGGAAACCCTCCTGGCAACTTCTCTTCCTGCTTCTCTTCTCCCCTTGCTTCCCCTGCCTGCCTTAACCAAGAAATTCCTTAACTAAACGGTATTGATCAGACCCCTACCTTTTGTGAAACCATTGCTCCATCCACGTTATGATACAGTGCCGCATCAATGCGACAACCTTGATAGGCTAAGACATACAATTCTTTCAAATCGTTCATCAGTGGATAACGTGGGTTTGCTCCTGTGCATTGGTCGTCAAATGCTTGTTCTGCCATTTCTTCCACCTTGGCATAGAACTCTTGATCTTCGTCTCCTAAAGCTTGTTTAATCGTGCCAGGTATATCAATTTGGCGTTTGAGATTTTCGATCGCCATAATCAATAATTCTACTTTTTCATCGGCTGTATTCCCACCCAAATGTAAGTGATCAGCTATTTGAGCATATCTGTCTTTGGCATTGGGATATTTGTACTGTGGAAAGATTGCTTGCTTGAAGGGAATATCGGTAGCGTTGTAGCGGATGACGTGGGAGATCATCAAGGCGTTAGCGAGTCCGTGGGGGACATGGAAGGTTGCACCGAGTTTATGTGCCATTGAGTGACAAATACCCAAGAAGGCATTCGCAAAGGCCATACCCGCAATTGTGGCAGCATAATGTACTTTTTCCCGTGCTTTTGGGTCTTTAGCACCATTGTTGTAAGCACTGGGTAAATATTTAAACAATAATCTGATGGCTTGCAGTGCTAAACCATCAGTAAACTCGCTCGCCATTACGGATACGTAGGATTCTAAGGCATGAGTTAAGGCATCAATCCCACCGTAGGCCGTGAGTTTTTTGGGCATATTTGAGACGAGTTCCGGGTCAGCGATCGCAATATTCGGAGTTAGTGCATAATCTGCCAAGGGGTATTTCACGCCTACCCTGTCATCTGTGACGACAGCAAAGGGTGTCACCTCTGAACCCGTTCCCGAAGTTGTGGGAATTGCCACCATAATAGCTTTTTGTCCCAAAGGTGGTAATTCATAAACCCGTTTGCGGATATCCATAAACCGCATCGCCAAGCCTTCAAATTCGACATCAGGATGTTCATACATCAACCACATCACTTTCGCTGCATCCATTGGCGAACCACCGCCAATAGCAATAATCACATCTGGTTGATAACTTCTGAGTAAGGCTAATCCTTTATTGACATTAGATAATGTGGGGTCGGGTTCAACATCGTGAAATACATCATGTTTCACCCCAATTTCGTCTAAAACTTGGGTAACTTTATCGACTATTCCTAAATCAAATAATGGTTTATCTGTAACGATAAAAGCACGTTCTTTACCTACTAAATCTCTTAGAGCTACAGGCAAACATCCATATTTGAAATATATTTTAGGTGGTACACGAAACCACAACATATTTTGCCGACGTTGCGATACTGTTTTGATATTGACGAGATGATGAGGTGTAACGTTATCAGAAACAGTATTACCTCCCCAAGTACCACAACCTAAAGTTAAAGATGGGTCAAGTTTAAAGTTATATAAATCACCAATTGCACCTTGAGAAGATGGAGTATTAATCAGGACACGCCCCGTTTTCATCTTATTCTCAAAATAAGCAATATCATCTAGATTGGCGGGATTTGTGTACAATACCGATGTGTGTCCTAGTCCTCCAAATTCCACCAATTGTTCAGCTTTATCTACAGCTTCATGGAAGGTTGATGCTCGATACATAGCCAAAATTGGCGACAATTTTTCATAAGCAAAAGCTTCACTAGCTCCTACTGCTTCAACTTCACCGATTAAGACTTTATAAATCTTTGGTACTTGCGAAGCATCGTCATCATGATGATTTGGTAGTGAAATTCCTGCTAACTTAGCTAAAGTATCCACCGACTGTCCCACAATTGCCGGATTTAATCTGCCCTCTCTCAAAATTATATTACCCAGCTTTTCTTTTTCCTCATTGTTGAGAAAATATGCACCACGACTGGTAAATTCTTGTTTAACTTGATCGTAAATATCATCAACCACAACAACTGATTGTTCCGAAGCACAAATCATGCCATTGTCAAAGGTTTTACTTAATAAAATCGAACTGACCGCAGTTTGAATATGTGCGCTACTATCAATTACGGCTGGAGTATTACCAGCACCAACACCTAAAGATGGATTTCCCGAAGAGTAAGCAGCGCGTACCATTCCTGGCCCACCAGTGGCTAAAATTAATTTAATTTCTGGATGCTGCATTAAGGCGTTAGATAACTCCACCGTTGGCTCATCAATCCAACCAATAATATCTGCTGGCGCACCTGCCGCAATAGCAGCTTTAAGGATAATTTTGGCTGCTTCTACAGTGCATTTTTTGGATTTAGGGTGGGGTGAAAAAATAATAGCGTTACGAGTTTTTAAAGCAATTAAGGCCTTAAAAATTGTTGTTGCCGTTGGATTAGTTACAGGTACAATACCAGCAACAATACCAACAGGCTCAGATATTTTTTGAATACCAAAGGTGTGGTCTTCTTCAATAATGCCGCAAGTCTTTTCATGTTTATATTTGTTGTAGATAAATTCAGAAGCAAAGTGATTTTTAATCACCTTATCTTCTACAATCCCCATACCTGTTTCTGCAACTGCCAATTTTGCTAGCGGAATTCGTTCTGCATTAGCTGCTAGTGCCGTCTTTTTAAAGATTAAATCAACTTGCTCTTGAGAGTAACTAGAGTATTTTGTTTGTGCAGTTTTCACTCGTTGCACAAGTAATTCTAATTCTGCGATATTGGTCACTTTCATGTTTTTATCCTGCTGCGTAATTTACTACAAATATTTAAGTTTTTCAGCATCAAACAATGCTTAAATCGCAAAAATTTCTTTGCTGCGAAATATATTTAATGTTGCTTGTAGTTGTTCTGGAGATGGTGGAAGAGTATTTTCCAACAGGTATTTAAACCCTAACTCTGACCATTTATATTCCCCCATTTTATGAAATGGTAATACTTCTAATCTTTCAACATTATTGAATGGGGCAATAAAATCAGCCAACCCATTTATATTTTCTGGTTGATCAGTTAGACCTGGAACTAAAACAAAGCGAATCCAAGTAGGCTTATTAATTGTATTCAGATATTTAGCTAAAGCCAGTGTTGGTTCAATGTCACAACCTGTAACTCTAGTATAAGTCTTGGGATCAAATGATTTAATATCCAGTAAAACTAAATCTACAAACTCTAATACAGATTTAGCAGATTCTAAGTTACAAAAGCCAGAAGTATTTAATGCTGTATGAATACCTAATCTTTGACATTGTTGAAAGATTTCTCTCACAAATTCCGGCTGCATTAACGGTTCGCCACCACTTATAGTCACGCCTCCACCAGAGGATTTCATGTAAGATGTGTACTTTTGAATTTCTGCCACTAATTCTTCAACGCTGGCTGGTTTACCATTTTCTAAATAGCGACAATCAACGTTGCTGCAATAAAGGCAGCGTAATGGACAACCAGATGTGAAAATTAAGAATCGAATACCTGGCCCGTCAACTGTTCCACAACTTTCTACTGAATGTATATAGCCAGCATTAATTATTTCTGGAACTACAGGAATATTCTCTATTGTGTCATGTTCGATGGGAAAAGTTGGGAATTTTAGATTGTGCATGAATATTACCTACATTTGACATCACCCATCAACTGATCTTTTAGCTCTAATCATGAGTTATAGATAACAAATGTGAGGAAGTTGTGGGGATACATTGCGCTACACGATCAATTTCAGTAATTAAATTTAGTCTGGTGTGATCCCCCTTAGATATTGATCAAAATAGCTAGAAATTAGCTTTAATTTTAAGTTGGGAAATCATCATATTTGGAATTTCTGGTGATAATATGTTCATCTTTTTGGCAGCAGATTCATAATTTGTTGAATTTTTTGTCTTTTATAAGGAAATATATATAAATTATGAATTTAAGTTATTTTTTACTAAGCACTTTTATCTTCGCTAATCTCATCTGATGTTCAATAATCTGAAATCAGACGAAAAAATATCCCTAAATGTTTGGATAAGTTAGGGATATCATTTATTTGTAGACGCGATGAATCGCGTCTATACAAGAGGTTTTTGGGATATTTTAAAATTTAAAATCGTTCGTGGAATGTCCGCTTAATCACATCAAGTTGCTGTTCTCGCGTCAATTTAATAAAGTTGACCGCGTAACCTGAAACCCTAATTGTTAGCTGCGGATATAACTCTGGATGTTCCATTGCATCCAACAACATTTCCCGCTGCAAAACGTTAACGTTAATGTGGTGTCCGCCATCACAGAAGTAACCATCCAGCATTCCGACAAGGTTGTTGATTTGGTCAACTTCTAACTTACCTAAAGCTGATGGCACAACTGAGAAAGTGTTGGAAATACCATCTTGTGCGTATTTGTAGGGAATTTTGGCTACTGATTCTAGAGAAGCGATCGCACCTTTACTATCGCGTCCGTGCATGGGATTTGCACCAGGCGCAAAGGGTTCACCGGCTTTTCTCCCGTCGGGTGTGTTACCTGTTTTCTTTCCATAGACAACGTTTGAGGTAATTGTTAATACTGATTGTGTCGGTGTGGCTTGGCGATAAGTTGGATATTTACGCAGTTCGTTCATGAATTTGGTAACTAAATCTACCGCTATGGCATCAACTTGATTGTCGTTATTGCCATATTTGGGAAAATCGCCGGTAATTTGATAATCAATAGCTAATCCGGTTTCATTCCGTAATACTTTGACTTGCGCATATTTGATGGCGGATAACGCATCTACAACTACTGATAAACCAGCAATTCCACAAGCCATTGTCCGTAAAATGTCGCGGTCATGCAATGCCATTTCGATGCGTTCGTAGCAGTATTTATCGTGCATATAATGGATGACGTTGAGGGTGTTGATATAAGCTTTCGCCAACCACGCCATCATGATTTCTAGCTGATCCCACACCTGTTGGTAATCGAGATATTCGGAAGTGATAGGTGCGATCGCTGGTGCAACTTGTTCACCTGATTTTTCATCTTTACCGCCGTTAATGGCATACAGCAAGCACTTAGCCAGATTGACTCGCGCACCGAAAAACTGCATTTGTTTACCAATTCGCATAGCAGAAACGCAACAGGCGATCGCATAATCATCTCCCCAGTATGAACGCATCAAATCGTCGTTTTCATACTGAATCGAGCTAGTATGAATTGAAACTTTAGTGCAGAAGTGTTTAAAGTTATCTGGCAAGCGTTCTGACCACAACACGGTTAAATTTGGCTCTGGTGCTGCGCCTAAATTATACAAAGTATGCAGAATACGGAAACTATTTTTAGTTACCAAAGGTCTACCATCTTCACCTACACCACCAACACATTCCGTTACCCAAGTGGGATCACCGGAGAAGAGTTGATTGTAGTCGGGTGTCCGCAAAAATCGCACCATTCGCAATTTCATCACAAAATGGTCAATGAGTTCTTGCAATTCCGACTCGCTAGTTTTCCCTTGTTGTAAGTCTCGTTCAAAATAGATATCAAGGAACGTAGAAACTCGTCCCAAAGACATCGCCGCACCGTTTTGTTCTTTGACGGCTGCGAGGTAGCCAAAATATAGCCACTGCACAGCTTCTTTTGCCGTGGCTGCGGGTTGGCTAATATCAAACCCGTAGCTTCCAGCCATTGTCTTCAGTTCAAATAGTGCTTTGATTTGTTCCGAGATTTCTTCACGCAGGCGAATTGTGTCTTCGTCGATGACATCTAATTCTAAAGATATAAGTTGTGCTTTTTTGTCTTCGATGAGAGTATCAACACCATACAAAGCCACGCGCCGATAATCCCCAATAATTCTGCCGCGTCCGTAAGCGTCTGGTAATCCGGTGATAATACCATAGTGCCGACATAAGCGCATTTCGCGGGTATAGGCATCAAATACCCCGTCGTTATGAGTTTTGCGGTATTTAGTAAATATCTCTGCAGTTTTAGGATTGATTTCGTAACCATAAGCTTGTAATGAATCTTTCACTACGCGAATCCCACCTAACGGCATGATGGCGCGTTTCAGAGGTTTTTCAGTTTGCAATCCCACTATTTGTTCGAGTTCGCGGTCAATATAACCCGGTTGATGGGAGGTAATTGTCGAAACAACTTCTGTATCTGTATCTAGAATGCCTTGTTCGCGCTCAACTGCCATTAAATCTTTGACTTGATTCCAGAGTGCTTGAGTAGTTGGAGTTGCAACTGTTAAAAAAGACTCATCGCCACTGTAAAGGGTGTAATTTTTTTGGATGAAGTCACGGACGTTGATTTCTTCCATCCATTTGCCACTTTTGAAGCCATACCATTGTGCCAACATCTGAGATTCCCCCCAGTTGATGAAGCTAATTATTGACTGCGGTATCTTGTTTCGGATAACGTAGCACATTTGACTTTGATATTAACTCAGCTTTTCAGTGATCAATCCTTGTGTGCAGAGCAAGATGTATAAATTCAAGTGGTTTTGGACGAAAGTTAAATTTTTATATATAGAATATCCTCGGATATTGTTTCAGTATTTTAACGAGTTCCAAATCATCAGTAATTACCTAACAGATAAATATTAATATTTGCCTACCAAAAAGACAAATTTAAATGTATATTTTTCAGTATTTTACTATAATTTTCAATTAAAAATCAGGATTTACAAGACATTAATATCGGCTATATATCTAAAAAAACACTCAAAACTATCTAATATACATTGCCTGCAATAATTTTAGTTCATTCTTTAGTTAAATGGCAGTAATTTACTTAGCAGTCTATTATTTTCAGTAATATATTCAGTGTGTCTACATTTTAAGAAGTTACGAATTTATTGCGTGTTTTGGTGAGCTTTTAATCAGGTATTACCCAAGATATTAAATTAGTTGTAAACATGATTTTCAGATAAATAATCTTCCATATTGGATTAATTCTAAAGTATTAAACTCCACTGTAAATCTCAGGTTAATAGATAATTATATATGTAGCCAACCATTTGATAATTGTGGACAAAATATCCACAATTATCTACTGATTAGCTGTTTCAACCCTTGCCGGATAAAACTTAACTGTAATCAATCAGATTTCCAATGAATTATTATATTCTAAAATGTCGAAACAATCAGTTACTTTCATCAAGATTATCAAGTTAGCTATATTCCTAGCCTTGTTAACTAATAATGTTTTAGTAGGTAGAGTTAATGCTAAGAATAAGTCAGATACACAATTGATATTATCCAAAAAATCATTTGATAGCACAATAGTAATACTATCTAACAATAATCTATTAAATTTTTTAAAAGATTCAGAAACTAAGACTATTACACAAAATACACTTCCGAATGCACAAATAATTATTCCTAGCCCCAATGATATCGATATCCCTATACCCATTAATCCACTACAAAATCCAGATAATGATTTTGATGAAAATGATACGATAAAACCCGATACTTCCGACGAGAGAAACCAAAAGCCTCGGCTGCAAAAAGAAGATTTAGAAATATTTATATTAAATGCACTGACTAACAGTGCTATTAAATATCCTTGGATAATTGACCCTAGGGATAATTTCACTTTTTATTCCGCTACTTTTAATCCTCTAGAAAGTAGCAAATACATTGATTTATCGATTAAGTTTTCCTCAGAAGACGCTATATTTAGCCGATTTACATTTGCTCATTTCCCTCAACAAGACCAATTTTATTGGGTATTACCAGGTAATCGCGTTGTAGTGGAAAGCAAAGGTTGGCAAAGTGGGGTTTTGTACCAAGGAGAATCAAGCAATACTACTATCAGACAAACAATTAGATTAACTCAAAGACTTTGGGGTATGCAAACCGTTTTCTCTCTTCCTCAATCTCTGCAAGAACTAACAGAGGACATCGGGTTTGAGCAATTTGCAATCGAATCAATTGCAGCCGAAGTGACAAATCCTGTAGGTGTTCCTGCTCCTCCTATTATTATCAATAGTAGTGCAGACCCAGGGACTTCTATTAATTCTAATGTGCCGAATATTTCTAGTTTTAAGGCAAATCAAGACCCAATAATTTTACAAACATTTCCTACCAGTAATTTACAACCACTGCTAGGAGAAGTCAGTCTAACTCGTGGAGCAGTAATTCCTAGCAATACTTTACGTAATGCAGGATTTATTTGGGGAAACCCTTTAACTAGACAAAGAACTCAATTTCAGCCTATCATCAGTTCTAATCCAGGGATTAAGGTTGGGAGCAGAGAACAATTTGATAATTTCGACTTATTCAATATTTTACTCAATCCATCTATTAATGATAATCAGCGCGATTTATATTATTTAAATTCTCTATATTGGATTACTCTGAGCGAAAGACAAAATAATCGTGGCTTTAGCGAGAAAACTGAAAATCATCATTGGCATAGATTCTATTTTAGCCATCCGCATAATCGCACTCTCTTAGAATATGCTTCTTCCGAAGTTCAAGCAACTTATACTAATATTTATGCTAATCCTGGTATTTCCTTATCTTTATCATTTGATGCAATAGAAATAGATCAATTGCAAACTGCTAACGCCACCCTGGGAATGCTTCTCGGCGGAATTTTTAGCTTAGTTGATTTCCCTCACCTAACACAAAGTTTGCGAGAAGCTCAAGAACGTTTCTCTCGACAAGAAAGTTTCGCCAACATAGACTCAAAAGCCACATCTGAGCAAAGAAGACAAATTAATCAGAGACTCAATAGAAGCTTATTTTTAGGGAGTCGCAATAGTGGATTAGATCAGGTTTCTGGCAAATTGACTTTCCCCAGTATAATTACACCAAATAGCTCTAGTATTTTTCAAATTCGTACTGGCAATCATCGGCGATCTATTCAGTTTTTCGATGGTAGGCGTACTTGGAGAGAAGGTGAAACTTTTATTTCCAAATTGGATATTTCTAATAACAGTTTCGGTCGTTTAAACTCTGTGAATGTGCCTATTCCTTCACCACAAGCTGGCAATAACTCATCGGCTACACAAGTAACTTTAACTGCTCCTAATGGTCAACAATATATTCAGAATTGGAACTCATCTGATATGACATCAGTTCCTATCGATATTCGTTTATTTGATATTGCTTTTGACAACATTGAATTAAGTCAAGACGGTCAAATGACGACTTATTTTCAAAGTTTTGAAGGATATTTATATTTACCTAGCGTAGAATTCTTATGGTCTGGTTCTTCTAACCAATGGAATTATAGTATTAATTCAGGTATCTGGTTTAACCTGAATGCAGATAATGCGTTTAATATTACAAATAATTTTGGGTTTTTAGAGCCGAATCTGGGTATTTATACAAATGCAGCATTGAGTTACATTAATACCTATGTTAATGTTGACGCAGAGGGTAAACCTCAAGCTGTTACAAATCACATTCCATCTTTGCAATTCTATTGGAATAGTGCGGCTAATTTACAAAATCCGGCTTACCTGAATCTGAGTTACTTTTTTTCTCATCAAGATAGCAAGTTGAATTATTCCCTATCTACATCGATTGTACTTGTAGAGTCTCAAAATATTATTGAGGCTTTAGGATTTTTGCAGAGTAAATTGCTATTAAATACAGGTTGGGAGTTTAGCAATTCCTTGGAAATTCGAGAACAAATTTTCTATACTATAGAAAGTATTAAACAAATAAATCCTCTGTGGTCTCTTGGAGTTTATTTCCAAAATTTTAGAAATATTAATAGAGGTACTAACAATAGAATTGATGATTTTTCATATGGCTTGTTAATTCAGCATCTTACTCCAGGTGGTAGCTATTTTTGGGAATCTCGTCTTGGGATGAGTGGGGATAAATTTGAAGCTAGTTTTGAAGGAGGTTTTAGATTTTGATAATAGAAAAATCTAATGCTTTGATAACCCCGGTTTCCTAAGGAAACCGGGGTTATCAAATGTGACTCCTGCTAAAAATCGCCAGAGAAAGTGTGTTATTCTAACCCATCATTACCAACAGCAGCTCTCACAAGTGCGGTAAATTCATCAAGAGTCAGATTACCAAATCTTAGTCTTTCAACTACAGCACCTCTGATAGATCCTCCACCTGCATCATAGGGGAGTACTCCTAGTCCACCTGTATGCAGTGTAAGGCTAGGATATGCTACATGAGTAATCGGATCTATATATGAAGTTGCTGTAACTGCTAACATACCACTACCATTAATTCCTCTAAAAAAAGTTCCTGAAGGAGCGACAGCTTCAGCCGCAATTGTTGACAAATAAGCACTAGGAGTGACATATACAGCGACTCCAGCAAAAGCTCCGGGATCTCCAGATCCAAAGTCGGCGATAGGATCTTCTATTAAAACTTGTGCCGATGCTGGAGTTGATGTCAAGCTGAAACTGCCAATCAAACTTGTGAGAAATAGACCAACTTGTAACCACTTACCAGCAGAAATAGCAGGTAAATTCATGTTTTGAACTCCTTGTTTGTAAAGACTATAGATTTTTAGTTGGATGTTGTATTTATTAGTGATATCAAATGAACTAATACCTGGCTGTAATTCCTTCAATATATGCTTTTAGCCGAATCTATTCATTACCGAAATCAGTAATGTGTTGTTTGAATAATTCTATTTTGTTTGTTTGCTTGTTCTCATTTATAAACTTACAACATGACCTCTAAAAAAAGATAATATTTACTTGTGACAAAAATGAAATAAAAAGACTTAAAAACGTGATATTTGTCTGACATCCAATAGACAAAATAATAATTGAAAACTCCAGATCACAATAAAGTGCTTTTGTAAGAGCGAAGCAAGAAAGCGATCGCCATTCCTATGTTCAGGTGATAAATGTTGATCCCAGCATTATATAATCGCAACAATTAGTTGCTGCTGAAGACTAGGGTACAAATTAGGGCAATGACCAATGACGAATCATCTATCAAACCCAAGTTGCGCCCAAGGGTAAAATTACGCTTTGGGGTTTTTGTGCTGCTGGTGATCCTAAGTGCGATCGCTATCTTCCTGTTTTATCCGCGATCGCAACCAGTCCTGAAACAAGAAAGCAATTACGCCATCCACAAACGTCAAAGCTTTAATCAAACTCCGTTTTATCCCCTCAATCAAACTGTCAACCCTGATTTGTATCAACCTATCGCTCAATGGGTAGGTAGATTACTCTTACCCACATCAGAGCAAATCTCACCGGGGGAGGACTGGGTGTGGATAGAAGTGCAACACGCACCCCCCGATGCACAGTCTTTAATTGGCAAAATCATCCGGTTGGAATGGCAAGACAAACCCCAGTTAAAGTACTATGTCCAGGCTGTACAGCGAGATGTGAAGTTTACTGCTAGTACCAAAAATAGCCAAACTGCGGGTATTATCCATCCAGCGCGTCTGGATGGTCGTCTGCAAGTCGGGCCTTTACAATCACTGGCTGGTGCAAGACCTAATGACGATGTAATTGTCATGTTAGATGACACGGCAGTTGTTGAAGCCAGTAATGGTGAACCGCGCCTGCAAATTCCCCATGAACCTGTATTAGTCGCGGGTAGATTCTACAGTTTAGTCAAAATCCTCAATCCAGAACCAACTAGTAGTAAATATCCTGCACCCTCAGTTTGTCCGGGAAGTTCACCTTGTCCCAGTGATTTTTTCCGTGTGCGCCATTACAATCGCGTGACTCGCCAATTTGATGGTATAGAAGAAACCATCCGCATTCCTCAACAGGTATTTGACACACGCAACATCCCCCCATCCACCCCCAGACAAATCGAAACTTCCCCAGTTGGAACATTTGGGTGGTACATATATGGTGCAGAAGACCCCCAAGGTATATTTAATGTACAGGGATTAGTCCCGCGATCGCTCCTACAACTCCAGCCCAATCAAATAGTTTTAGGAAAAGAAGCCGGACTAATCTACACCAAAAATCGCAACTGGCAGATTACACCCCAAGATCAAGGAACGATCAGCAAAGTTTTGCTTGATCCCATCGCCCAGTCATCACCCAACGCCTTATTAGATTGGCGAGAAGGAGACAAAGCCATTCTATTACACAACTTCGGCGGGATTGGCGGAAAAAAAGCCGAAGGCTTCCCAGCCTTTACCGTCACCGGACACTTTGCTTTTGGACTAGCAGAGGTAGTGCGTGAACCCATCACCCAAGAATTACAGTTTGCCATTGAATACGCACAAATTTACGCCAATAATTCCGATGGGATCATCTCTGGTAAGCATTCCTGGGCTGATTACATGGGTAACTTACAATGGGGATGGGCAGCAACACGCCCCATTTCTGATGTGTTAATGAAGTTTGCACCTGTTACCCAAGACTATGATTTTGCAGGGATCAAACTCTCTCCCAGCACAGAATTTTGGCAACAGTTGCAAGTCATGATGGCGCGTTATCGCACAGGTGACGGAACGGGTAGCGCGACAGTTTCCCCCGCGACTTCTTGCGTCCAAGATGCTAGTCAGGCATTATATATTGCGATTCAAGTCATTACGGAGCAAGTTAGATCCCGTCCTGAAATTCAGCAATGGCTAAATAGTCATCCCAGCGATCCCCAGACATTACGCTTTCAGCAATTAGTCAGTCTGGGTAAAGCCTTAGAAAGACAATTAACACCTTTGGGGATTGTCCGCGCTGACTGGCAAAGTAGTGCAGATTATTTAATGGGGACTGGTGCAGGGAAACCAGCAGCAAGGGATCGCAGTATTTGGGCGGCGTTAACTAGTTGGCGGACAATGCTACCGAGGCAGGCGCACGACGAACTAGCCGCTTTATTCTTCAGACATGGTGCAAAACTATGGTTTCTCAGAACTAATCAAATTGGCGGTACAAATCCCGATATAGCACCCCTAGCAGCCACAATGGGATTAGGATATCTGACAATTCCCGGTACAAACATCGCACCTATCACCATTTTTCTCAATCGCTTACTAGCATCTGTAGTACTTCCCCGCGCCCAAGATTGGCTAGTGATGGGGGTAATACTATTAATTTATGCAGCGATCGCTTTACCTTTAGGCTACAAATCCGGCTTTTTACGTTGGAGTTTCAATTCATCTGGAAGCAGAAAGCAAATAGCGATCGCCTTACAAGCCATTATTTTCCCAGCCATCTCTGAAGAACTAGTCTTTCGAGTTTTATCCCTTCCCCATCCCATAGAAGTCATCAATTGGTACACGTGGGCATTGTGGGCAGCATTTATCCTCTTCCTGTTTATCATTTATCATCCCCTCAACGCCAAAACCTTCTTCTCACAGGGCTTACCCACGTTCTTCCACCCCATTTTCCTCACCTTGGCCGGACTTTTAGGGCTATGCTGCACAATCACCTATGCCCTCACAGGTTGTTGCTGGGTAATTATCCTCATGCACTGGATTGTAGTCTTAGTGTGGCTTTTAGCATTGGGAGGAAGAGAAAAATTGGGGACTGGGGAATGAAAGTAGGAGGTGCAGCAATACGGTTCGGATAAGCTCCTTGAGGCAGGGGCTACGGTGTACACACATCTTTGTTGCTCAGTGCAAAATATGGCTTGATCCCCCTAAATCCCCCTTCAAAAGGGTGACTTTGATTCTTGTTCCCCCTTTTTTAAGGGGGGTTAGGGGGGATCAAAACGTTGTCGGGCTAGGTTATTAGACTTGTGTGTACACCGTAGGAGGCAGGGGAGGCAGGGGAGGCAGGAGAAGAAAAATTCTATACCAATTCCCAATGATTTTTTTTGCTTTAGCTTTTCTTGTGTTTGCCTGATATTTTTACGTTAGAAAAGGGTATTTTATTCTGGGGATAAAATCAACTTCCTTTAGAAGTTAATCATGCACTTGCATTTTTAGATTAGTTTATGCTTATCAAACGGTGAGCAGCAACTTATTAAATAATATTCAGGTCAGTTTATGTAGCTTACATCACACTTTATTTGTTACCTGATGGCATACAATCAGTTGTCCGTAGAGGTTCAAACCTAACAAACATAGCTGAGACATCAGTATCTCGGAACTTTTAAGGGTAAAACAGCATCTCTACATACTGTGTAGTTTCAAAACCGGAGATTTTAACTTACTATATGGGATTGCTATTTGCAATATCAGAAATTAATAAGTTAAAGAAATACCACTTTTATTTTTTCTTTGTTATTTTGTATTTAACGGGACAGTTCTCGACTATCGAGTCAGTTTAAATAAAAATTAGTCCCCCGATTTACCTGCAAATTTTCTAAAAATTAACTTTTATTTGTGCATATCTTAATCTATCTGCACAGAGTATAGTTTTTTGCAAAAAAATGTATGGTAAGTTGCAAAATAGGTCAATATTTATTCACACAGAAAGAATACGCTTATGAGTGTTATCAATCAGAATCATCAAGATATTGTTCTATCTGCTTTTATCCAACCTATGGATATTTCACCTAACACAGATAGACGCAAAAACATTGATCTATTAAAACCCTTACGTCAGTGGCTTGACAATCTAGAAATCCACAATCGCAAACTAGCTTACTTTATAGCCAAATTCATCCCGGCTCAATGTCCTTTCGAGCGAGACATTACACTATTCGGTCGGAAAATAGCCCATATTCCTCCCATGTGTAAGCTTAATCCTCTGTATGATCAATTTGTAGGCTTGCGTTTTCGCGCCTTGTGTTATTTAGTAGATCAATGTGGAGAGGATATACAATCCTACTGCTAATTAACAACAGCGAAAGTGTGAAATGGAAATCAAAATTGAGCATCAACCAAGTCAAGAGAGATTACACAATTTAGGTGTATTTAAATGGGGAATTTGGCAAAAAGAAATATCTAAATTTCCTTGGACTTATGATACTCAAGAAACTTGCTATTTTTTAGAAGGTGATGTAATTGTTACGCCTGATGGCGGTGAACCAGTGCAGATGGGCAAAGGGGATTTAGTGACTTTCCCGACTGGAATGTCCTGTACATGGGAAATTAAAAGCGAAGTCAGAAAACATTATTCTTTTGATTAGGAAAAGGTTAAGCATCAGGGTTATTTCCCTTGTACTCTCATCTCCTAGACTTTTCAAACAGTGAACATCTCATCAATGAATGAGAAATTGTATGGAGATTCGCAGCGAGTGTTGCTCAAGTCAGATAATCGATCAATTGCTGTATCCCTATATTGTGAAAACTCGTAGCGACTCCATACCACAAGCAGTATTTTTACAATTGAATAGTTTTATCTGTTTCTTCGTTTTAAAGCCTGTTCTACCGTTCCACCCTTACGAAAATGTGATAGAAGTATGGCTGCTTCAGCTCGCGTTACAGGTTTTTGGGGTGCATAGGTGCGAGTGGTTGTCCCATAGACACGTATAAAGTTTATTGTACTAGCCGCATTACCTAAATCAAAAGCGATATAAGGAAGATACCTTTCACTGATTTGTTCAACATCAGTGAACCCTTTGGTTTTGCCGATAAAGTTACGCAGCGTATCAGATGAACGACTACTTCTAACAGTAGAATCTATGGAAGTTTTGAGCGCAATCATTTGCTCTCGTGTCAAAATTTCATCAGGTCTAAAGTTACCGTCATCAAACCCAGCTAGAAAACCTGCATTGTAAGCTGCTTGAATAAAATTAAAGTGGGGATGAGAGGAAGCAACATCAGGAAAAGCTGATCTAATATTCTGAGGTATCAGTATTTGCTTTTTGTGTAGCTCATTGTAAGTTTTGATTAGCCAAGCAACAAACTGACCGCGAGTAATTGGTGCTTGTGGTTTAAACTGACCTGATGTAGTTTCTAATACTCCTAGTTGTGCTAGTTGTCTAATCTCTGTTTGACCGACTACATCAGTAATATCAGTAAAAGTTGTTGATGACTTTAATTGGCTAATTGTAGTCTGAGTAGTTAAGGAATGTCTTGGAGAATGTGCAGAAGATGAATGACTGATCCCTACGCCAACCAAAGTGACAACCACCAAGCTGACAGCATTGAGAGTGAATTGAATCTTAGAAAACATCAGCACTTTTCCTTTACTTGTAATTGTTAAAAGTATCAAAACTACTTGAGTCGAGAGGATAGGGTAATTTTTGAACAGCCGAAAATATCTTGTAGACTCAATAGTAAATATGTGTGAGTGAGACAGAATATGCTAAAAATAGTTCGACGAAGAAAAGGCAAAAATTTTTATCAGGATTTTTAGTAAAAATGTTACTACATTTAAGTACTTGGCAAGAAGTTGAAACCTATTTGCAAACATCCAGAGGGATTATTTTTCCGATTGGTTCGACAGAACAACACGGCCCTACGGGTTTAATTGGGACTGATGCGATTTGTGCAGAAGCGATCGCCCGTGGTGTGGGCGAAGTGACAGGCGCGATCGTTGCTCCTACAATCAATGTAGGGATGGCTCTACATCACACCGCCTTTCCTGGTTCGATTAGTCTGCGTCCTAGCACCTTAATTCAAGTGATACGTGACTATGTAACTAGCCTCGCCAAATCAGGTTTTACTAAGTTTTATTTTATCAACGGACATGGCGGTAACATCGCCACCCTCAAAGCTGCATTTTCTGAAACCTACGCACACTTGGAAGATTTGCAGATTCAAAACGCCCCAAGTGTGCAGTGTCAAATTGCCAATTGGTTTATGTGCAGTTCTGTCTACAAACTAGCCAAAGAATTATATGGGGATCAAGAAGGTTCTCACGCTACCCCCAGTGAAGTAGCTGTTACCCAATACGTCTATCCAGAAGCGATTAAACAAGCATATTTATCACCAGAAGTAGCATCTGGGCATAGAATTTATAGTGCTACAAATTTTAGATTACGTTACCCAGACGGACGCATGGGTTCTAATCCAGCCTTAGCAACACCAGAACATGGTAAACAGTTTTATGAGTTAGCCGTCAAAGAACTCAGTCAAGGGTATTTAGAATTTATCAATGCAGATTTATGAAACCACCCTGCTCACAACAATTTATGATGGGGTTGGAAATTAGTTGTGAAACGACTATATACAACTTGATTGGAGCAGATTGAATCAAACCAGTAAATATCTTGAATAACTTTGTAATCGCTCTCTACTTCTGTTAACTCAAAATGAACTGAAGCAAGATTATTTAAACCTACTACTTCCTTGCCATCTTGAAACCAACGCGATCGCCAAAACAGGAAAAAATTTAACCATCGCCATTCAGGCTTTTTGGCTGTTTTGTAAGCAGGTACTAAACCAGATATATCTGTGAGTAGGTGAAAATCTCGCGTGCTTTGTCGCGGTATCCATTCTAATAAACAATACCAGTCAGGATTATTCCTAGTTCGATGATGACGCAACTTTTTCGCTGAAATTTCCAACATATTCGGTGGTTGATTCCAACCTATCCAGTGTCTAACTTTTTCTGGTAATAGCCAATCTTTCAGGCGGGTGTGAATTATTTGGGTGAGTGTTTCTTCATTCTTTAAAGCACTAGAAGTTAACTGTACTAAGACAGATTGTTTTTGAGGATGGCGAGTTGTTGTATAAGATAAGCGAGCCGTGCAACTATAGTGAATATCGCCAGATAAAATCACGAGTTTTTGGCGTTGTTGGCACAAAATTGTTAACAGTGTCGCCAAGGCTGGAAAATGAATATTCCAAGCATCTCCGACATCTGTAGAAAACACTTGCTCGCGTTTCAATTGCCAATGATGAATCCAATCAATGACTTGCAAACCAAAGACATTGGTCGGAGCAATCACAAATGAGGTGATCTGCTGATTATCTGCTGTTTGCTGTAAAGGTTCTAGGAGTTGTTGTCGCATCGCCCGTGGACACAATAACATGGGTGGAGCAATGGGTTTTGCGTCGGCTGGATACCCCCGCCAAGTGCGCGTGTCTAGAACAATAACTTGATGACAATTGCTGGTAATGGTGTAATTCCAAGTCAAAACTTGGGGATCTCTTGCTAAGGTAAACACCCCATCTTCTAAGACAAAGTTAGGTAAGTCAGTCTGGGGATTGATGCTGGGTATACCGACATACCGTGCGATCGCTTCTTGAGCATCTTTATCTGTACCTTGAGAATTTGACCAAGCTTCAGCCGCTTTCAACAATTTTTCACCATTTTCACCATTGGCAAATTGTGCTGGTGTATTCCCCCACGCCTGGAACACTGCGTAGGATAATAGAGCATTCTGCACCACTCGCCGCCCCAAGGGATTTCCCAGTACCCGCAAACACCAAGCTTGATTTAAGTTCCAATCATCACTCACATCATGATCATCAAAAATAGTGTATGTGGGAATATTTGCCAAAGCGCGGCGGACTTGTGGCAAAGTTTGAATGAATTGGCGGAGATATTTGACTGACTGTTGCCAAGATTTAATCGCATCACGCTTGTGAGTGACTCTGTGGACATCAGGAAAGACATCCGGCCAACAGACTGGCGACCAACTGAGGATATAAGCAGCGTAATATTCTCCTAAACTGAAAAGATGGCTAGTAACTTTCTCCGATTTATTATGTAATCCCGCCGTAAAACCACCATTTTCTGTCGCCACTTTCGCCCGTTCTCCAGCTGGTAGTTCCCTCGGCGTACGCTCAATTTGACCGATGGGTAGTTGCTCTTCCCAACCTAGTAAAGCATCACCTAAACGACTAGCACACCACAAAAACGGGTCTGCTACATCATCGCCGTAAATTTGATCACCTGTGAGAAATAGTTGATGGGGGCGATGAACTGCATCCCGTCGGAGGCGATCGCGAGTTTGCTTGGCAGTGGCAATTAAGCTATCTAAAATTGGTAAGGCATCGAATCCATGACCATGAGGCTTACGACAGGACGCATGGACAATGTGCAACTCTTCCAGACGATCAGGTGGAAGAATAAAAGTCGGTTTTTGATGCTGAAAGTAACTAATACTGACGTGAGGAAAGCGGTTAGAAAATAAAGCTTGCTCTAGAGTAAGTAGAGTTTGGTCTGTCAGGGTAAATTGTAAATCATAGGCGTAGATGCGATCGCCTCCGGTGGGGCGTAGCCTATCACTAGTTAAATTCTCCCCATTGACAGACACAGCTGTAATCGCTACGACATGTAAATATTTGCCGATAGCCACTGTATGACATTGTCCGACTAATAAACAATTACTTAATCTTTCACCATCATCTGTAGTGCCATAAACTTGAAGTTCCACCTGGCAAGGCTGTTTGAGTACTACCAATACCGTTACTGATTTTGGTTCAGTATGTCTTAGTATTGGCCCTGCCAAAATCATTGGCAAGTCGTCCAAAAAGCTTCCAGCTTGGTTATCCATTACGCGATGTGCAAATTAAGATTCGGTAACAAGTTAATCGAACTGGAGAGGTTGATCGTTCAAAAACGTTACATAACCTCTCTTAATGTTTCTGTCCAACCCTATGTAACGAAATAATAAGTCGCACATTGCGTGATTATGGTGAATTCAAACTATTCCCATTGACTTTTTCAGTGAGCGACTTTTTGTTAAGCTACTGGCTGCACAATTGATGAATACAACAATAAAGGTAATGTATCCTAGATTAATAAAATAGCACAGTATGTTGGTGTTATATCGTTTAAATTTTCGATAATTATCGTGATTATTACCCAAGATTAAGATGATTTGGGTTGATTTTTTCTAAACACAGATCATCATCTATTGTTAACTAGAAATTACTAGTCTATAACCCTCTTTTAAACATTCACCATGAGGTTGATTTTTTGGTGATGATCAAATTTTTTTCTAGCTGATGGGCTAGTCGGTAAAAACTTAGCTTTAGTTTGTTCTTATTTGTGATTGTTAAGATATGGGTAAGCTAATGCAGAGAAAACGTTATGGTTATGAACAAATTTGAGCATACATTAGCTGCTATTGAGTTAAATGCAGCTAGAAAATTAAACTGGGATTATCAACAATTTAAAGAATCTTTCGGCTTTACAGTAAATCATGAAGCTATTGAGATAGTACTTAAGAAAAATCTACTCCCAGAATCGGAATTGCAAACTTTAAAGCAAGCTTTGTTAGATTATGGTTTTCAGTACAAAAAAACCGTAGACGATCGCGTGCTAGTTTTTGAGCAAGATGTGGCATTAAGATAAAGCAAAATCTCATGTATTAGGCTCCTATCTTGATGGCGTTGATGGATATGAATATCAGGTTGGACGAAACTCTAGAAAATTTTCAATCAGGGATGGAGCAAGTAGCCCATCCCATGATTACGCTTGATTACCTCCGCGCAATCCCTTCTTCGCGAGCCGCTTGTTGCACCGCCGCTGCTACAGCCGTGACAACACGTTGATCAAACACGGAAGGAATTATATGTTCCCGATTTAACTCAGAAGGACTGACTAAAGACGCGATCGCCGTTGCGGCTTGTAAATACATGGTGGTGGTAATTGTCTGCGCCCGACAATCTAAAGCACCCCGGAACACACCAGGAAACGCTAAAACGTTATTAATTTGGTTGGGGTAGTCACTGCGACCAGTAGCGATCACAGCTACATCTTGACTGACTAATTCCGGCTGAATCTCTGGGATGGGGTTAGCCATTGCAAAAACAATCGGGTCTTTAGCCATAGATTTCACCATTTCTGGTGTTAATACTCCTGGCGCACTCACACCGATAAATACATCCGCACCTTGAACTGCACCAGCTAGTGTACCTTGGGCTTTGACAGCGAACTCTTGTTTTTCTTCATTTAAGTCGGTGCGACTGGTGGAGATAATCCCCTTAGAGTCACACATCCAGATTTTTTCTGCACCCGCTTTCTTGAGGAGACGAGCGATCGCCACTCCCGCCGCACCAGCACCATTAATGACAATGCGGATATCTGCAATGGATTTTTGCACCAATTTCAGAGCGTTAAATAATGCCGCTAAGGTGACAATTGCTGTCCCATGTTGGTCATCATGAAACACGGGTATATCTAATTCCTGGCGCAATCGCTGTTCAATTTCAAAGCAACGGGGAGCAGCAATATCTTCTAAATTTACACCCCCAAACACGGGAGCAATATTTTTCACTGCTTGGATAATCTCTTCTGTATCTTGAGTATTCAAGCAAATCGGGAACGCGTCCAACCCTGCAAATTCCTTGAATAGCATCGCCTTACCTTCCATGACTGGTAGGGCTGCATGGGGGCCGAGATTACCCAAACCTAAAACCGCGCTACCATCAGTGACAATGGCGACAGTATTTTGTTTGATAGTTAAGTTATGTACTTCGTCTGGATCTTGGGCGATCGCCGTACAAATTCGTCCCACACCGGGAGTATAAGCCATCGCCAAATCCGACACACTCTTGAGGGGAATACGGCTAGCAATGCTAATTTTGCCGCCTCGATGTAAATTAAACGTGCGATCGTAAACACTGATGACTTTAATATCAGGGATAGCTTTGACAGCTTGCACAATAGTTTCTGCGTGTTCAGTGCTAGCTGCATCAACATTTAGGTCACGAATCGAAACTTGACGAGTCTGCTCAATCAAATCGATTGTACCGATATTACCGCCGGTCGCAGCAATAGCCTGAGCGATCGCTGCCAACATCCCCACCCGATTAGGAATTTGCAACCGCAGCGTCACACTAAAACTAGAATTAGGAGTTAGGTTTGTCATTGTGATTGGAGATTTTAAGTTTTAGATTGTATATTGAATTGCTGAGTAAAAATCGAAACGAAAACTAAAATATGACATTTCAATACCAACCAAAAAAACGCTCTCTAATTCAGAGAGCGTTTTTAATTTACACCAATTCGTAACTAAGTAAAGAAGTTATTCTGTGCGTTTAACCATGAATCACCGGAGCTTGCAAAGCCACTCTTACCGCTTCACCACCAGCTAAATCTAGTGGGAAATTGTGAGCATTCCGCTCGTGCATCACCTCTATACCCAAATTGGCACGGTTCAGCACATCAGCCCAGGTATTAATCACACGTCCTTGAGAATCTAGTAGCGAATGGTTAAAGTTAAACCCATTCAGATTAAACGCCATTGTACTAATCCCCAAAGATGTCAACCAAATCCCCACAACCGGCCAAGCAGCCAAGAAAAAGTGCAGCGAACGGGAATTATTAAAGCTGGCGTATTGCCAAATTAATCGCCCAAAATAACCATGAGCCGCCACAATGCTATAGGTTTCTTGTTCTTGACCAAACTTATAGCCGTAGTTGACAGACTCAACTTCTGTTGTCTCCCTCACCAGTGAAGAAGACACCAAAGAACCGTGCATAGCAGAGAAAAAAGCTCCACCAAACACCCCCGCCACCCCAAACATATGGAATGGGTGCATCAGAATATTATGCTCGGCTTGAAAGACAAACATAAAGTTAAAAGTGCCGCTAATCCCCAAAGGCATACCGTCAGAAAAACTACCTTGACCAATGGGGTAAATTAAGAACACAGAAGTTGCAGCCGCTACAGGTGCAGAGTAAGCCACACAAATCCAAGGACGCATCCCCAGACGGTAGCTTAACTCCCATTGTCTACCCAACCAGCAAAAGATTCCAATCAAGAAATGCAGAATAATCAATTGATAAGGGCCGCCGTTGTATAGCCATTCATCCATTGAAGCCGCTTCCCAAATGGGGTAAAAGTGCAATCCAATGGCGTTGGATGTGGGTACAACAGCACCAGTAATAATGTTATTGCCGTACAACAAAGAACCAGAAACAGGTTCGCGAATCCCGTCAATATCAACGGGTGGTGCAGCAATAAAGGCAATTACAAAACAAATGGTAGCTGTTAACAGTGTGGGAATCATTAACACCCCAAACCAACCGATATAGAGCCGATTGTCAGTGCTAGTAATCCATTGACAGAAACGATCCCAAAAGCTACCGCCTTCTCTTCTTTCTAAAATTGAAGTCATGGCTTTGGTATTAATAAAGTGCGAACAACAAACTTTCTCAATTCCATAAAATTGAGAATGCAGATGTTTTCCAAGACTTATTGCCAAATACCTTCTCCCCGATCGCCAGGATGATTTTTACTCCGCCTCACACTGAAAATCTTTCAAATATTGCCAATTCATTTCCCCTGGGAGATGGTAGGATAACGGGGAATATTTCCCGGCTCTATAAGTCCGGTTTTACATTAAAAATTTCTATTTTTCTATAAATTTACATTAATTTTCTTAAATTAATCGTTATAAAAACTTATTGCTAAGTAATACCAATGGCGAATTCCTATCATCGCCAACTTTGGTAAGAATTCTAGTGAATTCGGTATAAACACAATCACAACATTATGAATACGAATCCTCGCAAACTCACAGGTAAAGTGGCCTTGGTGACAGGTGCTTCACGGGGTATTGGTGCAGCGATCGCCAAACGTCTAGCTGAAGACGGTGCAAACGTCGCCATCAGTTACGCTAACTCATCCACCAAGGCCGAAAGCCTCGTTCGGGAACTAGAAGCACAAGGCCTTAGCTGTGCGGCCTTCCAAGCCGACCAAGCCGATTCTGTGCAGGTGGTGGATTTAGTCAAGCAGGTCGCCGCTCATTTTGGTCGTCTTGATATTCTGGTCAATAACGCTGGTGTATTTGTTGGTCATGAAATTGGCGATCCTGAAATAGACGCTATGGCTTTGGATCGCCAGTGGGCAATAAATGTCGGTGGTGTAGTTACTGCCGTTCGCACAGCTGTTCCTTTTATGGGTGAAGGTGGAAGAATTATCTCTATCGGCTCTTGTCTTGCAACTCGCTCACCCTTCCCACAAATCTCTGATTACTCAGGAACGAAAGCTGCGATCGCAGGCTATACCAGAGGCTGGGCGCGAGACCTTGGTAAGAAGGGAATTACAGCTAACATTGTGCAGCCTGGCCCAACTGAAACTGATTTGAACCCATCTGACACTGATTTTGCAGCCATGCAGAAGTCCTACATAGCCCTCGGACGCTACGGTAAACCTGAGGAAATTGCAGCTGCGGTAGCTTTTCTCGCTAGTCCTGAAGCATCTTTCATTACTGGCGTGACACTAGACGTTGATGGCGGAATGAACGCTTAGGGAATCCCAGAAATTAAATTATTTTTCCTCCTTCGCACCCCTGCTTTTAGTCAGAAAACCCTAAGTTGGGGGTGCTTCTTCTACAGGACGAATAATAGCTGGTGCGGGTGTAACTTCCGGTTGGAAAATTCCCCGCAAAGCTTGTTCTAAGGTTTGCGCCATCACAATCCGGTTTTCGTAAGCTACGACTACCCTAACTAGAGTTGGTAAGCTATTTTGGGTTGCTTCTAAGTAAATAGGCTCAACATACAGCAAAGATTGCTCAATGGGAATCACCAATAAATTTCCTTGAATTGCTTTAGAACCCTGACGATTCCACAGAGAAATTTGTTGTGAAATCACTGGGTCTTGATTGATTCGAGCTTCTATTTGTTCTGGCCCGTAGACTAGGCGTTCTTTGGGGAAATTATATAACAATAATTTGCCGTAGTTCTCCCCATCCGATCGCGCCGCTAACCAAGCGATTAAGTTAGTCCGTTGTTTGGGTGTGTAGGGTAACAACAGGAGAAATTCTTCAAAGGGAACGATAGGTAGACTGGTAATCAGATAATAAGGCTCGACTAATCTAGCTTGACTACCATAGATTTCATTGGGTATCTGCCACTGGTCTTCCCGGTTGTAAAATACTTGCGGGTCGGTCATGTGGTAGGTCATCAACCGCTCAGATTGAATGTTAAAGAAATCCAGGGGATAGCGGATATGACTGCGGAGAGTCATTGGCATATTACTCAGAGGTTGGAGCAAGTTAGGAAATATGGCTGACCAAGTGGCAATGATCGGATCTCTAGGGTCAGCAATATAAAATTTCACAGTCCCGTTATAGGCATCAATCACTACTTTGACTGAGTTACGAATGTAATTGATACCGTTACTATTAGGGTCTGAGTAAGGATAGCGATCGCTAGTAGTATAAGCATCCACAATCCAGAACAGACGATTATTTTCGCCAGGGAATTCTGGACTGGCGTTGGCTGCGACTAGATAGGGGTCACTATCGTATCTTAAAAACGGTGCGATCGCCTGAATTCTGCGCTTGATATTCCGCCGGAACAATACCTTGGCCTCAGGTAAAAAGTCCCGTGTAAATAACATTTGCCAATCTTTTAAATATAGGGAAAATAAAGCCCTGCGCCATGTCGCGCCTACCCGCACACCACCTAAACCATCGTAGGTGTTGTAAGCATTATCACTCCCACTGGGATAATCTAACTCTCTGACTCTTGTCCCCGTCATTACATAGGTATTCGTAATTTCGCCGTAATAAATGCGGGGTTGTCCAATGGGTATACTCTCCCGAATGGATTCACTAGCTGTAGTCAGTGCGCCTTCTGCGCTACTGGCGATATCTTTCACAAAATACTCTGGTAAACCTCCGGCTGCGACTGTATTCACAGGACTCACGGTAAAGCCGTAGCCGTGGGTATAAATTAAATGTTGGTTTACCCATGTCTGAGCCTGCTGAGGTACAGCACTGTAGTCTAACTCCCTGGCTGCAATTAGTACCTGTCGTTGTTGTGCAGATCCTTGTTCTTGTAAAGTGTAGCGGTCTATATCAGCATCAGGAAAGCGATAGTAAGGGCGAAATTGTTGTAATTGGCGATTAGTTTCCAAGAGGGGACGCTGATCCCAGAGGCGAATATTGCGAATCGTCAAATCATTGGCTTTAATACCCGCTTCCGTGAGTGTACCTTGGGGGTTGAAAGTTTGCGCGTTAACTGCTTCTAAATCAAATGCTTCCCTAGTTAGGGCAATAGTGCGTTGAATATATGGTTCTTCCCGTTGTAGTTCGTTTGGTTCAACAACTAAATATTGCACCACCGTTGGCAAGATATTACCGGCTACGGCCACTAAACATAAATATAAACCTAAGCCATAAAAGACAAATGGACGATACCGCGATGCAGCCCGCCAAAATATAGTTCGCCACAGTAGGTAAGTTGCGATCGCTAATGCTAAACCGCACAAGAGGTTGTATGCTGGCAACTGGAAATGAACATCGGTGTAGCTTGCGCCATAACTCACGCCACGAGGAGAATACACCAATTCATAGCGACTTAACCAGTAACTAAAAGCCACCAGCAGCATTAATAAGCCACCCATCCCATATAAATGACGCTGTTGCTGGGATGAAAAACCGGGGAAAACACCTTGACTGAGACTGTCTCCCGATAAAAGATAAGTGAGAGTGACAGCCATAAAGCCATATAAAAACATCCCCATCAGCCAGATTTCTAACAGTTCCCAGAATGGTAGGGAAAATACATAAAATCGAATATCCCAACCAAATAAAGGATCAGTGCTGTTAAAAGCGGTGGGATGGAAATATTGCAGCACCTTTGCCCAGTTATGGTATATGATGATACCTAAGAAGAAGCTAAAGATGAGAGCGATCGCATTTAGTAATAACCGGGAATAAATTAAAATAGCGATCGCTGCACTAATCACCAAACCTAAATATAAAACTTGACCAAAAATCCGTACTCCCAACTGCCAAAGCGTTTCGAGTCGGAAGGGAACGATCAGCTGAGTTTTGTTAGTTCCAAACCAATAACCAACAGCGATTTGACCGTAGTGAGCTAGCATTAAACCCACTAATAAGCTCAATATTAAGGCTAGAGGCAGTAGCCAGCGTAATTTTAACGGTCTTAAATTCTGTTTCTCTGGCTGGCGGAGTTGGCGACTTTGAGTATATTCAGGACTTAGCAGTTTTTTTAATTCACTGCTCAGACTTACTAATTCTGGTTGCACTTCCTCAATCTTCTCAGAGGGAGGATGCTTGAGCCGTTGTGCCAAGGTGAGATTTCCCCAGAGATAAGCAGCCGTTACCCCAGTGATGAACACCAATAACCCACCGCGAGTCACCAGTCGGACTAGAAACACTTGCAGATAGCCGACTTCCTGAAACCAGAAAATTTCTGCTCCCAAGCGCGCAACTATATTCCCGAACAGCCACAGCCCCAGGAATACGACTAATAATCTGAGCAACCACTTTCTAAACATAGTTTTGGGAATGGGGCATAAGGAATAGGACTGAAAAAAGTTAAATTATCCTTTTCTTTTACCTTTTGCCTTTTTACTTTTTACTTCTTACCAATCCCTATTATTTCCTATTTTTAAACCTAACTGAGTATGAGAAAATAAGATATGGGAATTAATTGACTGTTGACTTTTGCCTCGCAACACAAAAGTTCTTGTAATTTAGTCTCAAAAGTTAATTTTTGGGCTAGACCCTGCAAAACTAATTTTATGGGCATTGGTAATTTATACCTACATTATAGTTAATGTGGGCTGTTTACAATTCTGGAACAGGTGATTAATTTATTACGTCTCTGCGAACAGTAGCATTGAGTAAACTGACACAAGATCAACACAAATACGCAATGCTCAGTGTTTAAATTCCGGTTCATCAGGTGGCATCTACAAAGTAACGCAATCGGATTTTTTTACTGAGGTTGGTATGAATAGGATGATTTATATTGGCATCATGGCATTACCTATTTATTTTTTACACAATGCCAGTGTCAATTTTATCAGTCATAGTGAAGCACCTAGTTTCTCAAATAAACATGAGTGGTTCTTAATAACTACAAAATCTGCTCAGAATACAAAGACTCAATTACAGAAGAGGTCATGGCAAATCGCAGACGGACGCGATCAAACGGAAGATTGTTTGCGAACAGGCGAATGCACAATTTAAATACTCAGTCTCATCACTGTTACAGTTACAAGCCAAGCGTAAATTGCTGGCGATCGCTAAATGGCTGTAGCTAAGATAGTTGGGTGTGAGGATTTAATGTGCATATCGATTAACCTAAATTTATGATTAGGTAAATTATCTTAATCCCCATGAACTCTAAATTTTTTATAAAAGCCCAGAACCTCGATTTATTAAAAATAATCGAGGTTCTAAATTATGAAAATAACCTATTTTGTATGCGAAAAATACATTAGAAATGTACATAAAATCACCTTTTAATTTGTGAAATATTCTTAATATTTAGAAGAATATCTCTTATAAAAAACTATATTTTAGCCATTTATGTAATCTTGACTATACTTATACTTATGTAAATTTTGCATCAATACCGATTGTGTACAAAATTACAATCTGATGGGAAAGATATCCCAAATACTGCTAGATTATTGAGTTATTTGGTTAATGAATGCTGGATAAGAGCATAAATTGCCAAAAATCAACATATTTTTGATAACAAGTGAGGATAGAAGGGCTAGGGACTAAAAAAGAGAGAATGCTCCCCTACATACCCGTCGCTGGCTCACCTATCATCTATCACCTGTCACCTATTACCTCTACACTTATGCCCCTAGATTTAGAAAAATTCTATCAGGCTTGCAATCCCAGTAGACCTCTGATGATGGGAAATACCAGCGATCGCCGATATTATATCGATTTTGCATCGGTGCGGGGCGGTAAAATCATCGAGGCTTTGCAGCGTACTATTACTCGCATCTCACCCAACTCACCCACCTGTCAATTATTTACAGGTCATTTGGGTTGTGGGAAATCTACAGAATTATTGCGGTTAAAGGCAGAGTTAGAAGAAGCTCAATTTCATGTAGTTTATTTTGAGTCTACCCACGTCCTAGAAATGGCGGATGTGGATGTGACTGATATTTTACTGGCGATCGCAGGTCAGGTGAGTGAAAGTCTGGAAGCGATGAAAATCCGCCTGAAGCCGAACTACTTCACCAAATTATTTGGTGAACTGGTGGATTTTCTGCAAACTCCGATTGAGTTGGGTGTAGAGGCAGAATTATCGGTAGGAATCGCCAAAATTACCGCTAAAACTAAAGAAAGTCCCCAATTGCGTCGCCGTTTACGTGATTACCTCGAACCGCGCACTCAAAGTATTTTGCAATCAATAAATCAAGAACTCTTAGAACGGGCTGACAAAGAACTCAAAGTTAAAGGGAAAAAAGGCTTGGTGGTGATTGTCGATAACCTAGATCGAGTAGCGATTCGTCCTTTACCATCGGGGCGATCGCTGCCCGAATATTTATTTATTGATAGAGGTGAACAGTTACGTAAACTCAATTGTCACGTAGTTTACACTATTCCCCTAGCTTTAACTTTTTCCAACGATAGCGCGGAACTACAACACCGTTTAGGCGGTGGAGTTGCACCGAAGGTTTTACCGATGATTCCGGTGCGGTTACGTTCTGGGGAGATTTTCCAGCAAGGGCTAGATTTGATGCGTCAAATGGTGTTGGCTAGAGCCTTCCCTGACATTGAACAGCGCGATCGCTTAAGCTTAATTACAGAGGTGTTTGATAACTTAGAAACACTAGATCGACTGTGCTTGATCAGTGGTGGTCATGTACGCGATTTATTGGGGTTGCTGTTTGACTGTCTGCGAGAACAAGATCCACCCTTTGAAAGAGAATGTGTCGAGTTAGTCATTCAAAGACAACGAGACTACCGCGCTAATCCCATTGATACCCACGAATGGGAGTTAATCTTCCAGGTAGTGAAACAGCAACGGGTTAGGGGCGATATAGAATATCACACTTTATTGCGTAGCTTGTTTGTATTTGAATACCGCGACCACCAAGGGGCTTGGTTTGCTGTCAATCCAGTTTTAGCCGAGACACCAAAATTTAAGTCATGGTTGAAAGACAATTCCCAGTAGATATTAAAACAGCTAACGAAAAGGCTCTACAGAGTTTATGGCGGGCCATTACCCTTTCTTGCGGTTATTTTTCCGTGGTGGTAGTTTGCTGTAATTATCGTGTGTTACAAGAGCGAGTGCTGCAATCACTGGATAAATTAGCGGTGGGAGTGGCGCGTATTCAAAAGGTAGTTTTACCCCAAAACACTAGAAGTCTTTACTCGGCGTTGCATTTTCAGCTAGCAATAGATAATCAACCACCATCAGCATTGATGGTTTTGGGTTTAGAAACCGTCGATGAAATTGACGATTTACTGAGGTCAATTAATCATATCCGCGATGAATTACCTAAACGTCATTCATTTCCGATGATTTTTTGGGTAAATGAGGAAATTTTACAGAAAATAGTGCGTTTAGCCCCCGATTTTGCGAGTTGGGCGGCGACACCGATTCGGTTTGAAATGACTACGCCAGAGTTGCTGCAATTTTTGCGCCAAGAAACCGATGCTTTATTCGCCAAGGTGTTAACCAACGAGCATGGACAACGCCGACAAGCAAAAATTACCAAAAATTACTCTACCCTAAAACAAGTTTGGGAACATAGCGATGAACTACACTCAGCTATCAATGAACTACATGAGCGGGGTATTACCCTAGAACCAGAATTAAACGCCAGTTTAAAGTTTGTCTTTGGTCTGGATAATTATGTTAGCGATGCCTCCGGCAACCTAACGGAACGCATTCATCATGCCTTAGATCATTTTCGGCAGAGTTTGCTGATTTGGCAAAAAATCATCGCCCAAGAACAGGCAGGGGGGCAGGGTGCAGGAAGCAAGGGCGAAGAATCACCCACAAGTGGAGAGGTTTCAGGTAGTTCCCACCCACAAGAGATAGAGTTTGTACTAGAAAACAACAAAGAAACCCCTGCCTTTACTTTTCCCCGCCCCCCTGGCTCTACTTCCCCACTCCTGAGACAGAGTGTATTACTGTTTTATATTGGGTTATGTTATTGTCGGTTAGCAGAACAAAATCAACTAGATAACCGTGAGTATTGGGAAGCAGCGAAATCTTGCTTACAACAAAGCTTAGAAGTTTTACAGTTGGCGCGCAGACCAGATATTGCGGCGGAATTTATCGGTCAACTAGCGGAAGTTTTAGAACACCTGCAAGAGTGGGAAGAATTGCAGACAGTCGCCCAAAATTCCCTGGAGTTACATCAAATCTACGGGAGTCAAATTCAGTTAGCTTGTGACTATGGTTTTTTAGCACAAGTCGCAGTTCAAACGTCGCGGTGGTTACAGGCGAGTATTCTAGCCCATGTTTCTCTCCTCAAGTTAGACGAAGCCCAACAACAAGACACCCAACCTCATGATTGTTTATTTCCTCTGCTGTTAGCGCAGATTTATTATCTAGTTTTAGCCAAAGCGCAACAAAAATTAGGCGAAAATGCCGTAGCACAAGCCTATTTAGATAAAGCATCTCAGGACTTAACTGTAGCTTTAGAAAATAGCGCGCATCAATACGATGCCCATCGTTATATTAGGATGTTGCGGAAACTGCGATCGCTCTACTTTGAAGCTGGTCGTTATTTAGAAGCCTATTGCATCCGCCAAAAACGCCGTTCTGTAGAACAACAATACGGCTTTCGGGCTTTCATTGGTGCAGGTCGCCTCCAACCCCAAAGACAAGTTACCAATCCAGCTTTAATGTCAGCGTCCGGGAGTAGTAGCATCGCTTTAGAAATTGAAGCTTCCGGTCGAGAACAGGATATTAATAACTTAATTGGCAGAATTAGCCGCTCTGACCAAAAATTAATCGTGATTCATGGCCCTTCCGGGGTGGGTAAGAGTTCTACTGTCACGGCTGGTTTAGTTCCCGCTTTGCAAAATCGGGCGATCGGTGATCAAATTGCTGTGCCTGTGGTACTGCAAGTTTACACGGATTGGGTGCGAGAATTGGGTAAATCTCTGAAACTGGCAATTTCTCACCTCAAAGGTGACGCAACTATTGCATCAGAGGTTTTATCTGGGGCGGAAACGCCTATGACTATTAGCAGTATCTTAGAAAAACTCCATCAAAATGCGAATAATCACCTGATTACAGTTTTAATCTTTGATCAATTTGAAGAATTTTTCTTTGGTTGTACTGACCGCCAACAAAAACAACAATTCGACCAATTTGTGAGTGATTGTCTACATATTCCTTTTGTCAAAGTCATTATGTCTTTGAGAGAAGACTATTTGCATCAAATATTAGAATTTAAACATCTGGCTAATCTAGAAGCAATTAATAACAATATTCTAGATAAACAAATTCGGTATCAATTAAATAATTTCTCTCCTGAATACGCTAAAGCCATTATTCAAAAATTAACTGTTCGCTCTCACTCCAATTTAGAACCAGAGTTAATTGATGCCTTAGTTACCGATTTATCTACCGAATTGGGTGAAATCCGTCCTATTGAGTTACAAGTAGTAGGCGCGCAATTACAAGATGAAGGTATTACGACTCTCACGCAATATGAGCCATATCGACCTAATAAACTCATAGAAAGATATATCAAAGCTTTAATTAAAGACTGCGGACCAGAAAATGAACGTGCCGCCTTATTAGTTTTATATTTATTAACAGATGAAAGTAATCAAAGACCATTTAAAACTCGTGCGGAATTAGCAGCAGAATTAGCAGAATTAGAAGATGCAGGCAAATTAGAATTAGTTTTAAATATTTTAGTTAGTTCTGGATTAGTAGTGTTGTTCCCTGATGTCCCAGAACGTTATCAATTAATTCACGATTATTTAGTAGATTTAATTCGCTATTTGCAAGAACAAGAATCCAGCCTGCAAGCACAACTGAATCAGCTGCGTCAAAAAGTCGAACAAAGCCAGACGGAAATTGAGCGACTTAAACGCGAACTGCATCAAAAAAAGCAGCACAGCAAACTCATAGATCCTCAACCCCAACAAGGATTAGATTTACTCACGGAATTGCGAGAGTTACGCAAGCGGGAAGAACTGAGCCAATTAGAGATGGAACAACTCCGCGCCGAACTCAAAGAAAAAGAATTAACCGCCCAACTCGTAGAAAGTCAAAAACAACAAAGACTCAGTGAAGCGAGATTAAATCGCTCCCTCAAAATTGCTTTGGGTGCTTCGGTGTTTGCCATATTAGGGTTAAGTGTTTCGATTATCACAGCTGTAGACAGCGAAATTAAAACTCTGAGTGTTTCTAGCGAAGCGTTATTTGCATCTCAAAAAGGACTGGATGCACTCAAAGAAGGGATAAAAGCCGGACGCAAATTACAACGGGCGATTTGGGTAGATCCTTACACTAGAGAAAAAGTACAAACAGCACTATATCAAGCTGTGGTGGGAATGAAGGAATATAACCGCTTAGAAGGACATACTTCTGGTGTGAATAGTGCCATATTTAGTCCTGATGGGTCGTTAATTGTTTCAGCCAGTGCTGATAATACAATTAAAATCTGGCGGGCTGATGGTGAGATACTGCCGACTTCCGCCCAACATAATAAAGTAGTAAATAGTGTCAGCTTCAGCCCCGATAGTCAGACGATTGCTTCTGCTAGCCAAGACCAGACAATCAAACTGTGGACTCGCACAGGTAAATTGCTGAAAACTCTTTCAGGACATACATCTGGGGTTAATAGTGTGCATTTTAGCCCAGACGGGCAGGCGATCGCTTCCGCTAGTACCGACAAGACAATCCGACTCTGGAGTCGTGACGGTCAGTTACTCCAAACTCTCCCAGGACATCAGCAAGCAGTTTTAAGTGTCGCTTGGTCGCCTGATGGTCAAACTCTAGTTTCTGTCAGTGCTGACAAAACTATCAAAATTTGGAAGCGTGATGGTCAAATTCTCAAAACCTGGAATGGTCATGATGACGCAATTTTAACTGTGGCTTGGTCGCCCAATGGTCAAATGATAGCTAGTGCCGGTTTAGACCAGAAAATCAAACTATGGAATCTCCAAGGACAGATTCTAACAACCATTACAGGTCATACAGGAGGAATTACTAGTGTCACTTTTAGCCGTGATAGTGAGACAATTGCTTCTGCTAGTACCGACGAAAGCTTAAAACTCTGGAATTTAAAGGGTTTATTGTTAGGGACTTTGAAAGGTCATAACAATTGGGTGAATAGTGTTAGTTTTAGTCCTGACGGTAAAATTTTAGTGTCCACCAGTCGGGACAAAACAGTGAAACTTTGGCGTTGGCAAGATTTATTGCAACGCGACCCCCAAACCAACGAAGATGATTGGATAACTAGTATTAGTTTTAGTCCCGATAGCCAAATGGTAGCGACTGCTAATCGTGACAATACGGTAAAAATTATTAGTAAGGATGGCAAGATCTTACGCACTTTTCCTAAACATCAAGACCAAGTTTTAGGCGTAGCTTGGTCTGGAGATGGTCAAGTCATCGCTTCAGCCAGCAAAGATAGAACTATAAAATTATGGAGTCATGAAGGTAAATTACTCCACACTCTTACAGGTCATACTGATGCTGTCTGGGCTGTAGCTTGGTCGCCAAATCATCAAGTCTTAGCTTCGTCTAGTAAAGACAATACCGTGAAATTATGGGATCGTGATAGTAAATTACTTTACAATCTAAAAGGACATACTGATACAGTAAATTGGGTCAGTTTCAGCCCTGATGGTAAATTACTGGCCTCTGCTAGTGATGATTTAACCGTGAAAATTTGGAATATCAATGGTCAAATTCTACACACCCTCAAAGGTCATAGCCGTCCAGTTAACGGTGTAGCTTGGTCGCCTGATAATCAAATTATGGCTTCCGCAAGTATTGATAGCACGGTTAAATTGTGGAATCGGGATGGTCAACTACTCAAAACTTTATCTGGTGATGGTGATAATTTTACCAGTGTCAGTTTTAGCCGTGATGGTAAAACTTTAGCTGCTAGTAGTGATGACAAAATCAAGCTATGGAATAGGGAAGGGACTGTACTGATCTCCTTAAAAGGTGACAATAAAGAATTAACCAGCGTGATTTTTAGTCCTGATGGTCAAATGCTAGCAGCCGGAAGTGGTAACGGGAGGGTAATTTTCCGTAATTTAGCCGATTTTAAATTAACTAACCTACTGACGCGAGGCTGTCATTTTCTCCACGATTATTTACAGACTAACTCCAAACTCACACCAAGCGATCGCGCCTTATGTCCCCAAACTGATCGGTAATGCTGGTTTTTCTCTCCCTTCCACCCCTACGAGGAATTCAAAATTCAAAAGTAAGAGGATGTTAGTTTTGATTTTTGACTTGATTTGCCCCCCTATACCCCTATCTCCTCACATGAATTCCTGGCGCGTAAGCTTCAATGACTCGACCTGTCTTAGTACAAGAGATCATTAAGTAATCACAACTATGACACTGTGTTCTAGTTAATTGGCTATCAGAAATATAGTGACGTTCAGCTTCACTGCCACAGTTTGGGCAGTAGATTTTTTGTACGATGTGCATTTTTGACCCCGGTTGTAATTCTGGTATTTGCGAAAAAACTACCAATTTAGCTAGAAAAAATTCTAGTCATCAAGAAGATTGATCACAGCAAACTTGTTAGCTGTTAATTTTAAACAAAATTTTAGATTTGAAAATCGTGCTGAGTTATTGCTGATTATCTTAAATTGCAGGTGATTCAACCATCCTACTTGAGATATAAAATTAATATTTTATACAACATTAGTTTTAGAATTTGACTGATCCCAATTAGTAATGGCTTGAGACAAAGCACTTTACAGTCATTCTCAAGAAACTAAAAGGCTATCTTTGTATTCAAATGTCAAAAGCAGTTAATTACTGTAGCTTTAGTAACAAAATTCCTTTCTTAAGGTTTAGTTAATATTTTCGGACATAAAAAATTGATGAAATAACCACAAACAGATTGCCAATACCTACAATTTCAGATATCAGCTACATTGATTAATGCAGTTACAAGTAATAGAAAGTAAATAGTCCGTAGAATATATTCCTAATAGCTTGTACCAGCTTGTAATTCAGCCGATAACTCAATTTTGCGGCTGAAAATCTGGGAATTATTTTTCATACTTTGGTGACAGATGTTCTAACTAAAAATTATTCCATCTGTCAACTCTCCAGAGGATGGAAATAATTGTAAATTTCTTGAGCTAACTTCGTCCCAATACCGGGAACTTCAGCGATTTGTGCGGGTGCAGCTTGGCGGAGATAATCAATCGAGCGAAAATGAGCTAACAGCAACTTTTGACGATGGTGTCCCAAACCAGGAATCTCATCTAAACGCGATCGCTTTAATTTGTCACTCCGTTGCTGACGATGGAAACTCACAGCAAATCTATGTGCTTCATCTCGCAGTCGGCGCAGTAATTGCACTCCTGGTTGTTCGCTGTCAGTTGTTAAAGGTGTGGATTCTCCAGGTAAGAAAATCTCTTCTCGCTTTTTGGCTAAACTCACCACTCGCAAGTCTTCTAATAAATTCATCTCCTGCAAAACCGCAACCACAGCAGATAATTGTCCTTTTCCGCCGTCTATCATCACGACATCAGGCCAATCAGGATTATCCACCCGTGGTAATTTGGGATCTTCGGCGTATTTGCGAAAACGTCGTTGAATCACTTCCGCTAAACTAGCAAAATCATCTGAGTGTCCGATGGTGACTGTGGGATTTTTAATTTTGTAGTGACGATAGTATTGTTTGGCGGGTATCCCATCAAGAAAAACTACTTGGGAAGCGACAGCATTAGAACCTTGAATGTGGGAAATATCGTAACCTTCGATGCGGTGAGGTAAGTCGGGTAAGTCGAGAATTCCTGCTAAATCTTGCATCGCTTCATGATTGCGATCGCCCAATTTTTGCATCCTTTGTAGTTCATATTGGGCATTGCGTTCCACCATTTCAATTAATTCTGCTTTAGTTTGACGCTGGGGAGCTAATATCGTCACTTTTCTTCCCTTCCGTTGCGTCAAAGCTGCCGCCAAAATTTCCCCATCAGGTAATTCATGCTGGACTAAAATTTCTGCGGGAATTTCCACCGAGTCAGCCGTTTGGTAATGTTCCTCTAAAACCCGCTGCAAAATTGCACCAGCTTCCGCTTGTGATTCCGCCACAAATGCCAAACGTCCCACCAACTGACCGGCACGAATTTGAAATAATTGAATGCAAGCGTGTTGGGTATCAGCTGCTAAAGCTATAGCATCTCGTGAAACAGTATCATCGGGTAAAGAAACTTTCTGTTGTGCAGTCAGAGACTTTAAGCCTGCAATTTGATCACGCATCCGCGCCGCCAACTCAAAATTGAGAGACTCTGCGGCGGTGTGCATTTGTTCATTCAAAATATCAATTAGTTCCTGCGTCCGTCCCTGAAATACCATCGCCACTTTCTGCACAGTTTTGCGGTATTCCTCTGGTGAAATCAGCTGTTGGCACACTCCAGGACAGCGACCCATATTATAATTTAAGCAAGGGCGGTCTTTAAATAATGGTTGTGGTCGTTGCCTGAGGGTAAATATTCGCTTAGATAGGTGCAGAATGCTGCGTAATAGACCAGAATCGGTATAAGGCCCGTAATATTTATCTTTTTCTTTGCCTAATTGCCGTTTACGAGTAATGAAGATGCGGGGATAGTCTTCCGACCAAGTAATACAAACGTAGGGATATTTCTTATCATCTTTGAGCAGCACATTAAAGTAAGGTTGATGCTGCTTAATTAAATTTGCTTCCAACGCCAAGGCTTCTGCTTCGGTATCAGTGACGATAAATTCAATGTCCGTCACCTGCTTCACCATCGTGGCGATGCGTTCAGTTTTGTTGTAACCATCCCGAAAATAAGAACGAACACGCGATCGCAATTTCCGAGATTTACCTATATATATGATGCGATCGCTTCCATCGCGCATGAAATAAACTCCCGGTTCTGGAGGAATTTCCGCCAGCCGAGTTTCTAAACGTTCTGTGTCTTTGACCAGTGGTAGGATCGAAGCAGATGTTGTCACAACTTTAAGGTAACTTTATAAATTTACCTAATCTCATTCTAAGAAATATCACTGATTTTTGCGTCCCACAGTCAAAAGGCAGTCCCGATGAAAAAATTTCACAGTCATAGATGAAAGATATCTTTCTCCTACACCCCCACACCCCTACACCCCTAACCCTAATCACGGTAGGAGAATTACATCATGTTAGGTTTTGACCGCATTACATTTGACCCCCGCATCATGGCTGGACAAGCTTGTATTCGGGGAATGCGAGTTCCAGTTTCGTTAATTTTGAATTTGGTTGCCAATGGCAAAACTGTGGCAGAAATTATCGAAGATTATCCATATTTAGAACCAGAAGATGTTCAACAGTCATTAATGTATGCGGCTTGGTTGGCACGCGAACAAGTTTATCCCATAGTGGGTGAAAAGGTGGGATGAAATTTCTGGCAGATATGGGTATCTCGCCACGTACCGTAAATTGGTTAAAAGCTGCGGGTTATGATGCAGTACATCTGGTTGAAGAAGGTCTCGAAACACTACCCGATGATGAAATTTTGGTAAAAGCTCGTTTAGAGGAACGAGTGTTACTAAAAGTAGACTTGGATTTTGGTTACTTGTTAGCAGTGAGTGGCGCGACATTACCAAGCGTAATTCTGTTTCGATTAGGGAACGAAAGTTACGAAATCATTAATGAACGATTGGCATAAGCATTGAATCGGTTTGAGCAGAATTTAGCTACAGGGGCAATTATTTCTGTTAGCGATCGCGATTTCCGTGTGAGACAATTGCCCATATAACTCAACTACTCTTACGTAAACATCAATATAAATAGCACTTCTTGACAACAGCTAGTTTGTGGAAATGCAGAAAGTCGCACCTTTGAATAGTCCGGCTTGCTACTTCCCCCTGATGAATGGACGCTATGAAGTCAAGCCGGGGATGATGGCATTTGGCTCATGTTTCGGTAATGGTGAAGCTGATCAGCAAGTATTTCAAATCGATAAAAATTTTGCTGATTACCGTCAGGCTAAACTTTTAGCTCGTGCAGAACGATTGAGTAAATACTACCAGACTTATAATTATTCTCAGACTGTAGCAGGTGCGATGGGCTACGCCCCGCCTTTCCTGCGGAACGCTCCACGAACTGCGATCGCTCGTTTGATAGTTGAGCGTCTCACACAAGAGCATCCACAGTATTTTAACTACCAAAAATCGACGGCTAACACCTTCATATTTTATAGCCGACTGACCAACGAAAAACTTTATCTAGATGCAGACTGGCAGCTACAGCGAGTCGAGGGTAGTGCAGTTTCTCCTGCTTACGCTTCTACTCTCGATGCTTTAGCCGCACAGATACAAGAAGATATTACAGTCATCTGCTGTGGTAAAGATGGACATAATTGGCTGAGTGCTATTCATTTGTGTTATCCCAATCATTGGTCAGCTGAGGAAAAAATCGGTAAAGACTTTGCCACCATACATACACCCGTGGCGGGGATAGAAAAAATTAATCGCCGGGCAGATGCGATCGTCAATACTATGATTTACCGTCAACCAATGGTGCGCTTTGCTTGGGGTTTAAGTACAGACATTCGCCTGAATCACCATCCTGAACCACCACCCGGTTTGTTAGTTAGCCAATGGCAAGGTAGAAGTTTTGACCCCCAAAATCCCCAACTTTACTTGCGAATTGAGCGACAAGTAATTTGGGGGCTACCAGAGTATGAAACGGCATTATTTACGATTCGTACTTATTTCAGAGATTGTAACTTTCTCAAACAAGATTCAAGATTACGAGTCAAGCTATGTGCTGCAATTGAGTCTATGTCACCAGAGTCATTGATTTATAAAGGTTTAGCAGATAGCAAAGCGAGTATTTTAGATTGGTTAAACGAAGCCTGAATTACTCGCACCCTACTAACTACCTCCTGTCTCCTACCATGCTTTCAAAGTTAAGACCCCGAACAATCAAATAGATGTAAGCCTAAACGCTGGGATAGTTCTTCACAGACTTTTACACCTCTGACGCTATTTCCACGATGATCTAAGGGTGGAGAAAACACAGCAATTCCCATCTTATGAGGAACAACAGCCAAAATTCCACCACAAACACCACTTTTAGCAGGAATACCAACTTTGTAAGCCCACTCACCAGCAAAATTGTACATTCCACAGGTGTACATGACGCTGAGGATATCTTTTATATAACGCTTATCTACAGCTTGCTCACCTGTGATGGGGTTTGTACCTCTATTCGCTAAAGTCGCCGCCATCACTGCTAAGTCCCGACAGTCCACCATGAGGGCGCATTGTTGAAAATATAAATCTAAGGCTTCTTCAATATTTTGGTTGATCATGCCAAAGTTAAGCATCAGATGTGCCATTGCACGGTTGCGATGTCCGGTGCTGCGTTCGGAGGTAAAAACGGAAATATCGACAAATACATCATGACCAATGTAGCGACGGAACATATCCAGTAAGCGATTGAGACGTTCTGTTGCTACCGCGCCTTTGATTAAACTGGTAGTGGCGATCGCTCCTGCGTTTACCATTGGGTTATATGGTCGCTTTGATTGCTCATCCAGAATAATTGCATTAAATGCGTCTCCCGTGGGTTCTACTCCCACTCTCGTCAACACATAGTCTCGTCCATGATCTTCTAAAGCTAGTCCGTAAGCAAATACCTTAGAAATTGACTGGATAGTAAATAGTTGTTGCGAATCACCAACTTCGTAAACTTGACCATCTACTGTAACAATACAAATACTAAATAAATCTGGATTAACTTTTGCTAGCTCAGGAATATAGTTAGCTACCATTCCTTCCTGCAATGACTTGTATTTAGCGTGCAATTCATTAATCACATCGGCAAGTGGGGAGGTAATTATTTCTAAATCTCCTTGGTTTGTTGTGCTGATCATGAGGCTAATAGCTTGATTTGCAAAATCTTTAGTTGAACAACTGCATTAAAGTCTACAAACTAGATGTAGTATTTAATACAGAGTAAAAATACTCTACACAATTTTGAGAGTGATTTGGCATTTCTTAAGCATCAAATCAATTTTGCGCAAATAAAATATCTGCTACAGGTAAACAGTACTTTTTTTACTCATGATTACTGTAGTGTAATGTCACTGTAACTACATCTTTAAGCTACATACGAAGTATTATTGCATATTCTATATTATAAAAAATATATAAATTGAAATAGAATTTTTCGGTTTATGATACCGATTTAATAGCTGCAAAGCTTAACTTAGCGAAGTTATGAGACAATATGAAAAAAACATAAACTCAATTGGATTCAGTAGTTTTTTTGATGCCTGTTTGTAATATATAGGATTATGATTAAAAATATAAATAATTAATATATATAAAAAATATTACATATTTTTTAAGCAGAAATACTGTAATTAGATAACCGAAGTTAGTCCTTTCAGAAATTCTGAAATATAAAGTTTTGTAAATAAAATGCTGGTAGATCGAAAAAAAGGTTACATAGGCGAAATCCGCATTTGAACAAGGTTTTGCGCCTTTCCATGAGAAGTTAAATTGGGAAAACATGGTAATTCCTACGCTAAAACCCTGATCCCCAAGCCTAAAACTTCGTGTTAGTCTGTTGCAGTTATAAACAGAAAGTAAAAGCGGAACGAATTCGCATCTTAGGAGAGTTTGCTAATAACTGAATTAGTAACAAGCTCCAACCAACTAAGAAACTGCTGTTCTATAGTCGCTTTAAAATCGGACGCATGAATCAAAGACATTTGTGGACTATTGCTGCCCTGTCTGTAACCATTTTGGGGACACCCTCAGTTGGTCGGACTCAAACCACCAAGCTCGATCCTCTAGCTGCACCAAAAGCAGTAGCTAGTGATGTAGTGAAGGTAGGTGAGTTGAAATCTTCAGCAGGGGGAAATACTTCTGATGCTGCTAATACGAGTATTCATACTCACAGCATTAGAGGACAGAGGGCGGCAACTCTATATATCCGAAACATTCCTGTAATTACCTTTTTGAGTTCTAAATCAACTGCCAGCACTGAAAAGAAAGTAGGTGTACTTGGAGATGATAAGGGCGTGCAGGTGTACGCCCTTAATGCTGGGAACTCAGTTCAGGTAGCAAGTTTAGGAAATTTAGCGGATGCCAAGATCCAAACAGGCTCGCTACAAAATGACCCAGTGCAAAGAGCAGGTCTTATGGCGGCCAAGATCAACCAAATGATCCGGGATAATGTGAAAGCTGATCAAATCAGCGTTAGTTGGAAGGGACAAGGCGAAGCTGTAGTTGCCAGCCAAACCCAAAACAAAGGTGTCTCAGTGCAACAACAGCCAGGCGATCGCTACACTATCAAAATCAACAACAAAGAATTGGTGGAAATTAATCAAAACACCCGCCTGGCAGATACCACCAATGACTTAGCTAAAGACGCGTTACAAGTAACAAATCGCCTGCGGAGGCTCATCGGTAACGCTTCTCCTCTCAAAGAAATTGCTAACTTACCATCTCGTTCACGTTCATCACAGTTTATAGCCAATTTGCCCCAACAAATTGCTAGCAATATTAGACTCACCTTTCAAGGCGTAGCTTCCTTCTACGGTAGTGGTTTCCACGGTAGACCCACTGCAACCGGCGAGAGATTCAATTCCGAAGCCATGACTGCTGCCCATCGCAGTCTACCTTTCGGCACAAAAGTTCGTGTTACCAACACTCGTAATGGTCGTTCTGTCGTAGTGCGAATCAATGATAGAGGCCCATACATTCGGGGTAGAGTCATTGACTTATCCACCGGTGCCGCCAGAGTTCTCGGCATGATTGGTAGTGGGATTGCACCAGTTAAAATCGAAGTGTTAGGTCGATAATTTTAGAAACTGGTTAACAATCAGGAAAAACTTAAAAGGGAAAAGGAGAAAGGTAAAACACTGTCTTTTGCCTTTCTCCTTTTTCCTTTTGCCGTTGTTTCTTACCTCCGTTTCAGAGATAAACTAACGGAGGAGAGGCAAAAGAGAACTAGGGGTATTTTTTGTGCGCCTGTTGACAACGGTTGCAGCTTTACGTTGCTTTTTAAATAAACATCGCTGGGAAAATCAGCTGACAGGATTAAATGAGCTAGTCCTAGATGGAATCAGTAGCTGGCATCCCACAGCCATTGGTCTAGTACCAACTATGGGCAGTTTGCATGCAGGCCATTTAAGCTTGATTACACGGGCGCGTCAAGAAAATTCAACGGTGATTGTCAGTATTTTTGTCAATCCCTTGCAATTTGGCCCCAATGAAGATTTTGAACGCTATCCTCGAACACTCGAACAAGACCAAAAATTATGTGAACAAGCTGGTGTAGATGCGATTTTTGCACCAACTCCGGAAGAAATGGGAATCAGCCAGAAGAATATACAAGAATCTTCGGTAACACAAGTAATCCCTCCATCTGCTATGATATCTGGCTTGTGTGGTCGTTCTCGGCTGGGTCACTTTCAGGGTGTGGCGACGATTGTGACTAAGCTTTTTAACTTAGTACAACCTGATCGAGCCTACTTTGGACAAAAGGATGGTCAGCAGCTAGCTATCATTAAACAGTTGGTGGCTGATTTAAATTTGTCAGTAGAGATTGTAGCTTGTCCTATAGTGCGGGAAGTTTCAGGTTTAGCCTTGAGTTCTCGTAACCAGTATTTGACTGCCGAGGAAAAACAGCAAGCAGCAGTATTGTATCGCAGCTTGCAACAAGCTGAAGTAGCGTTTCAAAAAGGTATACGCGATCGCCATCAGTTAATAGCAGCAGTACAACAGGAATTAGCCAAGGTCAGTCAAGTAGCAGTGGAATATATTGAATTAGTTGAACCGACTACATTAATGTCTTTAAATAAAGTTACGGAGGAAGGAATGCTCGCGATCGCAGCTCGTCTTGGTTCTACACGATTGATTGATAATATCATCTTGCGCGATCGCCAACCTATCATCGCTATTGATGGGCCGGCCGGGGCTGGAAAATCCACAGTGGCCCGTCAAGTGGCAGCAAAGTTAGGTCTAGTTTATCTAGATACAGGTGCTATGTACCGGGCTATGACTTGGTTAGTTCTAGAACGAGGTCTTGCCATTGATGATGAGTGTGCGATCGCTGAATTAGCAAATAAATGTCAGATTGAATTGACCCCTAGCCCAGATTTACAATCTCCGGTGCGCGTGTGGATTGATGGGACTGATGTTACCCAAGCCATTCGTTCGATTGAAGTCACCTCTCAAGTATCCGCGATCGCTGCCCAAGCTGCTGTTCGGGAAGCCTTGGTGAAACAGCAGCAAAGCTGGGGTAAAAAAGGCGGTTTAGTTGCTGAAGGTAGAGACATTGGTACTCATGTCTTCCCCGATGCTGAAATCAAAATTTTCTTAACGGCCTCCGTGAGTGAACGCGCCCGCCGTCGTCTACAGGATTTCCAAAAACAAGGTCAGCCAGAAGTCAGTCTAGAACAACTAGAACGAGATATTGCCGAACGTGATTGGAAAGATAGCACTCGCAAAGTCTCACCTTTGCAAAAAGCAGCAGATGCCATTGAACTGCAAACAGATGGTCTCAGCATCTCAGATGTTACAGAACAAATTGTTAACTATTATCAGCAATGTTTGTCTAAGTAGTCATTAAACTATAAGTCCCTGCAATTGCCCATTCCTCATAAAGTTCGTTGACTGTTGACTATTAACCGTTAGCAGTGAGTCAGCGACGGGTACTGAGGCGGTCTCCCATACAGCTTGCTCCCCTGGAGGAGTTCTCGAAGATGATCTGCAAGGGTCAACAGCCAAACACGAAAGAATTTGGTTGGTTGGCGGGCTAAAGCTGATTAGTGAGTGCTGTTAGCAGGGACAGGGCTTTGAGCAACTTGTTGAGTTCGGAAGATGAGGGAAAATTCCCCCTTGTCTGCCTACCTATCTCTATAACCAATTTTTCAGGGAGTAAGAACTTAAACACTTGCTCCCTATTTATATCTATATCTTTATATCTATGAAATTAACGGTTATTCTAAACAGACTTGAAAATTAGCTACATTCAAAATTTAAAAAGTCTCGCAGATAACATTGTAAAGAATCTGAGAGTAAATTCATCTGGCTTAAGGATGATTTTCACACTTCAGATTAAACCCAAAGTTGACTGAGTATTTCTAGCACTTAACAACTTAATCCAAATATCCTCCTATACCCTAATTTCTGCTCTATGCCACCAATAGCTACACTTAGGAAGTACGGTCAGCTTTGATTTATAATTACTGATTCTTGGTAATACAACTTATTTAAAAATAATTGAGTATGAGTATTCACTTTGGTAGTAGAATGACGATGTTAAGTTTTATATCCTAAGTATTAGGGATATAAAAAAAATAGGCACAAAACCTGTAATTTCCTAAGCTGCCGCAATAGGTTTCAACTGGAAAACAGTAAAGAGAGGACTTCATAAAATGGCATTCACTCAACCCCCCTTACCTTACGCCTTTGATGCTCTAGAGCAGTATGGCATGAAAGCTGAAACCTTCGAGTATCACTATGGCAAGCATCACAAAGCTTATGTAGATAACCTCAACAAGCTAACCGAAGGTACAGACCTAGCTGATAAATCCCTAGAAGAAGTCATTCAAATCTCCTTTAAAGACCCCTCTAAAGCAGGGATATTTAACAACGCTGCTCAAGTTTGGAATCATACCTTCTTCTGGAATTCCTTGAAACCCGCAGGTGGTGGCGCGCCTACTGGTGAATTGGCTGCTAAAATTGACAAAGATTTTGGTAGTTTCGACAAATTCGCAGAAGAGTTTTCTAACGCTGCTGCAACTCAGTTTGGTAGTGGTTGGGCTTGGTTAGTTGATGATGGTGGCACACTCAAAGTGATTAAAACACCAAACGCAGAGAACCCTCTAGCTCATGGCAAAAAGGCACTTCTCACCCTGGATGTTTGGGAACACGCTTACTACATCGATTTTAGAAATGCGCGTCCAGCATTTATCAAAAACTTCTTAGATCAATTGGTAAACTGGGACTTTGTTGCTGAAAATTTAGCTAAAGCTTAATTTGCAGTAATCTTTTGAGTTTCACCAAAATTTCCATAAATCAACAGTCACGACATAAATCGTGGCTGTTTTGTTCTCTAATTGAAATATTTAGCGATGGTCAAGAACTCGCCTTTGGCTGGCTGGGGTATCATCGCATCCTGCAATAATTTCATATATCTTAAACAAGTAGGGCAAAAATTCTTAAACTATGAATAGCAAAGAACTTGCACAATATATGGAAGCAACCAATGGTATAGCCAAACCCTGGCTATTGGTACAGTTGCGGCTCAAAAAACTCCAAGAACGCAAAGCCATCATTTCAGAAGATGAATACGCTAATGAATTAGCAGATATTCACCAAGACTTAATGAATTTAGGCGAATGGTGGCGAGGCATGGAAGAAGAAGTATTTTAATAGGGGAAAGGGAATTAGGAAGAACAGAAAAAACTAATGATTGTTGTACAGACGCGATGAATCGTGTCTCTAGCGACTATTGTACAGACGCGATAAATTGCTTCTGTAATGACTATTGACTAATTACTATTAACTATGGATTATCGGGACGCAGGGGTTGATGTAGAGGCTGGTCGTGCTTTTGTGGATCAAATTCGCAATTTGGTTCACAGCACTTTTAGACCAGAAGTGATTGGTGGACTTGGTGGCTTTGGGGGTTGTTTTGAACTCCCAAGTGGTTATAAGCAACCTGTGTTGGTTTCTGGAACGGATGGTGTAGGTACAAAACTGAAAATTGCACACACACTCAACCGTCATGACACCGTTGGAATTGATTTGGTCGCCATGTGTGTCAATGATGTTTTAACTTCTGGGGCAGAACCTTTATTCTTTTTAGATTATGTTGCCACAGGCAAATTAGATAAAGAGCAACTAACTCAAGTGGTAGCTGGTATTGCATCAGGATGTAAGCTAGCTGGTTGTGCTTTGCTGGGGGGAGAAACAGCAGAGATGCCGGGTTTCTACCAAGTTGGTGAGTATGACTTGGCTGGCTTTTGTGTGGGAATCGTGGAAAAAAGCCAAATGCTTGACGGTTCTCAAGTGCAAGTGGGAGATGTAGCGATCGCACTGGCTAGTTCTGGTGTTCACAGCAATGGTTTAAGCTTAGTACGGAAGATTGTCACAGATGGCGGTTTCAGTTGGGATGACACACCAGAATTATTAGGTGGTGCAACTATCGGTGCAACCTTCCTCCAACCTACACGCATCTATGTCAAACCTATTTTAGCAGCACGAAAAGCAGGCATAGAAATTCACGGGATGGCACATATTACAGGTGGGGGTTTGCCAGAAAATTTACCTAGATGTTTGGGTAAAGGTCAATCTATACAAATTGACCCCAAAAGCTGGACAATTCCGCCGATTTTTCAATGGTTGGCAACAGCCGGCTCTGTCAGTGCGGAAGCTATGTATAACACCTTTAATATGGGGATTGGTTTTGTACTGCTCATCCCTCCTCATCAAGTAGAACAAACACTTCAATTCTTTGCTGCTGAGGATACTTCAGCTTTTGTTATTGGTGAAGTAATCACTGGTGAAGGGACATTGCTCGGATTGTAATAAAAGTTAATTTTGATACAAAAAATTAACTTTTATGCCCGATAGGTAGGGCGTGATAGTCCTACCGCAAGCTTGATTTGGAGAAGATTGTATGAGTATTTTTCTAAGTATCTCAAACGATATAAATAACATTTGTTACTGCTGCTTATGATGGCAATTGGATATACTCATGACCGCAAGCATTTAGATTTGCTAACGTAGTCTTAACATATTGAAAAAATCTGACTGATAAAACTGAGAAAATAGCTTTCGGCACTAGTGACAAGTGCTGAAAGGCACTCATTTCTGGATTTGGCGTGTTGGTGTGAAGGAATCACGTATTTTTATTCAGAGGGGGTTATGGTTGTAAATTTTGCCCGGACATCTGTTGCTGCTGAACTCTTAGAGCAAGTGTTCCAGAACATAGATGCCCAAAGTTGTCCGAGGTTATTTAACTTTCATATGCACACTGTCTACTCAGATGGTAAATTGCAGCCAAGTGTATTGATGGAACAAGCGATCGCTATTGGCTTAAAAGGTTTAGCGATTACTGACCATCATACTGTCGGTGGCTATGAAGCAGCACAGGCTTGGCTAGAAGACTGGAAGTGGAACAATCCCGGCGCACCTACTCCTTACCTATGGAGTGGTGTAGAAGTGAACGCCAATTTATTGAATGCAGAAGTTCACATTTTAGCTTATGGGTTTCAACCAGAACACCTGAGTATGAGACCTTATTTACAAAGAAGGGTAACTACAGGAAAAGAATATGAGGCAGGTAACGTGATTGCAGCAATTCATGCGGCCGGGGGATTAGCCGTACTAGCCCATCCTGCACGTTACAAGCGATCGCATTTTGATTTAATTCCAGCCGCCGCAGAATATGGGATTGACGGCGTAGAAACATTCTACGCTTACAACAACCCCAATCCCTGGAAACCTAGTGCTACAGAATCACAACAGGTACAGCAGCTAGCTGAAAACTACAGCCTGTTCAATACTTGTGGTACTGATACCCACGGTTTAAACTTACTCCAACGGCTATAAAATGGGCATTGGGCAAATAAAAGTAAAAAGTAAAATATTATTTGCCTTTTGCCTTTTGTCTTTTACCTTTTACCTTTTACCTTTTTACTTGTTGCTCCCTGCTCAATTCTGATTGTTATAATCTCTTTCTAATGCCTGAAGAATCTTGAGATATAGGCGTTCAACTCTCTGAATTTGTGCATCTCCAATTGAGGCATAATGAGTTAAACTAGGCGAACCATTAACCTCGATGATCACATAATCTAGCATGGGTCTGGTGATATCGTGGGTAATAATATCCAAACCGATTAATCTTAACCCCATATCTTTGGCAACATTTAAAGCTAGTTTTTGAAAGTCTGGATGGATGGTTTCGGTGACATCTACTGCTTCTCCCCCACTGGATAAATTAGCATTGTCTAAAAGATAAATCACCTTACCGTTGGGGATGACACTTTTTAAATTGAGATTCTGTTTTTTTAATTTTTGTTTGATGCGGAAATCATCAAAATCTATAATCTTTTTTCTACCACTTTGAATAAAAATTTCTTGTTTTTGGTTCAGTAGCTCTAAAACCATAGATTTGCCATCACCTATTACAGATAAAGGCAATCTTTGATATGCTGCTATTACTTCGTTATCTATGACGACAACTCTATAATCTTTGCCAAGATAAAATTTTTCTACAATCAGCCCTGAATTAATTCGCAATATTTTTTTGGCTACTTGATAATACTCTGTTTTATTATGAACTTTAGTTACTAATTTTCCCTGACTAAGATTTATTGGTTTAACAATAACAGGAAATCCTAAACTCTTAGCGTATTCAAACCCGACATCGATATTTCTATCATTACCAATTTTTTCACAAAATTTATGACTAAAAAATGTTTTTCCTTCAGTAACTTTATATCCAAAATGCTTGAGAAAGAAATTTGAATAACCTTTATCTTTGGCTATCTCAGCTGATCCAAAGCCATTGATATTTAATTTTGTAGTGCTAAAAAATGCTTTATGCCCATTTTTAAAAGTAATATGCCCGACTAATTGATATTCTGGATCTATGACGACTACCGCACCAATTTGGGGTGCAATTTTTTGAATTATTGACGTTACTAATGGCATTTTATGTTTTTAATGTATAATTTGTTGCCAAGATTTTAACCAACCTAACAACTATTGGTCAACTAACTTGATATTTTTAGTGAAGTTTTAATTTTCTATGGTAGAGTGAGCTAGTCGCCTGAGATGGGGTGATAAGATTGAAATCTTCTGAAAAGTCAGATTATCTGACTCATAAACTAAAAGTGATCAATTCTGATTATTGCTTAAATGAAGAAAAAATATTGTGATTTATCTTCATCATGAAGATAAAGCTTTAATGCTTATAAAAGGTGATGCACTATGTGCTTTATTTGAGAAATAAGTCTAATTTAATACTAGTGTTGCTTTAACTTTACAAATTTATAACAAGAGCGAAAAAGATGATTTAAGTCTATTTTTGTTTAAGCTATAATTTTGTGTTTAACCTTTGATTAATTAGATAGTCGGCAGTTCATACTAAATTGTGATTTATGACTGAGTTAGTCTAAAATATATCACTCGGTGTTGACAATTTATAAATAATCGAATAACAAAGTGGCAGCACTATAAAAAAAGGAGCCAGTGAATATCTGAAAAATATTCACTAACACCTTTACTGAAACTTAATACGGTTAAGATAATCATGCCACAAAATTCTGAATACAAAGCAAGCATCTCTGAAACTCAGTCCAAAGGCTATAAACAACGCCTAAACTCTTGGGCGATCGCGCGTTTACTTCCTGATGCAAAGCGTGAGATTGTTGCTCGTTTTCGCAGTCGTTCCGATGCTGATGGTTATATGCAGCATCTATGCCAAGTCGTGCCAAATGCTTCTTTCATGGTGGTTTTTGATTGTCAGCGCGAAGAAGCAGCAATCTAAGGTGTGTAGGTTAATGGCTATGGGTAAAGGGGGTATGTAGGTTATGAGGGTGCAGAGGAAACCATCTATTTAGGCTAATCTCTGGTGTGTAGAATTTTCACCCCTAACCCCTAGTAAACCAGGCAAAAGGTAAAAGTAAAAAGTAAAAAGAAAGAAGGTAAATTTTGTCAGCTTTCTGCTCGTCTATTTTCAGTGGTAATTATATTTTTGGGTGCTTTACCAGGCCTAAATGCTAAATTCTGATTGTTTAATTAATGGGTAAGCGTAAAGCGAAAGCAGTTTGACCTGATAAAGTGGCTTCAAGGTAAAGGTCGCCACCATGAGCAATAGTAATTTCTCTAGCTAAACTAAGTCCCAATCCTGTACCATCAACTTTTCTGTTCCTGGATAGATCACCGCGATAGAATCGTTCAAATAGCTGATCGCGATCGCCAGTTGGGATATTTTGGGAAGCATTGCTTTTCCTTGCTGTCGAGCTTCAATCTGTATTCAGCCCTCTGAGAGATTCTGACTTGAAAAAGGGGTATAGGGGAGGCAGTTGCGTAGGCGGTGAACCACTTGCGGTGGTGAGGCTGTGCGATCTTGGGGGTTTCCCCCATTAGCAACTGCCGAAAGGGTTTCCCGGCATAAGCTGCATTGGTGAACCCGAAGGGGTTTCCCGACTTGAGCAAACTGCCGTGTGTAAGGGAAAGACTTTTTCATCTTTTCTTATGTACGCAGTTCATGACGGCTACTTAATAGAAAACCTCATGACACCAAAACGCTAAGTTCCCGTCGTTGTCTGCTAAGTCAGTAATTGTGGACGGAGTGGTGGTAAAGTCGCGGGAATGCTAGTGGAATCTTTGGTAAAGGTGGTTAATCGTCACTAAAGCTAGCTAGAGAAGCCTTTGGATGGTATGCGCCCCTTAAAACAAGGGGTGTTATGAGCATGATCAAAAAAATAGTCTTGTCAATACAGCAACAACTTTAGTTTCTTGATTGCCCTTTGAACCCAAATTGCTAATTTACCTAAAATTCCGTCTCCAGGATGCTGGATAAATACCTTGGGGAAGATGCCACTACTGACTTAAACAGTATCAAATATATCAGCCCCAAAAGTGGCATCTTCTCATTAAGGAGACTGATTAAATGAATGTGCAAGCGATTTGGCAACTTTTTCAAGAAGCATTTCAAGAGTGGAATGAAGATAAAGCTTCGCGTTTGGCAGCAGCTTTAGCTTACTACACTGTTTTTTCCATTGCACCTTTGCTGATTATTGTGATTGCGATCGCTGGAGCAGTATTCGGTGAAGATGCCGCTAGAGGTGAGATTGTTAACCAAATTCAAGGTTTAGTTGGTAGAGATGGGGCAGAATTCATTGAAACTGCAATTCAAAATGCAAATAGACCACAGGCAGGTACTATTGCTTCTATAATTAGTGTCGCTCTCTTATTATTAGGTGCGACTGGAGTTTTTATCGAATTACAGGATTCACTTAACACAATTTGGGAAGTGCAGGTTAAACCAGGACGCGGTGTAAAAAACATTGTTCGCCAGCGTTTTTTATCTTTTGCGATGGTGGTATGTATTGGTTTTCTGCTGTTAGTTTCCCTAGTAGTTAGCACCATATTAGCGGCCTTAGTAAATTATTTTAGTGGTTTATTACCAGGATTAGATTTCTTATGGCAATTACTAAACTTCGCCATTTCTTTCATCGTTACCACTTTACTATTCGGACTAATTTTTAAAGTTCTACCTGATGTCAGAATTACTTGGGCTGATGTTTTAATTGGAGCTATTATCACATCCCTTTTATTTTCTATCGGTAGATTTTTATTAGGACAATATCTAGGGAATAGCAGTTTTGGTTCAGCTTACGGTGCAGCAGGTTCAGTAGTAGTGATTCTAGCCTGGGTTTACTACACTGCCCAAATTCTCTTTTTCGGGGCTGAATTTACCCAGGTTTATGCGAAGAAGTATGGCAGACGTATTGTGCCAACACATAACGCTATGCCTATAAATCAACAAAAGAGAAAATAGGAAAAATTGAGGAGTCGTGAGTGCTGAATTAAAAATATTAGCCTATAGCTTTTGTTTGATACATGGATAAATATCTTTATATCGATTGGCGTGCAGTTTTTGTACCTAGTATCAGTGTTTTAGAATTATTAGTACGTGGCTCTTTAGTGTACTTAGCACTATTTTCTGTGTTACGTTTACTACCGAGCAGACAACTTGGAACACTGGGAATAACTGATTTACTCGTAGTGGTGCTATTTGCCGAAGCTGCCCAAAATGCTATGGCTAGTAACTATACTTCCATTACTGAAGGAGCAATCTTAGTAGGAACAGTCATTTTCTGGAGTTACTTTCTCAACTGGCTAGGTTACAAACTACCTGCGGTGCAAAGATTCCTGAATCCTCCCCCCATCTTGTTGGTAAAAAACGGTAAAACAATCAGACGGCATCTACAACAAGAATTGATCACAGAAGATGAGTTGATGAGTAAATTACGTCAGCAAGGTGTGGAATTGTTAGATGAGGTCAGGTTGGCGTATATGGAAGCTGACGGTGGTATCAGTATCATTAGAGGTGAATCAAAAACTCAGGCCATTACACCACAAAAAGTAGACTGAGATGTGCTGATTAGAAGGTAAAATATGACAGTTGTATTCTGCCGCGAACGTTGATTGAGCGTTATACTTTGCCCGAAATGGGCAACTTGTGGACTGAAGCTTATAAGTTCAAAACCTGGCTTCAGGTAGAAATTGCAGTTTGTGAAGCCCAAGCTGAACTGGGCTATATTCCATCTGCGGCTGTTGAGGAAATTAAAGCTAAGGCGAATTTCGACCCAAAACGGGTGTTGGAGATAGAGGCGGAAGTCCGCCACGATGTCATCGCTTTTTTGACGAATGTCAATGAATATGTAGGTGATGCAGGACGTTACATTCACCTGGGATTAACCAGTTCGGATGTCCTGGATACGGCTTTAGCATTGCAAATGGTCGCTAGTCTAGATTTGTTAGCGCAACACCTGGAAGATTTAATCCAGGTAATCCGCGAAAAGGCGCGGGAACACCGTTATACAGTTATGGCTGGCCGATCGCATGGTATTCATGCTGAACCCATTACTTTTGGGTTCAAGCTGGCTGGGTGGTTGGCAGAAGTGTTGCGTCATCAACAAAGGCTGCAAATTCTCCGCGAAACCATTGCTGTGGGCAAGATTTCCGGCGCGGTGGGAACTTATGCCAACATTGAACCGAGAGTAGAAGCGATCGCTTGTCAAAAATTGGGACTCCAACCGGATACCGCTTCCACACAAGTTATTTCTCGCGATCGCCATGCTGATTATGTGCAGCAATTAGCCCTAGTCGCCGCTTCTATAGAACGTTTTGCTGTGGAAATTCGCAACCTCCAAAAAACAGACGTTCTAGAAGTAGAAGAATTCTTCTCAAAAGGTCAAAAAGGCTCTAGTGCTATGCCTCACAAGCGCAATCCTATCCGTTCTGAACGGTTGACGGGGATGGCACGATTAGTTAGAAGCCATGCTGGCGCGGTTTTAGAAAACGTCGCTTTGTGGCATGAACGAGACATTTCTCACAGTTCTGTCGAACGGGTAGTTCTCCCCGATGCTTGTATTTTGACGCACTTCATGCTGAAGGAAATCACCGAATTGGTAAAAAACCTGTTGGTGTATCCAGAAAATATGGCGCGCAATCTCAACTGCTATGGTGGGGTGGTGTTCAGTCAGAAAGTGCTACTAGCCCTAGTCGAGAAGGGAATGAGCCGAGAAGAAGCATATGCGATCGTGCAGCAAAACGCTCATGCAGCTTGGAACAAGCCAGAAGGTAACTTCCACGACTTCATCATCAATGACTCCCGCGTTACTCAAAGATTATCGCCAGCAGAAATTGCTGTATGTTTTGACCCTCAGCAACATCTGCGTCATTTAGATGAGGTTTACCAACGGTTAGGCATTTAAGCAAATCATATTAGGGAGTAACACTAGTTACTCCCTAGTAGCCAAAAAAATATCTAATTGTTAAATACTTGAAAATATTTGCTGTCATTTCTCTCCGTAGTGGGTAATCTAAATAACAAATAAAAGCTCATTTATTAGTTATTTGAGTAGCCTAATGATTGAAATCCTCGCGACACTCTCTGCTTCTGCGGCAGCAGGAATGAGAATAGGCATACCTTTACTGATTATTTTTCTATTACAAGGTAGTGACTTTTGGTCGCAAGTGCCAATTTTCTCTCACATTTCCCATAGGGTTTTATTAACTTTTATTATTAGTTGTTCATTAGCAGAAATATTTGCTTCCAAAAAACTCTGGGGACAAAGAATATTACAAATAATTCATTTATTCTTATCTCCCTTTGTAGGGGCAATTATGGGGCTAGCCGTAGCTTCTGCAACAGCAATACCATACTGGTTAATAGCTGTCATTGGTGGCGTATTTGCTTTAGTCTTACAGCTGGTGCAGGTGGGTTGGTTTTATCGCTTACGCGGTTTGCCATTATGGGCAGTCTTTTTACAGGATACTTTGTGTATAGCCCTAGTGTTGTTTGCTGTTGACGCTCCCTGGCAAGGAGGATTAATTGCTTTAATCCTCCTCTGGTTCGCGGTGCGTAGTGCTAAAGAGTGGTACGACTGGTATCACGCAAGCCGCTAAAATACTTGAACTTGAGCGAAACCATAGGGAATTTCGCGCTGATAACCAGTGTAACCACCAGCAAGCTCATATAGATAAAAATTTCGATAGGGAGCATCAAATCCCAAATTCCTGAAAGCAATTTTTATAGTGCTACCAGGAGGTATAGGTTGATCAAAATTTAACCTAAATCTGTCACCGTCTGCGGAAATGTTGGCATTGATTCTTTGACCAGATTGATCTGTGACCTCGATATCGCTATTGTTCACACTCACTAGTTCTGAAGGACGAACTATTACATAGGATAAAGGCTGTTCTCCTGTATACACATTGATGTAATGAGCGTTACTAAAACCACTCGTGCTACTAATTCGGGGTGCAGTACGGTCATAGGACAATTGTTGTCCCGGTTGGACAGGTTGTTCAGGTTGGATTGGTTGGACAGGTTGGACAGGTTGGACAGGTTGGATTGGTTGTCCCGGTGTAATAGTTTGTCCAGGTTGGATCGGTTGGGTCTGAGCGATCGCGGGTAGACTAGTTGCGGCGATCGCCATACTTAGGGTAGAAAACCAAATCAATTTTTTCATTGCTCACCGCCCATAAACAGAAAATAGAAGCTTTATTGCAGATATTCCTCCAATCTTTCTCTAATTACATCTGCCTGCAATGAGAAGCACGGAAATCTCAAAATACTACGTAACCTGAGTTCGGGTTAAGCCAGAAGCTCAAAAGCTTATTCTGTAAGGATTGAGCAAAAATCTAAGTGATAAAAGAAGCGATTAAAGTGGAATCATTTTGTCACTAAGTTTCACAAATGAGATTAATCTCAACAACATG
>DVDT01000019.1 GCA_015296085.1 Trichormus sp. M33_DOE_039 | reverse complement strand
TCTTCCCTCCAAACTTTTTCGTCTCTTTTTTCTTCCGACTCAAACTCCCCACTGTCAGGCTTTCTAGGCAACAATAGTCTATGCACTTTCCTGTCTTTGGAGGACTAATAGTGAATTTTCAATCCATCTTCTCTTCTCTTCATCACTTTTGGTCTAAGCGCGGTTGCTTGATTGCCCAGCCTTACGATATTGAGAAGGGAGCAGGTACAAAAAATCCCCACACTTTTTTAAGGGCTTTAGGTCCTGAGCCTTGGGCCGTTGCTTATATTGAGCCATGTCGTCGTCCTACAGATGGACGCTATGGCGAGAATCCGAATCGATTCCAACATTATTATCAGTACCAAGTTTTAATTAAGCCATCACCAGATAACATCCAGGAGATTTATCTTGATTCGCTGCGGGCTTTAGGAATTAAGCCAGAGGATCACGACATCCGTTTTGTCGAAGATAACTGGGAAGATGCTACGGTGGGTGCTTGGGGTACTGGTTGGGAAGTTTGGTTAGATGGGATGGAAATTACTCAGTTTACTTACTTCCAACAGTGTGGAGGTATAGATTGCCGTCCAGTGTCCATTGAGATTACATATGGTTTGGAGCGGTTGGCAATGTATCTCCAAGAAGTGGAGGCTATTACTAAGATTCATTGGACAGACAATATTACTTATGGTGATATTTTTCTGCAAAATGAGATTGAGCAGAGTACCTATAACTTTGAAGCGTCCAATCCTGAATTACTGTTGAACCTCTTTAACTTGTATGAGCAGGAAGCTACTCAGTTAACAGAGAAAGGATTAGTTTTACCTAGCTTAGATTATGTGATGAAGTGTTCGCATACATTCAACTTGCTGGACGCGAGAGGTGTGATATCAGTAACTGAGAGAACCCGGTATATTGCTAGAATTCGCCATTTAGCACGGAAAGTGGCTCATTTATATGTTGAGCAACGGGAGAAGTTAGGTTTTCCGTTGTTGAAAAATACTTCTGTGACTCGATAGAAGAGCTTTTTCCCATTGATTTTGATTGTCGTAGAGATAGAGATTTATTACGTCTCTACGACAATTATCATCTTCAATTTCTCTATAATGATGCACTAGTGCTTAATATTTGTTTAAACTTGGTAGAATTTCTTCATACTCTTTGTCTTGAAGAGGGTTATTAGGTAAATGATCTAGTAAATATTAATGGTGTGTGAAAGATGGTGAATTGGAGTGAGGTTCTAGAACCGATCGCAGCTTGGTTTCGTTCCCTAGGTGTACCCGAACCAATAGTACACTGGGGTCATCCGGTCATGATGGCGATCGTGATTTTTGTTGTAGGTACTTTTGTAGGCGTGGCAGGTTGGCGAGGTAAACTGCTGGAGGATAAAGATAAAGATGCTGCACTCAAAAGTCGGGTTGCCCACCGCCAGTTAGCACCGTGGCTGTTTCTATTCCTGGCAGGTGGTTATACTGGTGGGGTTCTATCGTTAGTTATGCAGCATAAACCACTGTTTGAAAGCCCTCACTTTTGGACAGGTTCACTGGTACTATTACTTTTGCTCATTAACGGTGTCATTTCTTTAATTGGATTTGCAGGCGATAAAAAAGCATTACGTGCAGCTCATGCTTATTTAGGTAGTGTGGCACTCGGTGTTTTGTTGCTCCATGCCATTCTAGGATTTAACTTAGGTATTTCTTTGTAATGCAATGACTATGACGAGCAAATAAAATGCCATCGTATTTTTAATTATTCTTATCTAGCCCGCTTGTGCGGGCTTTGTTTGTATGTACCTAATGAACTATACTTCAGCAAAAGTACGAAAGCGTTTGAGATAACTCAAGCTATTGGGTTTAAGTTTTTCAAGACTTGTAAATACAAGTAGTGCAGCTTCTTTTAGAGTAAAATCGCATCTCTACAAGTGGCTTTTTGAGTCGGCTGTAAGTTTTGTTGAGCGGGTGCTTGGATAAAAAGTTTTATGATTCAGACTAGTGGTGCAATTATTTGCCTTGCTTATATTTTGGGACTATTATTCACAGTAGTTCCTGGGGGTGGAATATGGATTTTGCCTTTAGGGATAGTAGGTGCAATCTTATCTAAAAGAGGTCATACTAAACCTTCTACGCTTTTGCAGACATCGGCAAGTTCCCAAGTTAAAGTCCAAGGAACATCTAATATTTGGAAGATTGTTCAACCACAAGTATGGTTAATAGCTGCCTTGGTAGGATTAGTAGCGAGTTTTTATTTGCAATGGCGAGTACCAGCACCAACGGCTACAGATATTAGTCAATTTGTTCCACCAGCAAATAGTAATAATCAAGAACAATTGGTTATCGTGCGTGGGGAAATTACTAGTAATCCTCGTGTGACTCGCAGTCAAAGAGGACAATTTTGGCTAAATGTGTCTCAACTAGATGAGGTGAAAAATCCAGTTAAAAAGGGAAAAGATCAGGAAGATACTCAAAAAGGAGCAACAGGTAAACTGTATGTCACAGTGCCTATTCTCCAGGTTACAGGGTTACATCCAGGTCAACAAATTGAAGTGACTGGGGTTTTGTATAAGCCAAAGGCTGCATCTAACCCTGGTGCTTTTGATTTTCAGAAATTTTTGAAGCAAGAGGGCGCATTTGCTGGTTTAATGGGGCGGCAAATCAATATTTTGGATGAAGAACAAAAACTGGGATGGTGGCAAATTCGGGATAGAATTGTGCGATCGCAAGCTAGATGGTTGCTAGTTCCGGAAGGGCCGCTTGTCAGTGCAATGGTTTTAGGTAGCAAAGCGGTTAATTTGCCTTATGATATCCGCGATTTATTTGTACAAGCGGGTTTAGCTCATGCTTTGGCGGCTTCAGGTTTTCAAACTTCCTTGATTTTGAGCGTGATCTTGCAGTTGACTAAGCGGGCAAAAAAAGCCACACAAGTCACCCTTGGTTCATTAGGGTTAATTATTTTCTTGAGTTTAACAGGTTTCCAAGCAGCGGTACTGCGAGCCGTGATTATGGGTTTTGCAGCTTTAGTGGGATTGGCATTAAATAGGAAGGTAAAACAGTTAGGTTCATTGTTACTAGCAGCAACTCTATTATTAATATTTAATCCTTTATGGATATGGGATTTAGGGTTTCAGCTGAGTTTTTTGGCAACACTGGGATTAGTAGTGACAGTACCAGCTATTCTTAACCGCTTGGGTTGGCTACCATCAGCGATCGCTTCTTTGATTGCTGTCCCTCTAGCTGCTACCATTTGGACTCTACCAGTGCAACTATTTGTTTTTGGCGTTGTACCTGCTTACAGCTTGCTACTCAATATTATTACAACACCGTTAATTTCAATTATTAGTATTGGTGGCATTATTAGTGCGATCGCTGGATTAATGTTCCCAGAAATTGGCAGTGCCTTAGCCAGCTTATTGCATTACCCCACACTTTGGCTGATTAGATTGGTAGAATTATTCAGTCAATTACCTGGTAATTCTTTAGTTTTAGGTAGTATATCAATTTGGCAATTATTGATGATTTATGTATTAATATTGCTGGTTTGGCTAATACGCTGGTGGCAGCGACGCTGGTGGTTTGCTGTTTTCATCGCTGTTGGTTTGGTCATGTTTCCAGCTTGGCATTCAGCCAATACATTAATGAGAATAACTTTGTTAGAAGCTAAAGCCGAACCAGTTTTGGTGATTCAAGATAAAGGTACAATTACTGTAATTAATAGTGGTGATGAGGGTACAGGAAGATTTACAATCTTACCGTTTTTAAAACAACAGGGTGTAAATCGTATCGATGCAGCGATCGCTACAGATTTCCAAAACAATGAGAGTGATGCTTGGCTAGAAGTATTACAACAAATACCAATTAAAAATTTTTATACGTATATCATTAATAAAGACAACACAATTACTAATCAAGTAGTTCAACAAGAAGTGCAAAAGTATCAGGGAATTTATCAAATATTGCCCATAGGACAAACTATTAATACTGGATCAACAATTGCCCAACTAATCAATGAACAACCAATTTTGCAATTGCAAATTCTAGGGCAAAGTTGGTTACTAGTGGGGGATGTAAAATCTCAAGAAGTGCAGAGAATTATGAAAGCTGGCGGCTGGCCTAATCCCCAAGTGCTGTGGTGTAAGGCTGAGTCTCTGAAGGATTTAGTGACAGTATTAAAACCCCAAGTAGCGATCGCATCTACGGGTAATGTTGACTCTAACATCCTAGCTGAACTTAATAAAACCTCAACTAAGATATTTTTAACAGCGCAAGATGGTGCTATTCAATGGACACCTCAAGGAGAATTTGAGTCATTTATTCAAATAGCAGAAAATAAATCTTCTGCTATTTAGTTTTTAGTTCTTCTCATTTGTCTCCTTTTATCTTTTTATTCCCATCTCCCAATTTCTTCAACTAAAGCCACAGCACCCCATAATGGTGCATCATCTCCTAATGCTGCTGGTAGAATTTCAAAAGTTACTTCTGGTAAAGCTGTCTCTTTTGCTGTCTTTTGTAATGTGTCCCACCAGCTTTTACCTGCTTTGGTCACACTACCACCTAAAATGAACAACTTTGGATTAACTAAATTAGCTACATTGCCAATTCCCAGACCTAAAGCCCAAGCAGATTTTTGCAAAACTGTTGTAGCTACATCATCACCTTTAGCAGCAGCTTCACTGATTAGCTGACCTGTCAGTAAGTTTAAGTTGTTGCCCACCAAATTCTTCAGCAACTCCCCACTAAGAATTGCTTGTGGATTAGTTAAAATCTCTCTAGCATTTTGCGCCATATAAGGCCCTGACGCTAAACGTTCCACGCATCCACGTTTCCCACACAAACATATAGGGCCGGTTGGATCTACAACCATGTGACCAATTTCACCAGCCATACCCATAGCACCCCGCCACGGTTTACCGTTGAGTATCCAACCACCACCGACACCAGTGCTAATAGTCATGTAAAACAGGCTATCGTATCCCTGACCAGCACCAAATTGTTGTTCGCCTAAAGCAGCAACGTTAGCGTCATTATCTACACTGGTAAGTACGCCAAACTCTTCTTCTAGTAAGTTTTTTAGGGGAATATTTTCCCAGCCAGGAACATGATGAGATAGTCTGACTGTTCCCGTGGTTGCGTCTACCGGGCCGCCGAAGCTGACACCAATGGCTGCTGGTGTTACGTCCTGTAGCAAGGAGTGAATGAGCGATCGCATGATTTTTAAATCTGTGCTAGCATCTGCATTGGCTGGAGACAACCGGCGTTCATAATATAGCCATTCCCTAGAGCCAGCATTCACTACACCTGCTGCTAGTTTCGTACCACCAAAATCTAGGGCTAAGATTAATCTCATAGTTTTTTTACAGTATGGCCATCAGATTAGGTTTAAAACAGTACCATAACTCTGAGAAATATTGTTTTTATAGCTCGAAAATTTACTATTGATATCGAGAATCTTTATTAATTAGATAGATATTTCCAATGACTGATATTTAAGGCAAATAAAGCCCAGAGTGCTTTATTTAACGAATTCTCAGCATTTAAAATATCTATATGCCAATGATCAATAACAATAAATACTTGCATTAATTCTGAATTTCAGCTAAATTCAGATTAAGTGTCTCAAAAACCTAATAACTTGCACAAGCAAAAATGATCTGGCAGGAAACCTGTCCAGTTAACCCAATTTATCTACATCTGAGGTAGATAAATTGAGTGTAAGAACTTCTGTTCTGGACACTTCAAACATTACATTCAAATTCAGCAATAATTCAATTGCTGAGTTACCTGTCTGTACGATGTACAGTTTCTCACCAGGCGTTTATATTTTTTTACAGCTTTATTGAGAATATTTCTCAAGGTTTTACAAGTAGTCAAAATTTTAATAGTTTGAAGGTAGCGCAGAGCATAACCATGTTATTTAATCAAAAGTTAATGCAACTATCTTATGGAGGATTTAATGATAAGGATATTAAGTTTTTACAAAGTTTATGCTGCGAAGATATATTTCCTTCAAAAAATTTAATGTCAAGCTATTAAATATAAATACGGTTTAGATTACATGCTGCGGTGTTAATTTAGTTAAAAAATTAAGTAATTTATGTTAGCACGGAAACTTCTTAAAACCTCACTATCTAGTAGTATTTACTAGATAAAGGTGAACATATATCTATTTCTACTTCAGAATTTTTCTTAATAGGGAAGACGTTTTTTCAAAAGAATGCTATAAAGTGGCTAAACGGGTGAAATCAACAACTTTACAGTTGAGAAAATTGTAGTAACTACTACAATTCATGCTTTTAAAACATTGTTTATAAATACAGTCATTTCATAGGGATTAATGAATAGTTTTTTCTGTTCTGATGCTACACGGCAACTAGGAGAAGAGGTTATTGGTAGTGCTACTGATTACCAAACTTATATTCTGGTTGAATGTCCTTTACCTTGGATCACAAATGCTTTTAACTCTAAATGGGTTCCTTATAATTTACAGATATTGGTAGAGGAAGTAACTAAAGCTAAACTACCGATCAGATTTCTCTTAATTGCTAATGATTTAACTCATAAAGTAGAACATAAAACACTCTTGATTTATCAAAAACAGGTAGGTTTAAGTGCTGGCTATATTAAGCATGAATTTAGATTGCCACATATTGAGCAGATAGCACCAGTTGTGAAACAATGGCTATGGGGAAAAGCACCTGATTATGAAGCAGAAAACAGTATCAACCGAGATATTTTAATCTGTACTCATGGCAGTTATGACAAATGTTGTGCCAGATATGGTAATCCTTTTTATTTCCAAGCCACAAATACTCTTGCTAACTTGAATTGGGAAAATGTGCGGATTTGGAAATCCAGTCATTTTGGTGGACATCGCTTTGCACCCACGGCTATAGACTTGCCAGAAGCTAGATATTATGGACGTTTAGATGAAGATTCTTTTCAGGCAATTTTGACACGTACTGGTGATATTCAAAACTTGAAGCAAGTTTATAGAGGCTGGGGAATTTTGCATCCTGCACTGCAAGTTTTAGAAAGAGATTTAATGTTGAGTCAGGGATGGAATTGGTTTAACTATAAAGTAGCAGGTAAGATTTTAGAGCAAAGTTTAGATAACAATACAATTTTAGGTGAGCTAACTTTTGCCACGAAAAGTAATTCCGTGTACACTTACCAAGCTAAATTAATTAAGGATAATAGCAAGACAATTAAAGTTAAGAGTTCTTGTAGTGCGACCCAAAGTTCAGCAGTTGTTAAATATACTGTAGCTGATCTCTGTTTGGTTGCAGAGGATGTGTTGACTTTGAGTAAGTGAAATTTGCCTCTTGCATAAAGACTTTAAAGTTTCTGGCGGGTTTCTCGAATAGATTACGCAACGCTAGGAAATAATCCTGAAGTTATATTTGTGCAAGAGGCCTAATTGAGAAATTGGATTAAATCTAACGAGACTAATTACAAGTCAACGCAAACAACGAATCGCTACAAGTAACCCTCTCGCTTTATTCAAAGTTTCTTCATATTCTTTTTCTGGTTCAGAATCAGCAACTAAGCCGGCACCAGCTTGTACAGTTACGGTATTGTCTTTAACTACCATTGTGCGAATTGCGATCGCACTATTTAATTGTCCTTCAAAATCGTAATAACCATAAACTCCAGAATAAACACCCCGGCGAGTAGGTTCTAACTCATTGATAATTTCCATCGCCCGAATTTTGGGTGCGCCGCTTACTGTCCCCGCAGGGAAACACGCTTTTAATAAATCCCAAGCGGTTTTATGAGATGCTAATTTCCCTACCACATTGCTAACGATGTGCATGACATGGGAATAACGCTCAACCACCATTAACTCGTCCACTTTGACGCTACCACTTTCACAAACACGCCCCAAATCATTACGTCCTAAATCCACTAACATGACGTGTTCGGCGATTTCTTTGGGATCTTGTAATAAATCTTCTGCTAGAGCCAAGTCTTCTTGAGTAGTTTTACCCCGTGGACGTGTTCCTGCAATGGGACGAACGGTAGCAATAATTCCGCCCTCTGGATTCCGTTCTGCTTTTACCATAACTTCAGGACTAGAACCAATAATTTGCCAGTCTTGGAAGTGAAAATACGCCATGTAAGGCGAAGGATTAATTTGACGCAGGGAACGATACAAAGAGAAAGGATCGCCTGTGTATTGTGTAGACAGCCGTTGAGAAATGACGACTTGAAAAATATCGCCTGCTTTAATGTATTCTTTGGCTTTTTGGACGCTGGTGCAAAATTCTGAAGGGGTGAAATTGCTGCTATATTCTGGTGCTTCACCCACTTTGACTTGGCCAGGGGGTGTCCACTCCAAGATGGTTTTTTGTGGAGATAGGGGCAAAGATAACTTACTCACCATCTGAGTCACGCGATCGCAAGCTTTTTGATATGCCGATTTTAAATCTACCTGCGGATCACGTAAATCAGCATAGGCGATCGCCCAAATTTTCCGCTTTACTTGGTCAAAAATCAACAAGTGGTCTACCTGCATCCATAAACCATCCGGGATTTTGCGCTCATCTTGGGGATGCACTGGTACACGAGGTTCAATCCACCGAATCAGTTCATAGCCCCAAAAGCCGAATAATCCCCCGATTCCTGGGGGTAGTTGGGGTAGCTTAACTGGGACAAAAGGCTCAAGACAGTTCGCTAAGGCTGTAAACGGGTCGCCTGTAAACACCACCTCAGAACCATCACGATGAGTTTGGGTGGTAGTGTCACCCCTAGCTTCTAAAATCCATAGTGGATCACAACCAACTAAACTATATCGCCCGATTTTTTCCCCACCTTCCACCGATTCCAGCAAAAAACTGTACGGCTGTCCCGCACAAACTTTATACCAAGCCGAAACAGGTGTATCTAAGTCAGCTACCCATTCTTGATAGACGGGGACAAAATTACCTTGGAGAGCTAGCTGAGAAAATTCAGAAAAATCGGGAAAAATCATAGGCATATTGGGGTTTGGGGATTAGGGATTGGAGACTGGGGATTGGGAATTGTGAATTGGGTATGGGGTAGGCAGTGCGTTGGGGAGACACTGCGTTAGGCGGGCAATGCCCGACTTGTCGCAAGTGTCGTCGGGTTTCCCGACTTATAGCAACTGCCGTCATTGGATTTGGAGGATCATATTCTCCTCTGCTCCCTTGCCCCTTACCTTCCTCCCAGTCCCTAGTCCCCAGTCCCTAGCCCTTACGCATCATGGGTAGCTTTACCGGAGAACTTGAGTTGTGAAGGGCTGGGATTTTCCCCAATGCTGCGGGGAACGTGACGGACTTTCTCACGACCAGGATTCACTTTTTCTGGGAATACGCCATCGGCTGGGTGAATAAAGGTGGTTTCGCCACTGGGCAGAATCCGGTAAATTTTGTAGTCTGTGATTTTAAATTTCCGGAGTTGACCGCCTAAAGCGATACCATATTCTTTCCGAGCCAAGTACAGCAAGTTTTCACCTGCGTGCATAGTAGCTGCGCCGCCGGTGGGTAATTCAAAAACTTGTGCTTTGGGGCTAGTCCAGGTGATAGCGTATTTTTCTTCTACTTGTGCTTTGGTGAGCAAGCCACCAGTGCTGCCTGCAAATAGTGGAGTTTTTCCAGAAAGTGTTTCTGCCATAAGGGATTCTCTCAACGTTTTTAGGGCATCCTAACACCGCCATCACGATCATATTGCGATCGTGTCACAGTCTGTAACAGTCGTTAGTCATTAGTCAATAGTTAATATTCAAAAGTTCATCGTCAACAGTCAAAATCCAAGATTTGATGCTATTGCTGCTTGAACTATGAATTAATGACTATTTCTTACTCTTGACTTTTGGCTTACTTTCCTCTTTGCTACTAGGAACAATGGGAATGGTGAAGTGAAACTGACTACCTTGGTCTTTACCGTTTGATTCTGCCCAGATTTTCCCACCCCAGCCGTTGACAATTTGGCGGCAAATAGCCAAACCTAGCCCTGTACCGCCAGCAGTGCGTCGCAATGCGCCTTCTTCCTGGTAGAAACGGTCAAAGACGATTTCTAGGCGATTGGGTTCAATGCCGCGTCCTGTATCGGTAACACTGACTTCTACCATGCGATCGCTATTTTGGTCGGCACTGATCGTTATTTGACCTTGGGTGGGGGTAAATTTACAGGCGTTATCTATAAGTTTGGCTAAAACTTCTACCAACCAATCCCCGTCTGCTCTAACTAAAGGCAAATTTTGGGCAATTTGTGCTGTGATGGTGGCAGGTTTTTCGACTGTGGGACGGGTGCGAATGCGACTGAGAGCTAAATCTACACATTCTTGTAAAGTGAGAGATTCGGGATGCCATTCCACGCGACCGCTTTCTAAATTAGAAAGGGTCAAAAAATCTTGCACTAGTTTTCGCATCCGTTCTGAGTCAGCCAAAGCTGTATTCAACATGACTTGCTGCAATTCTAAGGGCATATCCGGCTCAGTGGCGAGACTTTCAAGACAAACTTGAATAGTCGATAACGGGGTGCGGAGTTCGTGTCCAGTGATGGCTATGAGGTTACTGCGGGTACGATCTAGAGCTTCTAATTGCTGATTAAGTTCTTCTAAGTTAGCGTAGGCTTCGGCTTGGATTAAAGCAGCACCAATGTGGGTAGCGATCGCTTCTACTAAATCCAATTCACTTTGTTGCCATTGGTGCGGCGGTAGAGTGCAATATTGGAGTTCCACAATCCCTAATAGTCGCCCTTGAAACAATACTGGTTCGATCAACCACGACCTTACTGCAAATTTCTTCGCAATTGAGGACAGCGTAGGGGAATTAGTAATACGAGCATCATTCATCGTGTCACTAACGTAAACACCTTCACCGTGATCCACTACTGCTTGAAAGAGAGGATTTTGCTTTAACGCCCAAGTTTGACCAGCAATCGAAACTAACCCCGGTGTTAAAAACTCGTGTTCGATAGTAGCTTGGGCATCTGAAGCTTGAGCGCGGTAAATTAAACAACGACTTGCTCCTAGGTGTTGTCCTAGTTCTTGGGCAGCGATTTGTAGTACCTCGTGGGGGTCTAACGATCGCCGAATTGCCGTACTAATTGAGTTGACTAAGCGTTCTTTGCGAGCTTGGGCAGCGATGGAACGGTAAGCTTTGTGTAGTTTGTACTGGCTTGCTTGCAGGTAGGTAACTAAGCGTTGCACAAACGGATCTGTGTCGATGTCACAAGCATATTCAGTAATCAGATTGGAGAAGTAAGCTTTACTATCTCCAATCCCAAATCTTTGGCGTGCTTTCTCAACCTTGCCTGCCAAGTCTGGTCTGTACACTACAATCCTTTCTAAGAGCAACTGAGCTGCTTTGATACTCACTCCTCGCTCTGATGTCCAAATACCTTCAAACCGTCGCCCCGTGTCCATATCTAAACTCGGCAGCAAATCAGGTAATTGCTGATTTTTGGCGATCGACCCCAGACTCTCCCGGCAAACCAAGCAGGTAGCATAATTATCAGCAATGACCACCAAGTGCCATTCTTGACTTAACGCATCATCTGGCTCAAAGGCTACCTTTTCATAGTATTCAGAACTATTGGTAAAATCTGTTTCTGGCGCAGATAACACGTATATTTGATTACTTCTTTGCGACAAACGCTCATAGCGGTGAGCTTCTTGGCGATAGAATCTCTCTCTTTGAAAGCTAGCAATTACTAGAGGCTGATCTAAAGTCGCAGCCAACACCTGATCTTCCATTGCGTGGGAGAGGGCCGTTAATGAAGCTTTGAAGTATAGCTGGGGCCGCAGGTAGGGTAGGGACTGTAGCAAATCACTCAGCACGGAAGTCGAAATGCTCATGAATATCTTTTAAAAAGCCCAATCTGAACAAGATCCACGTCACAGCTGCATTTTACAAGTTACAACTGACTCTGATGAAGTAGACAGGTGCAAAATGTAAATAATCTTGAACAACACTCTCAAGGAATTAGCAGGGATTTACTTTTACCTTGCAGAAGTGCTGATAAGTTTTAGAGACTTAAAATCTAGAGTTATGAACAGACCAAAAACGGCAATATATTTTGTCGTTACAGCCTTGATGTGTCTTAGGGATATACACATGACAACTATTTCGATCTGCATCTAAGTTTTGTGATCCATTTGCTGGCATCGTGGTGATTTAAAAAAGTGGTCTACTAAGCCCAATATACATTCTCGAACAGCTCTCCTATCAAGCTATGAAGAAGTTTGTTAACTTAAAGTTGTTGATTTACACAAAATCTTAGTTTTCTACCCAGCTAAAAACCCAAAAGCTATTACTCACAGCAAGGGGATGCGAATCTCTTTAGTATTAAATCTATTGTTGATTTTCCATCTTTACCTCAATTTTGAATGTTGCTGTAGCTTAGATAAGTATTAAGCCTAATCAAAGCCCTGATCGCTGGTTATGAGATAAAGCAACTGAAAATCCCGATTTTTTCATCTTGACTTCCAATGTAAACAATATACATTGATAAAGATTTGTTATGGTACTGAGTCATCAGTCATTAGTTAACAGTTCATGTTATTGCTTGAACTAGTGTACTAATCAACTACAACCAAAACTAACTCAGAATGCCACCCTACTCTACTATCAGGCTTGCGCCAAAGCGACGTGGTGCAATTGATAGAGATGATTTATTTTGAATTTTGCGGCAAGTCTGTAGCTGATTTTCCTTACGGAACGCTATGCAAACCCGTAGATTGCGGAGAAAACCTCCGCTCAGAATTTTCAAAGACGAATTTTGCAGGTTTGCCTTTCTTGAGGATGCGTAAACCTACCCATAGGCTATTTTAAATTTTGAATTCGGAGCAGAACAACGTGACACCGGATACTCTCACAACCCCGGACAAAATTCTATTGGATGGAAAAACTTTTATTCCTGCTGAACAAATACCGATTACGGAGTGGCCTTGTGTGGTCAGTGAAAGACCGCAGCCAACGCTAACGGTGAAGGATGATGATCTATTTTTAGTCACAGACACAATGGGGAACATTTCTGGCTGTTCCCTCAATGATGGCGGTAATCCCAGCATGGGTCTATTTTGCTGTGATACACGCTTTCTCAGCCGTCTGGAATTACAAATTGATGGGCGATCGCCTGTACTTCTCAGCAGTACAGCAGAAAAGGGATTTTATCTGTCGGTTTTATGTACAAACCCCAGAATCGATGAACGCATGAAAGCTGATACTGTTGGTATTCGGCGGGAAATGGTACTTAATGGTGCTTTATTTGAAGAAATCGAAGTAGCCAACTATGGTACTACACCAGTGACTTTTGAACTCAGTATCAGCTTTGATGCCGATTTTGTAGATTTGTTTGAAGTTCGGGGTTATGACAGAGAAAGACGCGGTAAGCTACTACGCCTTGTCGAAACCACATCTGAAGGCTTCACAACTTTTCACCCTGATGGTTTATCTCCCATACCAACTCACTCTGCACCAGCCAAAGAAGACTCTCTCAGCTTGGCATATCAAGGTGTAGATGGTTTGGTGATGGAATCTCGCATCCAATTTCAGCATCATAAACCAGACTCTTTCAAAGGCTATACTGCGGTTTGGCAGTTAGAATTGGCCTCTCATGCTACTCAGAAACTGGGCTATCGCATCAATTTGTTTACAAATAATACTTCCAGTTCTACTGTGAATGCGGCTGTGACTTTAGGACAAGCTAAAGCAGCCGAAATGATGGAAGAACAGCACTGGGTGCAACAGATTACTAACATCCGCGCCGATACAAGTATTTTTAATCGGGTGATTGAACGTGCTGAACAGGATATGTATTTACTACGCCAGTCCTTTGGTGAAAATAAGACGGTCTCAGCGGGTGTACCTTGGTTCTCGGCACTATTTGGGCGCGATTCGCTGATTACAGCTTCCCAAACTCTGATGCTGAATCCTCAAATTGCCAAAGAAACTTTAATGTTATTGGCAACTTACCAAGGCAAAGCAGAAGATGAATGGCGTGAAGAAGAAATAGGAAAGATTTTGCACGAGTTACGCTTGGGGGAAATGGCTCGTTGTCAAGAAATTCCTCACACACCTTATTACGGTACGGTGGATGCAACTCCCTTGTGGTTGATGCTGTATGCCGAATACTATGCGTGGACTCACGATCAAGATACTTTAGAACAACTGTGGCCGAATGCACTGGCGGCTATGGACTGGATTGATCGGAATCTGCAAGCTACAGGTTATCTCAGCTACTATCGCAGATCTAAACGTGGTCTAACTAATCAAGGTTGGAAAGATTCTGGCGACTGTATTGTTGACAGGAAGGGAGAATTAGCCAACGGCGCGATCGCTTTGTGTGAGGTACAAGCTTATGTTTATGCTGCTAAAACCCGTCTAGCAGATATTGCTAAGATGAAAAAACGTATAGACTTAGCAGAACGCTGGCAAGAAGATGCGAAACATCTCAAAGTCCGTTTCAACCGTGATTTTTGGATAGAAGATCAAGATTTCTGTGCCTTAGCTTTGGATGGCGAAGGCAAACAGGTAGATAGTATCACCTCTAACCCTGGTCATTGTCTAAATTTAGGAATTTTTACCCCAGAAAAAGCTTACAGTGTAGCAGAAAGGTTACGCGCTCCCGATATGTTTAATGGTTGGGGCATTCGGACTTTGAGTAGTTTGTCACCAGCGTATAATCCAATGGGTTATCACATTGGTTCGGTTTGGCCTCATGATAATGCTTTAACCGCGATGGGATTGCGATCGCTGGGTTTAATTGATCAAGCTTTGGAACTGTTCCAAGCTTTATTCGATATGACAATTCAGCAACCTTACCAACGTCCCCCAGAACTTTTCTGTGGTTACGAACGCAATGGCGACCATACCCCTGTACAGTATCCTGTTGCTTGTACTCCTCAAGCTTGGGCTACTGGGAGTATTTTTCAGCTACTTCAAATGATTGTGAATTTAGTACCTGATGCACCCAATAACTGTTTGCGAATTATTGACCCTGCTTTGCCAGAGTCAATTAATCGTTTGTCGTTACATAATTTGCAAGTCGGTACTACAATTTTAGACCTGGAATTTGAGCGTTCTGGTAGCACTACCGCCTGTCGAGTAGCGAAAAAACGTGGTAATTTGCGTGTAGTGATTGAAGCTTAAACTCAAGCATCAAAAATTAGGAGTGGTGAAGAAAAAAATCACTACTCTCTATTTCCTCATACCAGTACAAGAAATCTGGGCAGAATATCAATAATAATTAGGGGCGCAAGATATTGCACCCCTAAGAAATCTTTCTGTTAAATTATTGTTTCAAATTTGTATAACGCTAACTTAGCAAAATTATTACGACTAAAGAGACGTTGTACACCAATGTCTCTACACACCTAACTCTGAAATCAATTTATGCCTCTTCTGATCTTTCACTTTTATGTCCTGGGGAAGATTCATAAATAGCATCTAATTGCTGACGTGCATCTTCAACATTAATGGAACGCATAACCAATAGAGGTTCTTTGATCATATTGCCTGCGCTATCCAATAATTCTGGATGTGGTGTAAAGTTGCTTTTAGCTCCCAAATAACCAAAACTGTCTTGATTCCGAGATTGTGAGTTTCTGGCTGGATAGCCGCGCAAACCGTCGCGATCAAAGCTGAACATGATTAAATTACGAATCAAGTTAGCTACAGCGATAACGGCCAGAATCGTAAAAGCCAAAATGTAGAGTAGGTGTAACATCGGGTTTTCCTCCAGGGCAGCAAATTTTAAAACTTTTTAAAACTTTGTATTCTAAAGCTTTGTTTCGCCCATGCTTTCATCATTGGCGACACTAAATGTTTGATGTACTTAAAGTACGTCTATGTATAGATAAGTTAATTTGTCAACATTTATTCATGTTATAGTAGCATAAGATACATTACATTGCTTATTAAAAGAATATTAAAAAATTTTGGCAATTGCTACGAGATATATACCTTCATAGATGACGGTCTAAGTTGTTTTCTCGGAATGAAAACGTTGTGCCACGCTCCAATATTCAGTGACTAATTGATGCCAAGGTTTGATAGTTGCCATATCCAGCCCGACTTGTCCTTCGGTAGCTGTAAATAACATCTTTGCCGTATTGAGTTCTGCTTGTGCTTGCTGAATCCGCGATAACATATCAGACTGCTCTTGTTCGTTCATAAATGAGAGCCTATGCTTTTCCAGAAACTCGCGTGATCGCTCAAACCAATACTGAAAGTCGTCTAACAAAGGTTCTAATACAGTTTTGAGTATATCTGTATCTGGTAACTCTGAGTCTCGCATATAATTTGGGCTATTCTTCTAATTTCTTTATCAATATTAACCTTATTTACAATTCTTAACATCACTATCAGATATTTCCAGAGAAAGATTTATCAAATTACGGCAGTATGAAATACAAAATGTAGTATATAGTTTTACATTTTTATCTTGTATAAAGCAAACATAAATCCAGTGTATGCACTGGTCGGTTTATGAACCCTATATTTTTGTGCAGAAGCTGAGAAAACATCATATGTAAGTTTTTCCAGTCTGTGGAAATCTTACTAACCTCTTGAGTAAAAATTAAGTAATACTGAGAAATAATTTGTAACAAAAAATCAAATTTCCCATAGTAAAGGTGATGAACTCATTCCCATATAGGCGATCGCAGCAGAGCCATAACCCCGTGTTATATTTGGGTAGATTTTTCACAACTGTAATTGATTAATTACATTTGCAATTACTTCGCCAATGGTTCAGCAGCCAATGTCGCCTAATCAAGCTCCCAACACATCAGCACAACCTGAAAAAATGTATTTACCGCGTACCAGCGAATCAGAAAACCTAAAGAAGATTCGCCACACCGCTTCCCATGTGATGGCAATGGCAGTGCAAAAGCTGTTTCCCAAGGCGCAAGTGACAATCGGCCCCTGGATTGAAAACGGATTTTATTATGACTTTGATAATCCAGAGCCATTCAGCGATAAGGATCTCAAAGCCATCCAAAAAGAGATGGTGAAGATTATCAACCGGAAATTGCCAGTCATTCGGGAAGAAGTCAACCGCCAAGAAGCAGAACGACGCATCCAGGAAATCAAAGAACCCTACAAATTAGAAATCTTGGCAGATATCAAACAAGAACCCATCACGATTTACCACTTGGGCAATGAGTGGTGGGATTTATGTGCAGGGCCTCATGTAGAAAATACCAGTGAAATCAACCCCAAAGCCATAGAATTAGAAAGCGTAGCGGGTGCTTATTGGCGTGGGGATGAAACTAAAGCTCAACTGCAACGTATTTATGCGACTGCATGGGAAACCCCTGAGCAACTAGCTGAGTATAAGCGACGAAAAGAAGAAGCGTTACGACGCGACCACCGCAAACTAGGTAAAGAACTAGGGTTATTTATCTTCTCCGACCAAGTAGGGCCAGGTTTACCCTTGTGGACACCCAAAGGCACTTTGTTACGCAGCATTTTAGAAGACTTTCTCAAGCAAGAACAGTTAAAACGTGGCTACCAGCAGGTTGTAACACCTCACATTGGCAGAATCGATTTATTTAAAACCTCTGGACACTGGCAGAAATATAAAGATGACCTGTTTCCCATGATGGCTGAGAATGAGGAAGCGGCCGCAAACGAGCAAGGCTTTGTCCTCAAAGCCATGAACTGTCCCTTCCATATTCAAATATATAAGAGTGAGTTGCGCTCTTATCGAGAATTACCCATCAGGTTGGCAGAATTCGGTACTGTTTATCGCTATGAACAATCTGGAGAATTAGGCGGTTTAACTCGTGTACGTGGCTTTACCCAAGATGATGCTCATATTTTTGTCACGCCAGAACAGTTGGATGAAGAATTCCTCAACGTTGTGGATTTGATCTTGTCGGTAATTAAAACCTTGAAATTGGGAAGCTTTAAAGCCAGACTCAGTTTCCGTGATCCAGCTAGTGATAAATATATCGGTTCTGATGAAGCTTGGAATCAAGCCGAAAATGCCATTCGTCGAGCAGTTGAAACCTTGGGGATGGATCATTTTGAAGGTATAGGAGAAGCCGCTTTCTATGGGCCGAAACTAGATTTTATCGTCAGAGATGCTTTAGATAGGGAATGGCAGTTAGGAACTGTGCAGGTAGATTACAACTTACCAGAACGCTTTGATTTAGAGTACGTAGCTGAAGATGGAACTCGCAAACGTCCAGTGATGATTCACCGTGCGCCGTTTGGTTCACTGGAACGACTGATTGGGATTTTGATTGAAGAATATGCGGGAGATTTCCCTTTGTGGTTAGCACCTGTACAAGCCAGATTGTTACCAGTCGGTGAAGCACAGCTAGACTTCACCAAAGATGTAGCAGCCAAGATGCGTGCTTTAGGTATCCGTGCGGAAGTTGATACTAGTGGCGATCGCTTGGGTAAATTAATCCGCAACGCTGAAAAAGAGAAAATACCTGTAATGGCAGTCATAGGTGCAAAGGAAGTCGAAACCAGCACCTTAAGCATCCGTACCCGTGCTTCTGGGGAGTTGGGGGCGATCGCTGTAGATGAAGTGTTGGATAAGATGAAAACAGCGATCTCTAACTTCGAGAATTTCTAAAAATCAGGAAGATATTAGCATAAGCAAAACTAGTCATAGTTTTGCTTATGCTCTTTGGTGAAAATCATACTTACCTCCAATATGATTTATCCTATGGTACAGTTCTATGATGTGTCGAATTCTGTTGAGCATTTTATGCTCAAAAAAAGCTAATTCAAGAGCTTTTCGATCCGAAAGACTTGGCTACAGGGTAAATTGGAAACCTAGGGAAGATATAACTACCAACTAATAACTACTAATGTGGCTACTTTCACAAATTCTCTATCCATTGTGACCAAGTTGGCATTTTTATGGAGTGTCATTGCCGCGATGATTGCATCTGGTAATTTTAGGCGATATTGTTGACGCAGTTGAATAATTTGGTCAATTAATAACGTATCAGTAGCGGTTAAACTTACAACTTCAACTCGTTGGACAAATTGCTGAAAAACTTGGATATCTCCCTGACTCAACCCAGAAAATGCTAGAAATTCAATTTGACTGATAATTGAAATTCCTATCCAATCAGCATTTTGCAACAGTTGTAGCAAGGGTGAATTACCTTTTAGCAGTGCCACAATTGCATTTGTATCCAAAAAGTAGCGACTACCACTCATCCCGTAATACTCTTTGCATGGCTCTTGCATCTCCTTGCCAGACTAATTTTCCCGCCAAATCAGAAAAATCATAACCAGATTTATGTGTTTTGTCTGCTGGAACTGGGTTCAACACAACTACTATATTTACCTGTCCAGGTGATAGCTGCGTGGGGATGTTGAGGTGTAACAGTCCCGACTCATCAACAGTTGTCGTCATTTGAAAAACTTCCATGATTATTTCAGCTATTGAACTTTAAGTATTATTTTAATGCGATCGCAGGATTCTCACTCAGTCTCGGAAGTTATGTACTGATAAATCCACTTTGCTATAGCAACCTAAGTTACATTATTTCGCTTACAATTTCCGAAACGAGTCTAGCGAAAGTTGTAGAAAGAGGTTAGGTTAGTGTTTAAACAACAGCCGCACTACAGCAGCTATGGTAAAAGAATTAGCAATTCGCACCAGTGGCTTAACTAAGCAATTTGAACGGCACATAGCCGTTAATGATGTTGACTTAGAAATCCAAATCGGTGAAGTATACGGACTTATAGGCCCGAATGGCGCAGGTAAAACCACTCTCATCCGCATGTTGGCAGCAGCAGAAGAACCAACTACGGGTGAGATTTATATTAATGGCGATCGCCTGCGACGTGACAAGAGTAACCCGACTCTCAAACGTCGTCTTGGTTACCTCCCTGATGATTATCCCTTATATGAAGATTTAACTGTTTGGGATTACTTAGATTATTTTGCCCGTTTGTATCGACTACGAGAACCACGACGCACTCAACGCTTACACGAAGTTCTAGAACTCATTCAACTGGGTAATAAACGCAACAGTCTAATTTCTACCCTGTCGCGAGGGATGAAGCAGCGTTTGAGTTTAGCACGAACTATTATCCATGAGCCAATTTTACTGCTATTGGATGAACCTGTTTCTGGGCTTGACCCCATTGCCAGGATGCAATTTCGGGAAATTATCAAAGCACTGCAAGAAGCGGGAATGACAATTTTAATTTCTTCCCACGTCCTCAGTGATTTAGCAGAACTGTGTACTTCTGTGGGAATTATGGAGTTAGGTTTCCTCGTAGAAAGTGCTTCACTCCAGCAACTTTATCAACGCTTATCTCGTCAACAGATAATCTTATCAACTTTGGGTGATTTAGATGCACTTTTAAATGCAGTTAAACATTATCCCTGCGTAGATGAGTGGGAGAAAATAGCCGGAACTAATAGTTTAAGAGTTAACTTTTCCGGGACACAGGAAGACTGCGCAGAATTATTGCGATCGCTAGTTACATCTGGCATTCCCATCACTGATTTCCACTGCACTCAAGAAGACTTAGAAAGTATTTTCTTAAAGTTAGGACACAAACAAGCCTCTTAATCATTAACGTGGGAGATCTGACCAATGATGCTCAATTTAATAGACAAAATAGGCAATTGGAATCCACAATTATTTCGAGAAATTAAAGGCCGCCTTAAAATTTTTAACATAGTTATTACTGTTGGCTTATCACTCTTAGCACAAGTAGCAATTTTTCTCTATCAATTGGCTGACTATCCCGGCGAAAAATATACGATGTCCGGGGCATACTGTAATTTGAGTAAAGGTTATCACGAACGTCTGAACGTACTTTATCAATTAGTTAATCAAGTCCAGCAAAAAATAAATCTATATAGCGATAAGAGCAGCTTTGATCCTGTCAAGCTTAAAGTATTTAAAACTCAATTAGCTAATTTACAAAGCGAGCAAACAAATATTAATAGAAACCTGTATGAGAAATATTGCCCTCCTGATCAAATAAACATATCACTATGGTGGCAAGATCATTGGAAATATATATTCCTCACATTGAGTGTGATGTTTGTATTTATCTTGTTAGTTGCTGGTACATATTTACTCATCAATAATTTAGCCCAAGAAGAGCGTCGTGGTACTCTCAACTTTTTGCGTCTTACTCCTCAATCAGAAGCGAGTATTTTGATAGGCAAAATATTAGGAGTGCCTATTGTCATTTATCTCATAGTTTTAACAGCATTGCCTTTACATTTACTATCTGGATTATCAGCTAAAATAGCATTTAGTCACATTCTCAGCTTTGATATCATCCTTGTTGCTAGTTGTTTTTTCTTCTACAGTTATGCACTACTATTTAGCTTAATTAGTCGTTGGTTCAGTGGATTTCAACCTTGGTTAGCAAGTGGTGCAGTTTTAATATTTTTGTTTACAACTCTGAACTTAGCATCATATACCTCTAATATTCACAATACATTTACATGGTTGAGACTATTAAGCCCATTTGAAATGATGGGTTATCTGTTTGGTAATTTATTACGTAGCAACGAACAATCATCACTGGATAAATTACAATTTTTCTATTTACCACTAGGTAAAAATCTTGTCAGTCTAGTAGGGTTACATTTATTTAACTATGGTGTTGGTATTTACTGGGTATGGCAAGCACTACAGCGTCGTTTTCGTAATCCCAACACCGCAATTATGAGCAAGCACCAGAGTTATTTCTTCGTCGGTTGTTGCCAATTAATTTTTTGGGGTTTTACTCTACAGTATAGCAATAACTATTGCTCTCCTTATGAATTTGGCAAGAATTGCTACTATGATCTAAATCATCAAATAGGTGAGAATTTTGTTTTTCTGGTGTTGTTTAACTTGGCTTTAGTGTTTGGGTTAATGATAATTTTGTCACCCCATCGGCAACAGATTCAAGATTGGTCACGCTATAGTTACCACGAAGTTTCTAATCATAAACTTTTCTGGCGTAGTTCTTGGCTTAATGATGCAATTTGGGGTGAGAAAAGCCCATCTTTAATAGCAATTGTAATTAATCTCCTCATCATTGTGGCACCCTTAGTAGTTTGGGTTATTTTTGCACCTGTCTTAAATTTCAAGCATAACAGTGCTATTGATTGGGTCAATGAGATTGGCAGAATGAAAGCGATTTTAGGCATAGCATTGTTTATTAGTATGACAATGATCTACGCCACTATTATTCAAACGATGCTACTGATGAAAACTCCTAAACGCGGTATTTTGGCAATTGGTAGTATAGGTTTATTCATGTTCTTACCACCTGCTATTTTAGGACTTTTAGGCATTTCACCCACCAATTACGCTCCAGTTTGGCTGTTTTCTACTTTCCCTTGGGTGGGAATCGAAAATTCTGCAACTATCACTGTGTTCATGTCACTTTTAGCTGAGTTTATCGTTTTAGGATTGTTGAATTTGAACCTCAACAAACAAATTAAATTAGCTGGAGAATCTGCTAGTAAAGCATTATTAGCAGGGCGTTAAATATATCATGTAACATTAGTTTCTAGTTGGGAATAGATTCTTAACTAGAAACTTAAACATTGCTGAATCTAGTGATGACAACAACTGGATAAAATTTGTTCTCCTGCTTACCTCAATTCATCCCATTGTTATGTAACACCGATCTGAAAATCATCTGCCAGTTATGTAATTCCTGCAAACCAATTATCAAATGAGTTATCACTATGCAAACTAACTGGATAAATCAACTTGGAGACTGGAATCCTCAACTATTAAGAGAAATTAAAGGACGCTTGCATAAGCGTAATGTGCTGATAGTAATGGCTACCTCATTTCTCATGCAGCTTGGGGTATTTCTTTATTTCCAAAGCCTATTACCAAATACTCAGACTATTGTATATTCCAGTGCAAATAAATACTGTACAGGTAAATATTTAGATATTGCACAGGAATGTTTTTTAGATGGCTATGGGAATGTCAACATCAATTGGCAATTGTGGTTTCAAGATACATTTAACTTGCTGAGTATTATCGGATTTTTTGTAATTATTGTAGCGGGTAGCTACGTACTAATCAATGATTTATCGACAGAAGAACGAAGGGACACACTCAATTTTATCCGTTTAAGTCCCCAATCGCCCCGAAGCATTCTCTTCGGTAAAATGCTAGGAGTTCCCATACTGATATATTTGGGAGTATGCCTAGCAATTCCTGTGCATTTATGGTTAGGTTTAAATGCCAAAATTCCTGTGAGCTTGATTTTCAGCTTTTATATAATTATCATCACCACCAGCTTATTTTACTTTAGTGGTTCACTTTTATATGCCTTGGTTGGTTCTTGGTTAGGTAGCTTTCAAGCTTGGTTGGGAAGCGGTACAGTTTTGGGGTTGCTCTTACTAACTCAGCAATCACTCAGAGGTGGTACATTATCTAATCACCCATTTGTCATTTTGAACTTCATTAACCCATACTATTTCATTCCCAATTCTGGAAATAATTCATTTGTGGGGGCGGATTTCTCTAATTTTCATTGGTTCAATCTATTATTAGGAAATAGTTGGGTAGAAATTATCGGTTTTGCAATGTTTGTTCACTTAGTGGGAGCTTATTTTATCTGGCAATCATTACAACGCTGCTTCCGCGATCGCAATGCTACCATGCTCAGTAAACCCCAGAGTTACTTGCTCACGTTGGCTTTCACAATTGTGACTATTGGCTGTGCTAATTGGCAAAAATTAGTCTTTGGCGATGGTGGTTATTATTCTGCCATGAAAGATAATATTGCTTGTCTGATGTTTCTGAATTTGTTTTTGTTTCTGTATTTAATTGCAGCTGTGACTCCCCATCGCCACACATTACAAGATTGGGCGCGTTATCGCCATTTCGTTAATCAGCAGGGAGTGAAGCGTAATTTAATTCAAGATTTAATTTGGGGTGAAAAAAGTCCAGGTGTAATTGCGATCGCTATTAACGCCATAATCGCTATTACAGCTTTGAGTTTGTTTACTATTGTCTCTTTGAGCAGTGAAACTGATAAACTTAATTCGTTAATAGCTTTAACTTTTGCTGGTAGTCTCGCTGTTATCTACGCGGCTTTAACTCAGCTACTTTTATTAATGAAAAATGGACAAAGGCTATTTTGGACTAACGGTGTTCTCGGTGCTGTAATCATTTTGCCAGTCATCGCTTTAGCCGTATTGTTTTCCTATCCTGGAAACCACACTTTCTGGTGGCTGTTTTCTGTAGCTGCACCTATAGTTGCTTTATACCCATCAGGTGCTGCATCAACAATGAATGCTTTGATGGCAATTATGGGACACACGGGTATTTTAGGTTTGATGTTATTCCAAATAACGCGCCAAATCAAGAAGGTGGGTGAGTCCGCAACGAAAGTTTTGTTAGCAGGAAGTTAATTCCAGATCGTAACTCATTCGTCGATATTCTGATGGAGAGAAAAGCAGAATGGTAGAATCTGGGTTTGAGAGGCATGATAATTTGTAATGATTCAGAATTACGAATTCAGATAATGCCACAAAATAACTCAGTCGCTATTGAATTTAGTGATGTCACATTGAGCCGCAACCATCGTCCTTTGGTATCGCGGCTCAATTTTAATATACATCGCGGTGAAGCGTTAGTTTTACTTGGACGTAGTGGTAGCGGCAAAACTACTACAATGAAGTTAATTAATCGCCTGTACACGCCCACCCAAGGTGAGGTGTTATTTGATGGTAGACCAACAACGCAGTGGGATGAAATTAAACTGCGGCGTAAGATTGGTTACGTGATTCAAGAAACTGGTTTGTTTCCTCATTTCACAATAGAACGTAATGTAGGTTTAGTCCCTAGTTTGGAAGGTTGGCAACCTAGACAAATCAAAACGCGAGTCTACGAATTATTGCATTTAGTAGGTTTAGATCCGGCACAATTCGCTAGGCGTTATCCCCATGAGTTATCGGGGGGACAAAGACAGAGAGTAGGTGTAGCCAGGGCGTTAGCAGCAGATCCCCCTGTATTATTAATGGATGAACCATTTGGCGCACTTGACCCCATCACTCGCCTAGAACTGCAGCAAGAATTTCGGCGGTTACAACAAGAATTGGGCAAGACAGTAGTTTTTGTTACCCACGATATTCAAGAAGCCTGTGTTTTGGCTTCGCGAATTGGGTTGATGTATGGGGGAGAATTAGTGGTATTAGGAACAAAGGATGAATTTATGCGTTCCCAACACCCCGAAAGTCTAGCCTTCCTGCAATGTCTGCGTTCACTACAAGACAACTTATGAAAGATTTTTTTCTGATTAAGTACGCACCAGAAATCTTACAACACACCCTAGAACATTTATTTTTAGTGGGTGTTGCCATTAGTGTTGCGATCGCTATCGGTATTCCTTTAGGAATCTTAATCACTCGCCAAACTCAACTGCGTCAGCCTATTTTGGGTGTGGCTAATATTCTGCAAACTATTCCCAGTTTGGCATTATTCGGGTTACTCATTCCTGTGCCTGTCATTGGTGGAATTGGTGTTGTACCTGCCATTGTAGCCTTAACTTTATATTCTCTGCTGCCAATCATTCGTAATACTTATACAGGTATTACGGGAGTTGATCCTGCGATTCGGGAAGCTGGCCGAGGCATGGGAATGACGGATAGACAATTGTTATTACAAGTAGAAATTCCCCTAGCAATTGGGGTAATTTTGGCAGGGGTGCGGGTGGCGACAGTTATCGCTATTGGGATTGCAACTATTGCTGCTGCAATTGGGGCTGGGGGTTTGGGTGTGTTTATCTTTCGGGGAATTGCAGTCGTTAATAATCAGTTAATCTTAGCAGGAGCAGTACCGGCAGCAGTGATAGCATTACTAGCTGATTTATTGATTGGATGGTTAGAGCAGAAACTAAAGGTGAAAAGTTGAGTACACCTCTTGACTCACCTAAATTTATTCATAGGGATTTCCCTACTACCTATTGCATATTTCTGATTGCATATTGCCTATTGCTTTTTAAGCTTTCATACTCCTTTGTAAGTGATAATTTTTAAAACACATGAGGGAGAAATTCCAGTGGTTTCACCATCAGAACCCCAGGAAAATTCGTCAATACAAGCAATCTGGCGTGTACTGGCGAGTTTAAGGAATTACGGATTGGTTTCATTGGGGGCTTTGATCAGTCTACTCCTTTTGACAGTAGCGAATGCAATTACTCCCCAACTATTTCGTTGGGGAATAGATCAGGGGATTGTCAAAAAAGATTTACAGATAGTTATATACAGTGCTGTATGGATGGTAGCCGCAGCGATCGCTCGTGGTGTATTTAATTTTGGTCAAAGTTATTTAGCAGAATCAGCTTCCCAAGGTATTGCCTATGACCTCAGAAATAAGATTTTCAGTAAGATTCAAAATCTCAGTTTTAGCTATCATGACCAGTCACAGACCTCGCAACTATTAACCCGTGTTACCAATGATATTGAGCAAGTCCGCACCTTTATTGGTACTAGTTTGATTCAAGTTATAGGTGGAGTTGTCACACTAGTTGCTATTGCGGTACTTTTGCTGGTAATGAATTGGCAACTAGCACTGATTTCTCTGACAGCAGTACCGATCGCAGGCTGGTTGATGGCACGATTTGTCACCCGTACTGACCACCTGTTCCGGCACGTACAAGAGCAACTAAGTCACCTCAATGCTGTATTGCAAGAGAATCTGATTGGCATCAGGGTAGTAAAAGCCTTCGTGCGAGAGTCGGCGGAAAAGTCGCGTTATACGAGGCTCAATGATGAATTAGTCACGGCTAACATGAAGACAATTCGCGCCATTCGGAATACATTCCCATTTATCTTTTTACTCAGTAATTTAGTGACGCTGGCTGTGTTCGGCTATGGGGGAGCGCAAGTCATTAGTAACAGCTTTTCCATTGGCGAACTAGTAGCGTTTAACTCCTACCTAGCGTTGATTTTCCAACCCATTTTAGTGATTGGCTTCGCTGCACCAGCGATCGCTCAAGCAGCTGCTTCGGCAGCCAGAGTTTATGAAGTTGTAGATGCCACAATCGATATTCGCGATCGCCCCGATGCGATCGCCTTTGATACTTGTGGCGGCAGAATTACATTTGAAAATGTCTGCTTTCGCTATCCTGGCGCGACCACGGAAACACTGAAAAATGTATCGTTTGAAACGAAGCCCAATGAGCTAATTGCCGTTTTAGGAATGACAGGTTCTGGCAAAAGTACGATTATGAACCTGATTCCTCGCTTTTATGATGTCACCAAGGGAGCGATTCGCGTTGATGGACGAGATGTGCGAGATTTTACGCTTAAAAGCTTGAGAACGCACATAGGCATTGTATTTCAGGAAACTACATTATTTTCTGGTACTATTCGTGAGAATATCGCCTACGCCAAACCCAATGCAGCATTAGAAGAGGTGATTGAGGTAGCCAAAACTGCCCAAATCCATGATTTCATCACCAGTCTACCCGATGGCTACGAGACAATTGTTGGTGAACGTGGGGTTGGTTTATCTGGTGGACAAAAACAACGGATTGCGATCGCTCGGACTTTACTTACCGATTACAGTATTCTGATCTTGGATGACAGTACCTCGGCTGTAGATGCTAAAACTGCTGCCGAAATTCAAACCGCATTAGACGACATGATGCGCCAAAAAGCTTGTGTAACTTTTGTTGTGGCTCAACGTATCAGTACCGTCAAAAATGCCGATCGCATTTTTCTCATAGATAAAGGACGATTGGTAGCCCAAGGCACTCACGAAGAACTAATGCAAACTAGCCCACTCTATGGTGCGATTTTAGAATCTCAAGTCAAGAAGACAGCCAGAAGCTAAGAACAAATTTTGATTCAAGTCTTTTCATCCAAAATCTAAAATCTAAAATTCTGATGAGAGGTAAAGTCCAGTGATTGCATCTGAACCAGAACAAACGCAACAACTCTCCACCATCAGGCGTTTTTTACAATATTTGCGCCCCTTTCGTAAAGAAATTCCTGTGGCACTCACATTAGTATTAATTGGTGCTTCAACTCAGGCTATAGGGCCATTCTTATTAGGTTGGTCAGTTGATAACCTGATAGCAAAGGGAAATTTGCAAGGCTTACTGCTGCTATTGGCACTACTAGGCTTAATTTACGGATTTGGTATTTGGGCAATCCGGGGTCAAATTATTCGTGTCGGCTGGATTATGCAGCGATTGCTGGCTCAACTAAGGCAAGACATTTTTCTGAAAATCCAGAGCCTACCACTCAGCTTTTTTGACCGTAGTGAAGCTGGCGATTTAATGAGTCGGCTACTAAATGATGTGAATACTGTCAATCAAGCCTTTGGACAGACCATTGCTCAAATGCTAGGCAACATTTTTAGTTTAGTCGGCATTGTGATTGCGATGCTTTCAATCAACCTACAACTCGGTCTATTAAGCAACTTAGTTGTACCACTGATGATTTTTACCGCTAGCTTGTTTGCACGCTGGGCGAGAACTAAATTTCGGGTGACACGAAAGACCATAGGGGAACTTTCTGCCAAATTAGAAGAAGATATCGGCAGTGTGCGAGAAGCACAAGCATTCAATCGTGTACATATCAACATTGCAGAATTTGACCTGCTCAATGCTGCTAATCGTGATGCCAACGTTGAAGCAGTAGCAATTACTTCGGCTTTTTTACCGTCGATTGATTTTCTCAACACTTTAGCGACAGCAGGTGTACTAGCCTATGGTGGCTATCTTGCTGTCACCGGAGGGGCGACAGTGGGTGTAGTAACATCCTTTTTACTCTACGTTCAGCAGTTTTTCCGCCCCATTCAAATTCTCAGTCAGTTTTACACTCAAGCTCAGTCTGCCTTGGCTGGACTAGAGCGAATTTTTCTGCTGTTAGATGAACCATCGCAACTTCAAGATGCACCTGATGCTACTAAAATGCCCGCCATTCAAGGTGAAGTGATCTTTGAGAATGTCAAGTTTGGCTATAATCCAGAACAATTCGTTCTCAAAGGAGTAAATTTACACGCTTATCCAGGACAGATGGTGGCATTAGTAGGACATACTGGCTCAGGTAAAACCACAATCATTAACCTGATCTTGCGTTTTTATGATGTATCCGGTGGTGCAGTGAAAATCGATGGCATTGATGTGCGTAGCGTCACCCAAGCCAGTCTGCGCCGTCAAATTGGGATTGTCTTGCAAGATAATATTTTGTTTAGTGGGACTGTAGCGGAAAATATTGCTTTTGGCGCGCCTTATGCGACTCAAGCCGAGATTGAAGCGGCAGCACAAATGGCGAATGTACATGAGTTTATTACTTCTTTACCACAGGGTTACACAACTCAGTTGGGTGAAAGGGGTGCGCCTCTAAGTCAAGGACAGAGACAACTGATCAGTATTGCTCGTGCCATCTTAATCAATCCCCGCATCCTGATTTTGGATGAAGCAACCAGTAGCATCGATACCCGTACAGAAGCACTTGTCCAAGATGCGATCGCCCGGTTATTGCAGGGTCGTACCAGTTTTGTCATTGCTCACCGCCTCAGCACTGTCACCCAAGCGGATCAAGTATTAGTGATTCAGCAAGGCCAAATTGTAGAACAGGGTACTCATGCAGAACTGGTTCATCAGCAAGGTGTTTACGCTAATCTCTATGCTCTTCAATTGGGTACTTCTATGGGGTCTGGGGAATCAGCCTAAATTGGCGACTCAGGTTAATTAACCCTAGGGTGCAAGGGACTTAGACAAACTTGCCCAGAATATCTGTATCATTCGCTACAATCTATTTTAGCGATCGCCTGAAATACAAGCATCAAAACTGGGGATTAATAAGAAAGAAACCAGTATTTTTATCTATTTAAAAACTTCAAATAAGCTTGTCAACCTGATGACATTAGACTTATTAGTTAATTTTAGTGATCGGACTTGGAAAATCAATCACAAACATAATTTCCTCATTATTTACTTCATCAGTAAATTTAATTTTTCTATCAAAGATTAATATTATTCTTGATAAGCACTTCATATAAAAAAACGTATTACCACAGTTATTTTTTTAAGTTCCTACAAGTTACAAAAATATAGCTGAGAGAAATTTATTCAGATAAGTAAGCACGATGACGACGGTTTCTAACTTAAATAACGGCATTTTTACAGTTAATTCAACAGGTCAAATTAGCGTTGATTTTTTATATGATGGTGGCTTAAACAAGGGAGAATTAGCTATCTTCAGTCTTCAAGGTATGGAAAGACTGGAAGTTGGTTCTACAGAATTCATTCTAGAAGCGGCTAGACGCGCTCTCAGCAATTCTCATAACGGTTATGTAGTAATTCGGGATGAAAGCGATCGCGCTCGTTTCAGTGACCTGAAGAATGAATTATCTTGGGAAAAAGATTTTAACGGTGGTGTTTACAAAGGGCCACAACAATTTCAGATGGCAGCAGGAAGCTCTTTTGCCATGATGTTAGTTACCGACAGTACGGTAGCTAAGATTGCTCAAAGTACCTCCATTAGTGCAGACAAAGTTCTGTTTTCTTTCGGTTCAGTAGATAAAATCACAGGCAAAGTTGCACCCCAAATTGCTGATATCACAGGTAAGGGCAATACTTTTGGTTGGGAAGATATTAATAACTTGAAATCCAACGATCGCGATTTCAACGATATGGTAGTTCAGGTGTCTGGTGCGTCAGCAAATGCACCTGTACTACAAGATTCTGTCTACGCTAGTCGTAATTGGTTAAATACCCAAGTCGGGCAAGAACTATCACAATATGCTAACCGTCCTCGGTTTGACTCAGGTACTTTCATTGTCGATGGTACTAGTCAAGTTAAATTTGATTATCTCTATGATGGCGGTTGGTATCAGGGAGAATTAGCGATATTTAGCCTCAAAGGGATGGAAAATTACCAACCAGGCTCGCTGGAATTTATCCGAGAAGCCGCAGCGCGTGCTTTAGGTAACTCTACACAGGGTCGCATTCTGATTAGCGATCGCACAGAAGGTGCGCGTTTTAACGGTAACGCTAGTTGGGAACCTAACTTTAATGCTGGCGATTACCAAGGAATTAAGTCCTTTCAGATGAATGCTGGGGACGAGGTGGCATTTATGCTAGTACAAAATACTACCTTTGATGAGATTTATCGCCAACCCTACGCCACTGCTCAAGCCGGCAAACAAGTTATTTTCTCTACTGATAAAAATCAGATAGTTGCAGTAGATCAGAATGGTACTCTAGCGTTTGAAGATATCAGCGTTAATGGTGGCATCGCCGACAAAGACTTCAATGACTTAGTTTTTCAAGTCAAAGGACTAAACGGTAATAACATAGCTGATATGAACGCAGAGGTTAATCCTAATCGGGATTGGCGAACTACCTCTACCGGACAAAACTTACTCAAATATGCTGACCGATCCACATATAGTGAGGGAGTGTTTGAAGTTGGTGAAAGTGGCAAAGTAAGTTTTGATTTTCTTTATGATGGCGGTTGGTATCAGGGAGAGTTCGCTGTCTTTAGTCTAGAAGGGATGGAAAATTATCAACCCGGCTCGGAAACTTTTATTAAAGAAGCAACAAATCGCGCCCTCAGCAATTCTAAATTAGGTTACGTATTGGCTAAAGACCTTAGCGAAGGAGCGCGGTTTACTGAAAAAATGCCTTGGGAACCTAATTTTAACTCTGGCAACTATCTAGGGGTCAAAACCTTCGAGATGAATCCAGGCGATAAATTTGCCTTTATGCTCGTACCCAATACTAGTGTTCAGGAAATCAACAAAACCAAGGGCATCAGTAATGCAAGTCAGATGTGGCAATACGGTAAGCTGCCTCTATTCTCCATCCCCCAAGCTAATCCTAATGTGGCAGTTGGACAGATTGTCGATGTAGATGGTAACGGGACATTTGCTTTTGAAGATATTCCTACTGGCTCTTCCACCTCCGATCGCGATTACAACGATTTTATTTTCCAAGTCAAAGGTGCTTCAGGGATTGCTCAGTCCATAAATACCTTCTCCAACTCTGATCGCAATTGGCGCACCACCAACGTAGGCAAACAATTACTCGAATATGCTAACCGAGCAGTTTTTGATGAAGGAGTGTTTGTTGCTGATCAAACCGGTCAAGTAAAAATCGATTTCCTTTATGATGGCGGTGAGTATCAACAGGGTGAAGTCGGTATTTTTAGCCTCAAAGGCATGGATATGTATGAAGCTGGCTCAGACGCATTTACTAGAGAGGCAATTCGCCGTGCTACCAGCAATTCTACAGATGGCTATGTGGTCATCAAAGATGCTGAAGAGGGTGGTCTTTACAGCGACACTAGTAATCTTCTCTATTGGGAACCAAACTTTAATGGTGAAGCGTATCAAGGAGAGAAAATTTATGAGATGAAAGCTGGAGATGCCTTTGGTTTTGTACTTATGTCCAATGGAACTCTGAATGATGCTTTAACTGGGCAAAGTTTTAGCAATAGCAATCGGCCCGTGTTTTCTATGTCGGCAGCTAACTTAAACGATAATGTACAAGTTGCAGAAGTCCTGAAAGGATCTAACGGAGTGATGATTGGGTTTGAAGATGTCACACTTCATACTACTTCTGATCGAGACTACAACGATTTTGTGATTACCATTGAAGGAGTCCAGAGTCTAGGTATCGCTGATATCAAAAATGTTATGGTTCACTATCATAATTGGGTGGATACACAAATAGGCACTGATCTGAGCAATTACTTTAATACTGGCAGTTTGCCACCTCAAATTTCGCCATCAGTGAATACTGTTCTTTAGTAAGTAAAATATCTTTCAACTAATACGTCTCTTTTCCTATATGAGTTCCAAGAGTAGGAAAAGTAGGGGGAGCAAAATTTTTCATCGAAAAAAAAGCCCTCAGACTTTCAGTTTGAGGGCTTTTTTGCATAATTGTCATTTTTGGAGATATTTTCGTCAATCATCAATACTGAATCCATCCTGTGGCTAGTTGAATTTTTGGTTGAGAACACCAATGATTAAAAATCTGCGTATATTCATTTAATAGCTGTACTTTTTCTCTATACGCATGAGGTTGACATTATGTTATCGACTCAATCAGAAATTTCCCTAGCTGAACAAATCAAAGCCCTCAATAGCTTTTATACACTCACACAAGAACCCGCAACATTTACTGCAATTTATGATTTAGATGCAATTCTAGCTAAAACAGAACTGAGCAGAATTTCTGTAGAGTATCTCAAGTCACAACCAGAAGTAGCAGAAATTATTCAGGAACGTTATTTAGCTCCTGTACCAGAGCTAGAAAAACTACTCACCTACCCACAGGATTCACTGGGTTATTGTTTTGCAGTTCATCTCAAAGCTAACAATTTTGACCCTGCATTCTATCGACCAAGAGAAGCCAAGGATGATATTAGCTATGTGAGTCTGCGTCGTAGTCAGACCCATGATATTCATCATGTTGTGACTGGTTTTAACACTGACCCCGCGGGTGAACTGGGATTACAAGCCTTTCAGCTAGCACAAATGAAATCACCAATTGCGATCGCCATCATGACAGCTGGCATCGTTAATTTCCTGAATAACTCCCCAGAACTAGCAATCATCATGCAACATATTTTTCTGGGTTGGGAAATGGGGCTGAAAGCAAAGCCTTTGATGGCGCAAAAATGGGAAAATAACTGGGAAAAGCCTCTGAATGAATGGCGTAGGGAATTGGAAATTGCTGTTTGACATCCAAACTGCGATCCGCAGCATATCTATATATAATCATTCCATCATTAAGAAACTATGTCTGTGCAAGTTACTCTTTCCCCAGAAACCATCCACGCTGTGATTACACAATACTTTGCAGCGACTCGTTCTACCAACAAGGCAGAAGAGATGGTAGCCTGTTTTGCTGAAGACGGCGTTAGCTACGACCCAGTAGGATCGCCAGCAGTGCAAGGTCATGCTCAATTGCGTGCATTTTTCCAAAAAATAGCCGCATTGTTTACTGAAGTTGAACTACGTGAAGATTTTATCTCCATTAGCGGTCATGAAGCGGCTGTGAAATGGACAGGCCGGGGTGTTGGTCACAATGGCCAGGTTGTAACTTTTGAAGGGATTGATGTATTCGAGTTGAATGCTGAGGGCAAAATCCAGTCTCTCAAGGCTTACTGGAATCCAGAGGTGATGCTAGCAGCAGGCTTACAGGTTACGGCTTGATATGAACCAAGCATTAAATCGTCTGCTGGGAATCACGGAGCAAGCTCTTTATCTCCACGATCGCGCTCACCCTTTACATTTTGCCCTCACCGCTCAAGTACAGGGCAAAATCCAACTAGAATCATTAAAGATTGCGCTGACTCACTTGCAACAACGCCATCCTTTGCTGAGGGTGGGGATTACCTTAGATAAAAATGGCAATCCTTATTTTGTTGAACAATCGAAGCCTATTCCTGTAAGAGTGGTATCGCGTCAAAGTGCAGAACACTGGGAACAGGAACTAGAAGCAGAGCTAGTGCAACCATTTACTAGTGATGATGCGCCTTTGCTGAGAATGGTTTGGTTATATTCTGTGAATATCTCAGAATTGATAATCACCTGCCATCATGCGATCGCAGATGGTTTATCAGTAGTTAACTTGATCAGAGATTTACTGACTGTTTTAGGGAATCCCCATCAGCCTTTACCATCCCTACCACCACCAAGCCCATGCGAGATATTATTACCGGACTGTCAACATCAGCCTGCTTATATCGGGCAAACCTTAGCCATGAAAGTGCTGTTAGGTTTAAAAAAACGCACAGATAAATCATCCCCATCTCGAAGAAATTATCCCAAATTGCGTGTAGGTTCTCTTTCCCCAAATCTCACAACAGCCCTCATTCAACGCTGTCGAGCCGAAAACACCACCGTTCATGGGGTTTTATGCGCTGCTTTTGGGTTAGCGATCGCCGCAAGTGAAACCTCCAAGTCAAGTTTTAACTGCTTTTCACCCGTTAATGTGCGTTCTTTTTTAACTTCTGCTGTCACGGAAAACTGCGGTCTTTATATTTTCCCGGCTTTATCTACCAATTCTCTCACCCCTAATCTCACTTTGTGGGAATTAGCAAGTTCTATCAAAGCACAATTGCGCAGTCAAACTACAATAGAAAACTTGCAGTCAAAAGCTATGGAATATGAAAGGTTAATGGCTGCAAATCCTAACCCAGAAATGGTTTTACAGTTATTCAAAAAATACTATGGCTTTGATTTGATGGTGACTAACTTAGGAAGATTGAATCTACCACAACAATTTGGCGAACTACAACTGCCAGCATTGTATGGCCCGGCGGTCATGATGGGAGTGGAGAATGAGCGCGTATTGGGAGTAACTACATTGGGTAATCAAATATTTTTTACCTTTGTCTATGCTGAATCACTCTCATCAACAACAACCCCCCATCTACCAGAACTGGCGATAAAACTTATCGAAACTGCTATCAACACACCATCTACTTCTGTCTCGTTAACGAAAAAATGATGGATTTGCAATTGTGGTTAGGACTTATTCTGAGTCTAATAGGATTATTTCTGAGTATTTGGATTGTCATTCCCTCTCCCAACTTTACTTTGCTACCGCTAGGTGTAATCACCCCAGAAATTAGTCCTGTGCTGCTCATTTACAATGCAATTGCTTTACTACTGTCATTATTCCGGGGACAGAATGTGATTAGTTATGTAGCAATCGGTTGTAGTCTTATGGGAATCGGACTGAGTAGTATTCCCTTGTGGCAATTATCATCCACAATTCAAAAAGTTGAGCATCAAATGCAAAATGAGTTGGAGAATCTGCAAATTCCAGTTGATGTCCAAGCTAAAATGCGTCCCCAACCGTTTGTATTATCTGACTTATTGACTGGAATAAAACAACCCAATGTGCGTCAGCATAGCGTCAGTTTTGCCGCAATCGATGGAACACCCCTGAGTTTAGAAATTTATCAACCGCCTCACAATGGTTTTTATCCAGCCATAATTGCCATTTATGGAGGTGCATGGCAAAAGGGTAAACCCACCCAAAATTACCAATTCAACCGCTACATGGCAGCACAAGGTTATACAGTAGTGGCTATTGACTATCGCCATGCTCCCCGCCATCGCTTTCCGGCGCAACTGCAAGATGTGCAAACAGCATTGCAATTAATCGGAGAACAAGCTGCTAGTTACGAAATTGATCCTCATAGAATTGCTGTGGTGGGATGGTCAGCTGGAGCGCACTTAGCAATGTTATTAGCATATCAATCGAATACCATTCCCATTCGGGCAGTGATTAACTACTACGGCCCTACGGACTTACATAAAAGTTATGATGATCCACCATCACCAGATCCCATTAATACCAAAGCTGTTTTAAACACTTTTTTGGGTGGTTCTCCTAGTCAGCTACCAGCAGTTTATGATTTGGCATCTCCTGTGAGTTATGTTAAATCTAACTTACCGCCAACATTATTAATTTATGGCGATCGCGATCATTTAGTAAAATCTATTTTCGGGCAGCAATTTTATGATGATCTGCGGGCTGTAGGTAACAAAGCTATTTTAATTAATCTCCCTTGGTCAGAACATTCCTTTAATGCAGTGTTTCTGGGTTTAGGTAATCAAATTGCTCTGTATTACATTGAGCGATTTTTATTATGGGCAATAGGAACAGAGAATTAGTACAGATAAATTTAATTTGCTTATGAAGAGATTTTTGATATTTTTCTTATTGACTTTGACATTAGTGATGGCGATCGCTAGTTGTCAAACAGAGCAAATCATTAGTCGCGGGGATGTTATCGTAGCATCCAAAGACTTTACTGAACAAGATATCTTAGGAGAGCTTTTAGCCCAACAAATTGAAGACACGACTAGTTTAAAAGTAGTGCGTCGTCCTCGTTTGGGTGGTTCTTTTGTCTGCCATCAAGCAATTACTGCGGGCAAAATAGATGCTTATATTGAATATACGGGTACAGCTTTTGCTGGGATTTTAAAACAAGCAGTAATTAATAATCCTCAAGTAGTTTATGAGAAACTAAAACAAGCCTATGCTCAACAATTTAATTTAGAAGTCATGCCTAGTTTGGGCTTTGAAAATACATTTGCCATAATTATTCGGGGAGAAGATGCTCAACGTTACAATATTCAAACCCTATCAGAAGCAACCCAATATACACCGCAATGGCGTGGCGGTTTTGGCTATGAATTTTTAGAAAGAGCCGATGGTTTTCCAGGTTTAGCGAAAACTTATAATTTAAAATTTTCCAAATCACCCCAAATTATGGACTTGGGTTTAATCTATCGTGCTTTGCTTCAAAAGCAAGTGGATATGGTTGCGGGTAATTCTACAGATGGTCAAATTGCTCGCTTAGGTTTATTTGTTCTCAAAGATGATAAACAATACTTTCCCCCTTACGAAGCTACGCCAATTGTCAGACAAGCAACTTTAAGAAAATACCCACAAATTAAAGTAGCCATTAATCAACTAACTGGTAAGATTTCTGCTGATGAAATGCGACAGCTTAACTATTTAGTAGAAGGCGAACTCCAAGACATTAAACAAGTAGTACGTGACTTTCGTAAATCGAAAGGACTCATTAAGCTCTCATGAAAATTTCACCCAACATCTCTGTATAAAAATTCTTATTCATATAATTACAACCATGAACTTTAGCTTAAAATCAAACATTCAAACCTCTATCTCAGCCGCAATTATCGGATTATTTATTGCCAGTGACAATGCTTTATCTCAAACTCTAACTCTTGCACCTAATTTAATTAATTTTAACTCTGATGTCGGAGCAAATTTATTAATTACTAGCCGTTCCAGAGTAGATTTTTTCCCTTTGAGTAGCCAGTTTATCACCCAAAATAATCAAGCTTATTGCGGCGTTGCTAGTATTGTGATGGTGTTAAATAGCTTAGGAATTCCTGCACCGAAAGCACCACAATATTCTCCCTATCGAGTGTTTACTCAAGAGAACTTTTTTAGTAACGAAAAAACTCAAACAGTCATCACTTCCGATAAAGTCTCTCGTCAAGGGATGACTTTAGAGGAATTAGGCGGATTACTCGCTAGCTATAATGTGAATGTGCAAGTCCATCACGCTGGTGATTCTAATCTAGAAGATTTTAGAAAAATGACAGCAGCAAATTTAAAACAGCCAGGAAATTTTGTCATCGTTAATTATTTACGCAAAGAAATCAACCAAGAACGAGGCGGACATATCTCACCTTTAGCCGCATATAACGAGCAGACAGATAGATTTTTAATTATGGATGTCTCCCGTTATAAATATCCACCCGTTTGGGTGAAGACAGCAGAGTTATGGAAAGCCATGAACACAGTTGATTCCGTTTCAGGTAAAACGCGAGGCTTTGTATTTGTCAGTAAATCTCAATGATGAGCAAGTAGAGACGTTAAAGTTGATTCTTGAACTCTTCCGTGTCCCGTGACAAACTCCAAGTTTGATTTTTAAAACAGAAATATTTTCACTCAAAACAAAAACTTTCTGACTTGAAACCAAAACATTCTCACTTGAAACAGGAATGTCGTCGTTTAAAACAGGAACATTCTCACTCGAAACAAAAACGTCCTCATTTAGAACAGAAATATTCTCACTCGAAACAAGAACGTTCTCATTTAGAATAGGAACATTCTCACTTAAAACAAAAACGTTCTGACTTGAAACCAGAACCTTCTCATTAAGAACGAAAACATTTTTGTTCTGAACTCAAAACTGTATGCTCAGAACTAAAAATTTTTCACTCAATCTCCACATACCTCTGCGTGAACCTTTGCGTTAAAAAATATGTCTATTATTACTCACACCAAGCGAGTTGCATTTACCATTTTTTCCCTAGGAGTTCTCTGCTACAGCCAAGTAGCATCAGCCACTATCAGTTTGCCTTTACGCAGCAAAAAGGGAATGGTCGTATCTGCACATCCCTTGGCGAGTGAGGCGGGATTAGCGATGTTACGCCAAGGTGGTAACGCAGTTGATGCAGCAGTCGCCGCCAGCTTTGCAATCTCTGTAGTTGAGCCATTTTCCGCTGGGATTGGTGGCGGTGGTTTTTTGTTATTGCGTAACGAAAAAACTGGCGAAATCAAAGCTTTAGATTTTCGGGAACGCGCACCCCTCAAAGCTACAAAAAATATGTATTTAGATGCAGCAGGGAAGGTGCGTCCCAATGCAAGTGTAAATGGTTATTTAGCAGTGGCGACACCAGGAACGGTTGCCGGCATGTATGAAGTTCATCGTCGCTATGGTAAGCTGCCGTGGAAACAAATATTGAAACCTGCGATCGCTCTGGCTCAAGATGGTTTTATTCTGAGTAATCAACACACTTGGCGTTCAGCTTCAGTCTATACCAATCGTCAGCAAGTAGTCCTCAACAACCCAGCCGCACGGGAGATATTCACTCGCAACGGGGAATTTTATCAACAGGGGAAAAGTTAGTCCAGCATGACTTAGCACGCACCTTAGAAGCGATCGCCCAAAATCCCCAAAGTTTTTACACTGGTAATATCGCCCGTGCGATCGCCAATGATATGGCGAAAAACGGTGGTTTAATCACATTAGTAGATCTCAAAGCCTATAAACCAATTTGGCGGACTCCTGTATGTGGTGACTTCCGCCAAGCGCAAGTTTGTTCTATGCCGCCACCTTCATCCGGTGGTGTATTGTTATTGCAGATGTTAAATATCATTGGTGATGCAGATTTAAAATCCTGGGGTTGGCATCATCCACAAGCTTTACATCTAATGACAGAAGCGATGAAAATTACTTATAGCGATCGCTCGCAATATTTAGGTGATCCCGATTTTGTCAAAGTTCCTGTACAAGCATTGCTTAGTTCCGGTTACGCTAAACAACGTCGAGCTGAGATTAATCTAGAAAAAGCCACACCTGCAACCCAAATCAAACCGATTGCACCCGAAATTCTCCAAAGCTTTCCCCAAGTCAAGATTCCCCTCAATAGAAAATTACAACTAGCAACTCGTTACGAATCTCCCGAAACCAGCCATCTCAACGTTATTGACGCAGAACGCAACGCTGTTAGTCTGACATTTACCGTGAATCACGGTTATGGTGCTGGAGTAGTGGCATCGGGAACTGGTATTTTACTGAATAATGAAATGGATGATTTTGTAGCTGCGCCAGGAATAGCGAACTTTTTCGGACTCGTGGGTAACGAAGCCAACGCTATTGCACCCCGCAAAACTCCCCTTTCTAGCATGACACCGACAATCATCACTGAGAATGGTCGCCTCCGCATGGTAGTAGGTGCGCCTGGTGGTAGCACAATCATCACTCAGGTTTTGCAAGTGATTTTGAATGTGCTGGAATATAATATGGACGTTGGTGCAGCAGTATCTGTCCCACGCATACATCACCAGTGGTTTCCCGATGAGTTGCGAGTAGAAGCTTGGGGTTTAGATGCTATGACTCTGCAAGACTTACGTCGTCGAGGACACAATATAAAAGAAAGTCAGCCTTGGGGAAATGTTAACGCGATCGCAGTTACTGTCGATGGTCGTCTAGAAAGTGCCGCCGATCCTCGTGGTGAAGGCTCTCCTAGAGGTTTTTAACTTCATTCAGTCCACAGGAAGAAAACTTGTGATTGTTGACTAATGACTAATGACTACTATTTAATTGTTGACTCTGCATAGACACTGCTACCAAATTCGTTAGCCCGTGCGCTTGGTACTAGTGTCCAACCAGCTTTGCGGAGCTTTTGATATGTTGCCCAACCTTTAGAGCCGCGAGGAATGGGATAATCTGGTACTGAATAATGCGGGAAAGCTGTATAGGGTCGCCAGGGTTTTCCCGGCGCATCTTGCAAATATAAGATTTTGTCGTCATCACCGCTACTTTTAGATATCCAACACATTTGTTGAGACATAGCAAGCTCCTTTGCTTTTTGCTTTTATTGCATATTGGCGTTTTTTTGTCAATGCTTCTTCACCCTTGCGGGATAGTTTAGAATCTTCCCAGAGTAGTCAATTTACCTACAACCTAAAATCGTACAATTACCTAAATAAGTGCCCGACATTTAGATTGCTTATGACTGGATATATAGATGGACAGATTGTTCAAATGTTTGTGCCTCAATCTTAAGCAAGACTAAGATTTTTTTAATGTTAGCTGTCGATACTAAAGGTGTATGTATCAAGAGTTACTATTTTATGAATATTTTAATTTTTGTTAAGAAATCTAGACGATTAATTGCAGAATTAATTCCTGTATAGAACGAAATTTAGTGCATCTTATTAGTAATTATTGTACTAATTTTGGTCGTCAGATATTGGTAGTCTGAGTCAGGTAAAACAGGCTCAGAAGCTTCTAAATTAATAGGTTGGGCGATATCAATCCATGATTTGCAACCACCATACTCTGCACAATAGGGAATTTCTTGAACTTGAGAAAGTTTATAAGTCCGTAGGAGAAGAATGAATAATGGCTGCTGCGGTTTCCACTTAAGGCGATCGCGAATAAAATGTTCATTCCAGATATGGAAAGGTAATAACCGATTGACTACTAATTCATCGCTAACAGGTAAAAAATCGGTAATTTCTGCCCAACTGCCAATTCTTACCGTTTCTGGATGCCATCCTGATGCTACTGGATTGATAAGAGGGGCATATTCAGCCTTAAGTAGTAGAGGTTGCTGATGTTCAAACGTGGGGTAGAGTAAAACCTGTTGATGCGCCACTCGGAAACGGCCTGGCTGTTCACGAATCCCGCCTTTCCGCAGCAACATAATAGTTTTGCCGGCTTCTAAAGCATCGATGGCAACTGCCCATTCTTTGAGCGTATGTACTGTTTGACTCAATTCCATCAGCATCTACTGTAACTCTGATTTTATTTTTAACAAAGACCGTTACAGTATAAAACTATCCAGGGAGATGAAATGAGAGAACCTTTATGGAAAAACGCAGACTAGGTACATCTGACGTAGAAATCACACCCATCCTCATGGGAACTTGGCAAGCGGGGAAAAAATGGTGGGTAGGAATTGAGGATGCTGACTCCATTAAAACTATCCGAGCCGCCTTTGAAGCTGGAATCACTACAGTTGATACAGCTGAAGTTTATGGTGAAGGACATTCTGAGCAGATTGTCGCCGAGGCTTTATCTGATGTACGAGATCAAGTAGAGTATGCCACGAAGGTTTTTGCCAACCATCTCAAGTATGAGCAAGTAATTGAGGCTTGCGATCGCTCTTTAAAAAACCTCAAAACAGATTACATCGACCTTTACCAAATTCACTGGCCGACTGGTTCTTTCAACACCGAAATAGTTCCTATTGAAGAAACCATGCGCGCCCTCAACGACTTGAAACAACAAGGTAAAATTCGCGCCATTGGGGTATCTAATTTTTCTGGCAGCCAATTAGCTGAAGCTGCTCAATATGGACGGATTGATAGCTTACAACCTCCGTACTCATTATTTTGGCGACAAGTTGAAAAAGATGCGATGCCTTATTGCATTGAAAATAATATCTCCATTTTGGCCTACTCACCCTTAGCCCAAGGATTGCTCACTGGAAAATTTGCACCTGGACATAAATTTGAGTCAGGAGACAATCGTACAGGCAATAAATTATTTCAAGGTGAAAACTTTGAACGCGCCCACCAAGCATTAGATAAACTACGCCCAATTGCAGAAAGCCATGATTGCACGTTGGCTCAGTTAGCATTAGCTTGGTTAATTGCTCAACCCCAAAGTCAGGCGATCGCCGGCGCGCGTTATCCTGAACAAGCCAAAGATAATGCTCTAGCTGCTGATGTGAAACTTTCATCTGATGAACTTGCTGCTATTGATGCGATCGGTCGCATTGTCACCGATCATCTTGACGACAGTTCTGTAATGTGGAATTGGTAGCCATCTCTAGAAGTCAGAACCCCAGTTTCCTTCAGAAGCTGGGGTTCTCTTCATTGCCAGTTAAAACTGTCATATATCCACACAAAGTCATTAGGGATCAAAGTTTTAAGCTGTTATTGCAAAAATCTACAAAATATCAACTTTAGTAAACTATAGGTTGATCATTACCGAACTGAATGCTAGTTTAGATAACAAGACACCAAACATTAAAAACAAACCAAACCCAAGGGCAAAAGACTAGGTGTCTCCGGTCATCAGCCCAATCAAATTTCAGCAGATTTTATATCATGTGGCAAAAGCCCTTAATAGGCAAAGCCAAATCCCAGAGCGGAAAAACTAAAGTTGCTGAGTTTGTTAGTTTCAATGTACACCCTATTTGTAAACCCTCTCAATTACTCTTTGTTGATTAAATTTAAAAATTTGAAATCAAACATATTGAAAAACCTGGTCAACCCGTACCAGGTTTTTCAATTTTAAAGGTATTTTTATCACAAATAATGATATAGCAACCGCCAGGGTGGTTAGGACAAACAGTATACTCTAGGAGGAAAGTAAAACTAGACACCGATTAAACATTCAAGACAAGAAAAGCTCATGCCAAAACCCTACAGTTACGACTTACGTCAGAAGGTCATCCAAGC
>DVDT01000024.1 GCA_015296085.1 Trichormus sp. M33_DOE_039 | reverse complement strand
GTATTAATCCCAGAGTCGTGAAAAAACCTGTATCAAAATTTCGTTCTAAAAAACCGCAACACAGAGGGACTGGACAACGAGTAGAAGCTCCGAAATTTCATATCACTAATCAGCTTTCTAGCCTTAACTGAACCGTATTGAGATATATTGTTTCGGACAAAAAGAAAAGGCAAAAGAATTAATTCTTTTGCCTTTGAAATTTATTTGTTTACTCGCCTTATTTAATAATCATCATCTTCGTCGTCTTCATCACTTTCTTCATAGTCGTCGCCTTGGTCGTCTTCTATGAGATCATGAATTTCATCTGCGATTAACTCATCATCGTCTAGGATTGATCGCCGATTAGTAAATCCAGTGTCCAAACTAGGTGCATCTAAATTGTAGGCGCGAGCTGTGCGGTCATCTAGTACCATATCCAGTGGATCGTCTGTTTCATCTAAAACACTGGTGGTATCTATAGTTGCGTAATCATCGATCATCCCGGGTTCATCGTAGGTGTTGTAACCTGTTCCCGCCGGAATCAAGCGTCCGATAATTACGTTTTCCTTCAAGCCACGCAACCAATCAGATTTACCTTCAATAGCCGCTTCTGTAAGTACCCGTGTAGTTTCTTGGAAGGATGCCGCAGAAATAAAGCTATCGGTATTCAAGGATGCTTTCGTGATCCCTAATAATACTGGGGTGTATTGCGCTCTAGCACCACCAGTAATGGCCATGGCTTCATTCACCTGCTCAACTTGACGCAGTTCCACCAACTCTCCAGGGAGCATGGTAGTATCACCACCATCATCAATACGGACTTTGTTAGTCATCTGGCGAACGATAACTTCAATGTGCTTGTCTGCGATATCAATCCCTTGGGATTGGTATACCATCTGCACTTCGTTCACCAAGAAGGTCTGTACCTTTTGTAAAGCGTGACTAGCGCAAGCATAAACTCCTTCTTCTGAACCCAGACTGAAAAATACTTCTAGAATTTCGTGGGGATTAGACGGGCCATCACACAAAGGTTGTCCTACTAAAACAGGAGAACCATCTGGGATAGCTAAATTCTGTCCTGGGCCAAGAGGATAATCGGTAACTACACCATTGGATTCTACAACTTTGACAGCGATCGCTTCATCACCATCACCGTAGACCACTTTCACTTCTCCACCCCGTTTGGCTAAAATACATGCCTCTTTGGGTTTCCGGGCTTCTAGCAATTCCTCAATCCGGGGCAAACCCTGAATGATGTCCCCAGTTTTTGCCCGCTCAAATACCAACAGCACTAAGTTATCGCCCCGTTGCACCAAATCACCATCTTCTACTTGCAAGACTGCACCAGGGCTGACTCGGTAGGGACGACCAACGCGGATAGTAATTGAGTAGTTTTGTGTGCTAAGTGCTGTAGATGCTGCTGATGTATCTTGATTAGCAGCACTCTTCACTGACACAACTTGTCCAGATTCCTCAGCGAAAACACCAGGGGCAATTTCTGCACCAGCAACAATTAAGCTACCCGTTTTTACTTTGGGTTGGACACTGCTATTGAATGTCACCATGTCGCTGTGGCGCAGCACCAAACAACGGCGTACCGCTTCAGTACCTTTTTGTACACCTCGTACAATCCCGCCTTCTTTAGACAAGATTTGGGTACGCGCTACTACCGCACCAGGAGCAATCATGTCCCCATCTTTTACTTCCAGACTCGTTTGGGTACTACCTTGGGTCGCATCAGCAGCAATATCACGCCGAATTACCAAGGACTCCAAAATTACCAGTTGTAGGCGTTGAATCTCTGAATTTTCCGCATCAGGGAGTAATTCAATATCCGCGGCTAAGGGAGAGGCATTATGTTCTTGTTCGCCTTCCTGATCGATTTCCAAGACTAACTGTGTGCGTAGCAATTCCACGCCTTCTACAGACTTGACTCGTTCAGAATCTTTATAAGGCAAACGTTGTACTGCCCGCAACTGAATCGAACGTCCTGTTTGTTGGCTAACAGAGGTAGTAGAGGGTACATCAGGTTGATTGGGAATCGCAAACTCCACAACAGGACGGCTTAACAATGCTGGGCCTTCTGGTGACTCTACATACTGGATGTAACGCAGTTCTGGGAAGACTCGTCCCAATAGTTCCTCTCCGGCGGGGAGGAATGTGTCATCACGCCCCATCACTGCTTCTGGATCATCTGCCATCAGCAGTTCCCCAGGCTTAACTACTACTTCCCGCAGAATGTCGTTCTTCTGGGTAACTTCCACAACACCGTTGTTTTGACAGAAGATGTCTTTCACAACTTCAGTTCCAGCTTCTACATACTGGCCATCTTCTACCAACAGCAAGGAGATGTCTTTGTTGACTTCATGGGTTTCTTCAGGAATCCACAACAGTGTACCGCCTTGTACCACTTCATAGCCCAGTTTGGCTTTGCCTTTCTTCTGAACCTCAACGCCAGCGAACTTCAGCAGGCCTCCTGTGACGGTGCGATAGCGGTCATCAATCAACTCAGCTACCACTTGACCATTCTGCACTTTTGTACCTGGTGTTGCCCGCAGGTTAAATACTTGGTTATTACCTGTGGTAACGAGGTAGTTGTTGCGTCCTTGGGAACTTTGGACAGTGACTGTAGCTTGGTCTAAAACTACCGAAGCAGTGATGATTTCAATTTCTCTGGTACTCTTACCTGGAGTAGCTTCTGGTAAACGGACTACACCACCATGTATAGTAGTCAATTTGGTTTCTGCCAACACGCCGCTAGTTTCTACTGCGTCGCCGTTTTTGACTACTAATTCTGCACCTGGGGGTAAGTTGTAGACTTCCCCAGACAAAATCCAAATCAGACCACCCCTTGCGGCTGTGGTGGTGGTGTTGCCTTGACGATCTGTTTTTTGTTCCGGGACAACTTCGGCAAACTTGACTTCACCAGCTAAGTCAGAAGCCACATCTTTTACAGCTTTTTCTGTGTTAGTCCGAGTAGTCCGTCCACCGAGAGCAACCTCTGCCAGCAATTGACCCTGTTTTACCTGCTGTCCATCAGTTATGTATAATGTTGAACCTTGAGTAACGGCAATTTCCATTGGTGCTGGAGTTTCTGAACCTTCTTTGTGTGGTTCAAGAATGAAAGCACCGTTGCTTTCCACATACAAAGCATCTTCCCCATGACGAGTCCGATAGGCTCTTGTCCGCAGTTTCCGGGGCAGTTTAACAGTACCATCAATTTTGGAACGTACTTGTTGCGCTACTTCCCCTGTGAACACGCCTCCTGTGTGGAATGTCCGCATGGTTAACTGTGTTCCCGGCTCACCAATACTTTGGGCAGCGATAATCCCAACTGCTTCACCCAAATCTACCATTTTGGCATGAGCCAAACTCCAGCCGTAGCAGTGTTGGCACACAGAACGGGCAGCTTCACAAGTCAGAGGCGATCGCACCAAGACTTCTGTCACCCCTGCCTTTTCGATTTCTTTGGCTAAGTCATCAGAAACCGGGGTATTGCGCGGTGCAATTACTTCTTTGGTGGTTGGATGGATAACATCTTCTCCCACTACTCGTCCGAGCAAGCGTGTAGACAGCTTGATCAAGGTTTTACTACCTTCAGTCATCGCCCGCAGAGGAATACCTCTAGTAGTACCACAATCAATTTCCCGAATGATCACATCCTGGGATACGTCAACTAGACGGCGGGTGAGATAACCAGAGTCGGCGGTGCGTAACGCGGTGTCTACCAGACCTTTTCTCGCACCGTAAGAAGAAATAATATATTCTGTTACGGTTAAGCCTTCGCGGAAGTTGGTTTTAATTGGTAAGTCAATAATTTCCCCTTGGGGATCTGCCATCAGTCCGCGCATCCCTACTAACTGACGCACCTGGGAGATATTACCCCGCGCCCCAGAGAACGCCATCATATATACAGAATTGAGGGGATTAGTCTTTTTAAAGTGGACTACTACTTCATCTTTGAGGGCTTCACTAGTACCGTTCCAGGTGTCAATTACCTTCTGGAAGCGTTCTACTTCTGTAATTTCTCCCCGTTGATAACGAGCTTCGGTAGCACGAATTTCTTCCTCAGCCGCTTCCAATAGACTCCGCTTACTAGGAGGAACCATTAAGTCATCAACACTGATAGAAACCCCAGCTCTGGTAGCATAGCGAAAACCTAAATCTTTCAACTTATCCGCCATTACCGCAGTTCGCGCCGTCCCGTAATGGGTAAACGCCCAAGAGATCAGATTTCTCAGTTGACCTTTGTCAACGACGCGATTGCGAAAAATCATTTTTTCGTTAGTCATTAGTCAATAGTCCTTAGTCATTGGGGATTGGGGATTGGGTATTGGGTAGTGGGGAGCCAGTCACGTGCGGAGGTTTCCTCCGTTGAGTGAACTGGCGTTACTGGGCATCATTTCCCAGTCCCCAGTCCCCAGTCTCCAGTCCCTAACTTGCAAGTGCTTCTTGAATCGCTTTATTGTAAATAACGCGACCAGGAGTTGTACGTATATACTGAGAAATTAGATTGCCCTGGGCATCTTCTCGAATGCGGCGGAACTTATACATTACAGTTCGGCTACCATCTTCGTTATTGATCACTTCCAGTGGTTCTGTATCTGGTTGATCAGTTTCCATTTCACCATCAAACCGCACGTATATATAGGCGTGCAAGTCAATTTGTTCTTGCTGGAAGGCCATAATTACATCATCCAGCGAACCAAAGTATCTACCTGCCCCCTTAGTGGCATGAGGATTTTCCGCCGTTAGGTAATATGCCCCCAAAACCATGTCTTGGCTAGGTGTAATAATTGGCCTACCCGTAGCTGGTGACAAAATGTTGTTAGAAGCCAACATCAACAGTCGCGCCTCAGCTTGGCTTTCCAAGGATAGAGGTACGTGTACAGCCATTTGGTCGCCGTCAAAGTCAGCGTTAAAGGCTGGACAAACCAACGGGTGTAATTGAATCGCTCTCCCTTCTACCAAAATCGGCTCAAAGGCCTGAATCCCCAAGCGGTGAAGTGTTGGCGCACGGTTGAGCATGACGGGGTGTCCTTCAATCACCTCTTCCAAAACATCCCAAACACTGGGGTCAGAACGAGAGATTAATTTTTTCGCAGCTTTGATGTTATTCACCATACCGCTACGAATTAGGCGATTAATCACAAAGGGTTGGAATAGCTCAATGGCCATTTCCCTAGGTAAACCGCACTGGTGAATTTTCAGTTTTGGCCCGACCACAATTACAGAACGTCCAGAGTAGTCAACCCGTTTACCCAACAAGTTTTGCCGGAAACGTCCTTGTTTACCTTCAATAATGTCAGATAAAGATTTCAGAGGTCGGTTATTTGCCCCTACGACGGTACGCCCTCGACGACCATTGTCAATTAAAGCGTCTACTGCTTCTTGCAACATCCGCTTTTCGTTCCGCACAATAATTTCTGGTGCGAGAATTTCTTGCAGTCGTGCTAGACGATTATTTCGGTTGATAACACGGCGATATAAATCATTCAAATCACTGGTCGCAAACCGGCCGCCATCCAGCTGCACCATTGGGCGTAAATCTGGGGGAATTACAGGAATGACAGTCATTACCATCCACTCCGGCTTTGAACCAGTAGCGATGAAGTTATCTATCACCCGTAGACGTTTAATTAGTTTTGCTCGCTTTTGTCCTTTGGCATTACCAATTTCTTCACGCAGATTTTCGGCTTCTTGCTCTAAATTAATATCAGCCAGTAAGCGTAGTAATGCTTCTGCGCCAATGCCTACCTCTACACCTTGTAACTGAGAATCTTCGCTATAAATTTGATCTTCAATTTCTAACCACTGGTCTTCACTCAGTAGTTGTTTATAGCTTAAAGTCTCCGCATTGCCGGGACTCAGGACAACATAAGAGTTGAAATAGACAATTTGCTCTACATCCCGCAAGGGCATATCTAGCAAGATGGAGATATAACTGGGAATCCCTTTGAGATACCAAACGTGCGCTACTGGGGCTGCCAGTTTGATGTATCCCATGCGATGGCGACGCACCCGTGACTCGGTAACTTCTACACCACAACGCTCACAGACAATTCCTCTGTGACGGACTCTCTTATACTTACCACAGTGACATTCCCAATCTTTTGCAGGGCCAAAGATGCGCTCACAAAATAAGCCATCCATCTCTGGTTTGAGGGTGCGGTAATTAATTGTTTCTGGTTTGGTGACTTCACCGACTACCTGACCATTGGGTAATGTTCTTTCACCCCACTGGCGAATCCGTTCTGGTGATGCCAAGCCGATTTTTACGTAGTCAAACTGATTAGTTTGGGCAGGTCTCATACTTAAGTGCTGAGTTTTGAGTTATGAGTGTATTTAATTTTGTCTATTGGGCATTGGGGAGGGAGTGCGTTGGGGGGGCAATGCCCGACTTGTAGCAAGTGTCGTCGGGTTTCCCGACTTGTAGCAACTGCTGTCATTGAGCAATTCAATTTTGAATTTAGGATGTGAAATTTTGGATTGGCTTTCAATCTAAAATCTCACATCCAAAATCTAAAATTCCCAGCCCCTACGCCCTACTCCCTAAGATTTATTCATCATCATCCAGCGATTCGCGGGAAAGCGATTCGTAGGTGGGTCGGGGTGGGGTTCTTCTGGCTGCTTGGTCTGCCATTAAATCCACTTCCACATCCAATGAACTACCGTCGGCTTGGGTTTCTACTTTATGTACAGCAATATCTAAGCCTAAGGATTGCAGTTCTCGCATCAACACCTTAAAAGATTCTGGTGTGCCAGGTCTGGGAATAGCTTTACCTTTAACGATCGCATTTAAGGCTTCGTTCCGCCCCTGCATATCGTCAGATTTTACTGTTAGCAACTCTTGTAAGGTGTAAGCTGCGCCGAAAGCTTCCAATGCCCACACTTCCATTTCCCCAAATCGCTGACCACCTTGTTGTGCTTTACCACCCAAGGGTTGCTGCGTTACCAAGGAGTACGGGCCTGTAGAGCGAGCGTGAATCTTGTCGTCTACAAGGTGTACCAGTTTCAGCATATAAGCTACACCTACAGTCACAGGACGATCAAAGGGTTCTCCTGTCCGACCATCAAACACCATGATTTTGCCTGGGTCATCTGGGTTATAAACCCAATTTCTGCCTGTTTCATCCCGTGTTTCTTGCAATTTACCATGCACGATGCGGCGAGATGATTCTTCCCCATACATTTCATCAAAGGGGGTGATTTTAAACCTGACTCCCATGTTGTGTCCTGCCCAACCTAACAGACACTCAAATACTTGTCCGACGTTCATCCGGCTGGGTACACCAAGGGGATTAAGCACAATGTCTACAGGCGAGCCATCAGGGAGATAGGGCATATCTTCTATCGGTAATATCCGGGAAATAATCCCTTTATTGCCATGACGACCTGCCATTTTGTCGCCTACCTGAATTTTTCGTTTCTGAGCAACATACACCCGGACGACCATGTTAGCCCCTGGTGGTAGTTCATCCCCCTGTTCACGGGTAAATAAACGCACGTCAACTACCCGTCCTTTTTCACCGTTGGGGACGCGCAGGGAATTATCTCTTACATCCCGTGCTTTTTCACCGAAAATTGCCCGTAACAGTTTTTCTTCTGGTGGTTGGTCAGATTCACCTTTGGGTGTGACTTTACCTACTAAGATGTCGCCAGCTTCTACCCATGCCCCAATGCGGATGATTCCCTGTTCATCTAACTGACGTAGGGCATCTTCCCCAACGTTGGGAATTTCTCTGGTAATTTCTTCTGGGCCGAGTTTGGTTTGGCGGGCCTCAATCTCATATTTTTCAATGTGAATTGAGGTGTAGATGTCGTCTTGTACCAGTCGCTCCGAAATCAAAATCGCGTCTTCGTAGTTATAGCCTTCCCAGGGCATATAAGCGACGACAATATTTTGTCCCAGTGCCAACTCGCCACCTTCTGTGGAAGAGCCGTCAGCTAATACTTGACCTGCTACTACACGTTCACCCATCCGCACTAAAGGTTTTTGGTTGAGACAGGTATCCTGGTTAGAACGCTGGTATTTGGAAAGGCGGTACTTAATTTCTGGGGAATTGGGTTTGGGACGAACACGAATTTCTGTCGCATCTACATAGGTGACATCCCCATCTGTCCGGGAAATAATCACCATCCCGGAGTCTCTTGCACCTTGGGCTTCTAAGCCTGTTCCCACCAAGGGACGCTCTGGTTTCAAGAGGGGTACGGCTTGGCGTTGCATGTTAGAACCCATGAGAGCGCGGTTTGCGTCGTCATGTTCTAAGAAGGGAATCATGCTGGTAGCTACCGATACAATTTGCACCGGAGATACTGCCACGTAGTCTACTTGTTCTGGGGTGGTAGTGGAGAATTCTTGACGATAACGAACCGGCACTTGTGGCCCAATAATGTAACCATTTTCATCAACTGGAATGTCCCCAGGTGCTACCCGTAAATCGTCTTCTTCATCGGCGGTCATGTACACTGGCTGCAAGTCAAATCTTACCCGTGCATTCTCTACCGGTCTAAAGGGAGTTTCTAAGAAACCATACTGATTTACCCGCGCGTGGGTAGCCAAAGAGCCAATCAAACCAGCGTTAGGGCCTTCTGGTGTCTCAATGGGGCAAATTCGTCCGTAGTGGGAGGGGTGAATATCCCTTACAGCAAAGCCTGCCCGTTCTCTAGTCAAACCACCAGGGCCTAGAGCTGACAGACGGCGTTTGTGAGTCAGTTCTGCTAAGGGATTAGTTTGATCCATGAACTGACTCAATTGGCTAGAGCCGAAGAATTCTTTAATGGCGGCTACTAGGGGTTTGGGGTTAACTAAGGAAGCAGGTGTCAACACTTCTGCGTCAGATACGGTCATCCGTTCCCGAATAATTCTTTCGAGACGGTTTAAACCTACCCTTACTTGGTTTTGTAGCAATTCTCCGACGCTTCTTACCCGACGATTGCCTAGGTGGTCAATGTCATCAACGCTACCGATGTCATATTCTAGATTGATCAGATAATCAACGGCTGCCAAGATGTCTTGGGGGGTGAGTACACGTATCGGTTCGGGAACTGATAACCGTAATTTTTTGTTGAGTTTGTATCTTCCCACCCGACCTAAATCGTAACGTTTGGGGTCGAAGAAGCGGGAATCTAGGAGTTGTTGTCCACCTAAGACTGTTGGGGGTTCACCAGGACGGAGTTTGCGATACAACTCCATCAGGGCTTCTTCTTCAGAAAACTGCCCTTCTTTTTCAATGGTTTTTTGAAAATATTCAGGGTGACGGAGGGCATCAAAGATTTCGTTATCAGATAAGCCTAGGGCTTTTAAAAGTACCTGAGCTGAGAGTTTACGTGTTTTGTCGATGCGTACCCATACCAAGTCGTTTCGGTCGGTTTCAAATTTCAGCCATGCTCCCCGGTTAGGTATGAGACTGGCAGAATAGGTACGTCGTCCGTTTTTATCGATTTCTGATTTATAGTAAACTCCAGGCGATCGCACAATTTGATTGACAATTACCCGTTCGGCACCGTTAATGATAAACGTGCCGCGATCAGTCATCAAAGGCAGATCCCCAATAAATACTTCTTGCTCTTTAATGTCCCCTGTTTCTTTATTCAACAGGCGTGTGGGTACATACATCTGTACAGCATAGGTGCTATCCCTCCGTTTCGCTTCTTCTACGCTATATTTCGGCTCCTTGAGCTTATAGTTCTGTCCCAAAAAGTGCAGTTCTAGTTTGCCCGTATAGTCTGTAATCGGACTAAAGGAGTTGAGTTCTTCAATCAGCCCTTCTTCTAAAAACCAGCGAAAGCTTGAACGCTGGATTTCAATCAAGTCGGGCAACAAAAAGGCGGGTTCAATATAATTTTCGCTAATCATGCCTCTACCTTTGTCAACCTGGTTAAATCTTTAGCGGACGTAGCTATACACCTTTTCATGTCACTAGCTATTGTCCTTAGCCGTTTGGGAACTTCTCCTTCAATGTCACCTGAGTTTTGCAGGTGTGGGTAAACGCAGCAATTGAAGCTGGAGAGGGCGATTTTGACAAGAGGGGTCACAGCCCCTAATCACCAGCAAACGCTAGCAGGATACAGCTATTTGATCTATCCCTGAATAGCTGCATTTAAAATTATGCTTAAGTTTGATTTTTTGCCTCACTTCCTCTCCTCCAAGCGCGTTTACCAGTTTACGCAGCCCTTATTTGCTCTTTACTACACCATTTATTTATACTCACGGTGATAGTCTCAAAGTGAGGAATTGAGCTATATTTTGTAAGCTCTGGATCAAAATGGCTTGATTTTGCTGGATTGTAATCACAAGACAATTTTTTTTAACAGTTTTCTATAGGTTTAATAAAGGGACAGTCTATCTCAATGTTGGTTGCTAGGTTTTCTCAGCCATTGAGAGCATCCGTGTGTAGAGGTGTGAGGATGGTCAAGTTGATAACTTTACAAAATCAAGCAGAGGATTTCTCTGTTCCTTCATTTATCATTATGACGCACACAAAATGTTTTGGAGGCATCAATTTTAGCATATTTTTCCTCCTTGCATTTTATTTTTGATTGCTACCGATAAGATAAATAGAGAAACTTCAGCCAAAAAAGCTCAAAAGCTTGATTTTAGGAGAATTGAAGTTTTATTAGGTGCAAATACTCGATTCATCAAAGCGGACAGTCTGCTAGATTTAGGTTTTTGAATCCTGACTCCTAACTTATATTGCTAGACTGAATAATTCACAGGCGTTTTGGGTAGTTTGAGCCGAAATAGTTTCTAATGTCTCTTGACGTAGTGTTGCGACTTGCTCTGCTACATAACGGACATAGGCAGGCTCATTACGTTTTTCACCTCGCTTTGGGACTGGAGCTAAAAAAGGGCAATCTGTTTCAATTAGCAGACGATCGCTGTTCACCATTGCGGCGGAAGCTTGTATGGCTTTGGCGTTTTTGAATGTGACAGTACCACTAAAGCTAATATAAAAGCCCAACTCCAGAAACCATTGAGTTTCTTCTGGTGTACCTCCCCAGCAGTGCATGACACCCCGGAGTTGATGATTGGTACGTTCCTGCCATTTTTGTAATATTTCCCTAACTTCCACTGCGGCATCCCGACAATGAATAATTACGGGTAAATTGAGTTCAGAGGCGATCGCTAATTGGGCTTCAAAGACTATTTGCTGTTGCTCATAGTTATCAGCTTTGTAGAAATCCAGTCCCATTTCACCAATTGCCACTATTTTTGAGTCAGACTTAGCTAAAGATAATATTTCCTGCGCTGTTTGACTTTGCCATTGCTGGGCATCTAGAGGATGCAATCCTACCGCGAAGCTGACTTCAGGAAACTGGTGTGCTATGGCTTGAATACTGGAAAACTCTGCTGGTTCGACACAAGAGTGTACTAAGTGTACTACTCCTGCTTCTTGCCATCGCGATCGCACTGCTGCTAAATCTGGCTGGAAGTTATCAAAATTGAGATGAACGTGAGTGTCAATCAGCTGCATGGGTGTTAGTTATTCGTCATTCATCATCTGTCATTAGCTGGGTACTAATAAACTATGAGCAGAAGAGGTAGGTGGTTGGGGATGGTAGGCAATAAAGAAAATTCTGAATTTTCCTACCAAGAGGTATTCAGAGCCAATACGTTTATTATGTATGGATTTTTCTCCTCTGCCCCTTGTTCCTTGCCCGTTGTCCTCTTCATTGACCAATAACTGCTTACGCTGTCTTTGTGAGTGGCTTTAGCTTGCTTGCCAGTCTTGATTTTTTTCTCGCCCCGTTGTTGGGGTGGAGAACGCCACGCTTTACGGCTTTGTCGATTTTGCTATAAGCTTCCGACAGCCGCGTTTGTACCTGTTCCTTGAGTTCTGGTGTAGGGTTAGTTGTATAGACTTGTACCGCTTCCAGGTATTTTTTCATCAGCGTCTTAACAGCTGATTTGTAGGTTTTATTACGCAGCCGATTGCGTTCTGCGATTTGGGCGCGCTTGAGAGCAGACTTTGTATTCGCCACAGTCGATTCCAAAAAGACTATTAATTATGTACACACACTACTAGACTTACTAATATAGCATCTATTTTGCCAATGTTAGGGGTTCTGAAAAAATTAATTGATAGTAAATAGTCATTAATCATGATTTTTTCTCCCCCTACCTCTCCTGCTTTCCCAATCACCAAATCCTTTATTCAATTTTATAGACGTTGAGAGTATCAAAAAAATCCAGGTTAAGCTAGAGAAGAGAATCAGCGTCAACTCCTGACTTTTGTAGAGTCAGGTTAAACCTAATTCTCAGGCAGGAATATTCTACAATTTTGGCATTGTCCTTACTCCATGCTGCGAATCATTACTCAGCAGTCAGATGTAAAAGCAGAATTGCAACGGATCTGCGATCGCACCGATGATGAACAAGTTCTTCATAAAGAGGCGACGGTGCGGGAAGTGTTGCAAGCAGTGAAACGCCAAGGCGATAAAGCTGTGCTACATTATACTGCCGAATTTGACAATCAAATTCTTAAACCAGAAGATCTGCTGGTGAAAGGTTCGGAATTGGATGCGGCTTACCAACAGGTGTCACCAGAACTGTTGGCAGCAATTAGGCTGGCTTGTAGCCAAATTGAAGCATTCCACCGTCAGCGAGTCCCCAAAAGCTGGGTCAACTTTGGGGATGATGATGTGGTTTTAGGCAAACGTTACACTCCTGTTGATAAAGCAGGGTTATATGTTCCTGGTGGTCGTGCCGCTTATCCCAGTTCAGTGGTGATGAATGCGATTCCGGCAAAGGTTGCAGGTGTACAACGTGTAGTAATGGTGACACCGCCAGGAACAGAAAAAGCCATTAATCCGGCGGTGTTGGTGGCAGCGCAAGAAGCTGGTGTGAAAGAAATTTATCGGGTGGGCGGAGCGCAAGCGATCGCGGCTTTAGCTTATGGTACAGAAACCATCCCCAAGGTAGATGTGATTACTGGCCCTGGGAATATCTATGTCACCTTAGCTAAAAAGCTAGTTTACGGCACAGTGGGTATTGATTGTTTAGCAGGGCCTAGCGAAGTGCTAATCATTGCTGATCACACCGCTAATCCCATCCATGTGGCAACTGATTTGTTAGCACAAGCTGAACATGACCCAATGGCGGCGGCGATTTTGTTAACGACAGATCCAGCTTTAGCTAAAAATGTGCAAGTAGCGGTGGAAAGACAGTTAGTAGATCACCCACGGCGGATAGATACCGAAAAAGCGATCGCGCATTACGGTTTAATTGTCCTTGTGGAATCTTTAGAAGCAGCTGCCGAACTTTCTAATGAATTTGCACCGGAACACTTAGAATTGGAAATTACAGACCCTTGGGCGTTGCTTCCTCTGATTCGCCATGCTGGAGCGATATTTTTAGGCTACTCTACCCCAGAGGCGATAGGAGATTATTTAGCAGGGCCTAATCATATATTGCCTACTTCCGGTGCTGCGCGTTATGCCTCAGCGTTAGGAGTAGAAACTTTCCTCAAGCATTCTAATATTATTCAATATTCCCCAACGGCTCTACAAAAAGTTGCTGGTGTCATTGATACACTAGCATCAGCCGAAGGCTTACCTTCTCATGCTGATTCTGTCCGCCGTCGCCTGCAAAAAGATGAGCCTCAAGAATGATTAATTTTTTCCTATAGTTTGACTAAAACCTACTCAGTAGCTACAAACTGAAAGTCTAGGTACTTGTATCAGGGGTCTACATCTGAGGAGATAAAGGTTGTGCTAAAAACTATTTTGGTGGCTCTCGATGGTTCGGAAATTGCAGCACGAGTAATTCAGGCTTTAGATGATTTGGTTTTATCACCAGAGGCTAGGGTGATCTTGTGTCATGTGTTTTCTACAGCAGAGTCAGAAATAGACTTACCGGCTGATCGTCCTCAACCCCAATCTTCCAGATTTTCAACTTTCCAAATTGAACAACAATTGCAATCTTTTCAAGAACAGTTATCGGTTAAAAGTCAAACGGAAGTAGTCACCGGTGATCCAGCAGCAGAAATTATTCGTTTAGCTAATATTTACAAAACTGATTTAATTATTATTGGCAGTCGTGGTTTAACAGGTATGACACGGATTGTCTTGGGTTCTGTGAGTAGCCAAGTGGTGGAAGAGGCGGCTTGTTCTGTATTAGTAGTCAAGCCGAATTAAAATTCTGTGGGTGATGACCAGTAATTAAACCTTGCTGTGAGATTTAGTGAGCAACTGACGTAAACTCAATAAGCTGATGGTTTGTCCTAAATTGAGAGGTAGTAATGATATACCTTCAATCCGAGATTGCACCCAACCGTCTCCCCAATACCATTCGTGAAATCCATCAATCCCGCCGCTGAGTAACAAACGTAAGCAGTTGGGTTTGGCGACATCTACTTGATGATGAATGGCGATCGCACCAGTCCAGGTAGTAAACTCTACTCCTGTAGTCAATTCATCTGGTATTCCTGGTGCAAATCTTTGCCCAATTAGCCATTTTTCCAGTTTCTCAGTCTGTAATAGACTATCACGGATGGCACTAGCTGGGGCTTCTATTTCGATTCGCAGTTGGCTTTGTTGAAAATTCCCTAGCATTTGTAGAAGCTCAATGACATAAGTTTCTATACTAATCCTAAATCATGGGTGCAGAGAGCAATGCGGTCTTGGGCTTTGCCCCGAAGTTACGATCACCGAAGGTGGGGCTTCTCTAGGAGACGCTACGCGAACGCCCATTGGAGGAAACCTCCCCTCTGACTTCTCCCCAAGTGGAGCAATTGTGGAGGGGCAGGGAGGAAGAAAAAGTCAGGTGTTTATCCGTAATTTATTATGGATACTCTATTTTTCTGGCAACCTCACGCCGTGATGTGCGTAAATGCTATAACCATCAGGAAATTGAATCGCGGCTCCTCCTTCAGCATGAAGGATATTGTCTTGATTAAACGATAACTTGCAAGGGCGATCGCACGCTATACAAACATTTTTAAATAACGAACCTTTGTATAGCAAGCTTATAGAGAATTTGGTTTTTCATAAATCAAATATGAATCCTCTAGTTTTGAAAATATGAAGATGAGTATGTTATTTATTTAGGCTCAATTATATCCTGACTTTACGCAGCAGAAAAATAAATAAAATTTTGATAAAAATCAGTCAAGACTCTTGTTGTTAATCAGAAAACTATAGTTTATTAGTAACAGCACAGTGATTATTTTTATTTGAAGTAGATAGATATTCCTGTTTGAATTACTATTGGGATGATTTTTATGAGTAATTCATAACCAATTATATAATTCTTATTTTTATTACGAATATATACTATGTTAAATTCCCCACTTGTTCTATATTTTATCGTCACCATAATTGCTATTGGTGCTGGAATTATGGGACTATCTATCATCAAAGCCAGGAAAATTCTCAAATTATTCAAAAAAGAACCAGAACAATTGAGTTGGCAAATCATGTTTTTTTTAATGATATTTTTCTTATTCGGTTATTCTTTATGTATATATTTAATAACTACTAGACTGATAAATTGGATACCATTGCTTACCGGGATGGTTTTCTTTTTCGGAGCGTTATTCGTGTTGTTTACAGTTACTATCTATTATCAAACACTACAAAGATTATTAGTAGTACAGGAAAAATATCGTATAGCAAAAGACAATGCAGAATCTGCATTATCTAAATTAAAAGAAACTCAACAAACCCAAATGCAATTAATCCAACGCGAAACTATGTTAGCTTTGGGAACAATGGTGGCTGGAGTTGCTCACGAAATTAATAATCCTGTGAGTTTTATTCATGGCAATTTACAATATCTTCAGCAGTATATCCATGAATTATTTAATATTATAGCGACTTATGCTGATGTCTATACCAATCCAGATTACAAAATCATCAATGCTCTTGCTAATAGCGACTTTAATTTTATCCAGAGTGACTTACCAAATCTGTTAAGTTCGATGCAGGTTGGTACACATCGGATTATGGAGATTGTAGAATCACTATCAAATTTTTCTCGGTTAAATGAAGCGGATTATAAAAAAGCTGACATCCACCAAGGTATTGATAGTACAATTGTAATTTTACAGAGTAGGCTGAAATCTTTTGTTAACAATAGCCAACCTATTTCACTAATTAAAGAATATGGAGAAGTTCCGAAAATCTTTTGTAATCCCCGGTATTTGAATCAAGTATTTCTCAATTTACTTAATAATGCCATTGATGCTTTAATGCAAAAAGCTAATGCTTCTAGTCACGATACATTAGAAAAACCAACTATTTGGATTCGCACATTTACTGCTCAGGATAATCACATCACAATCTCAATTGCTGATAATGGTTGCGGGATGAATGAAGAGACTCGCCAGAATATTTTTCGACCTTTTTTTACTACTAAGCCAGTTGGTCAAGGAACAGGTTTAGGTTTGTCTATTAGCCATCAAATTATTGTTGAGCAACATGGTGGCTCGATCAAATGTAGCTCTACTGCCAACCAAGGGACAAAAATCGATATTAGGCTACCAATTAAACAAACGCTACCTACGTGAATTTTGTATAAGTTAAGTTTTGTTATACTAAAAATTACTTGAAACCCGACGCTGAAGAGCAAGGGCGTTTGTTGAGCAATTATTATTGGTAAGGTTTTCATGGCGGATCAATTAATTCGCGCCACAGCAGCTGATGGTGGAATTCGTGCAGTAGGTGCGATCACCACGCGTTTGACAGAAGAGGCACGGCAACGCCACCAGCTTTCTTACGTAGCAACGGCGGCTCTGGGGCGAACGATGGCGGCTGGTTTGTTGATGGCTTCTAGTATGAAGCGTCCGGGATCTAGGGTGAACGTTCGAGTTAAGGGTGATGGGCCTTTGGGCGGTATCTTAGTGGATGCTGGCTTAGATGGCACAGTCCGGGGTTATGTGGGTAATCCTGCTGTCGAATTGCCTCCCAATGCTAGAGGGAAACTAGATGTTGGTGGTGCTGTGGGTAATGGCTACCTCTACGTAGTCAGAGATATCGGTTATGGCTACCCTTACTCCAGTACAGTAGAACTGGTTTCTGGAGAAATCGGCGATGATGTGGCTCACTACCTCGTTAATTCAGAACAAACACCTTCAGCATTAGTTTTGGGTGTATTTGTTGGTGCTGGGGGAGTCACAGCATCTGGCGGGTTATTGGTACAGGTGTTGCCAAAAGCCGCTAGGGATGAAGAATTAGTGGCAAAATTAGAGTCACGGGTAGCAGCTTTATCTGGTTTTACGCCGTTGTTGCAAGCTGGTAAAACTTTGCCGGAAATCTTTCATGATTTACTCGGTGATATGAGTTTAAATATCTTCCCAGAGAGCCAAATTTTACGCTTCCACTGTGGATGCTCTTTTGATCGGGTGTTAGGGGCGTTGAAAATGTTGGGAGAAGCTGAGTTGCAAGATATGATTGTAAAAGATGATGGGGCAGAAGCGACTTGTGACTTTTGTGGCAGAGTTTATCAAGCAAGTAGTGATCATTTAGCACAATTAATTGTGGATTTGCAAACTGAATCTTCAGTCTCAGGGTAGGTATACAAGGATGCTGAACCTGTGAATTATTAATGATATCTGTGAAGACTGATCATGTAACAAGTAACTTTTTAATTATGAGAAAGTTACTCTGGCGAAAATCGAATTATCATTCTAAAACAGATAGCTATTCAACTATTTTGGTGTGAGAGATGACAGAGCGGGATATCCCAGAAAGTTGGCATCCAACCAGAGGAACAAATCCAGATGATCGGGAAAGATTATCCCAAGCCCAAAAGGTCGGTGATCACCAAACGTCTGGTATCCCGGCTACTGGTTCTTATGATTCAGTCAAGCATCCAATAGATAATCACATAGATAATCACAATGCGGGATTATCTCCTAACAATTCTCCGAACCCAAATCCCAGACGTACCAAAGGTTATATTAAGCTACCGCGCTGGATGAAAGGCTGGGTAGCATGGGCTTTGTTGTTAACGCTGATTCCTGGTGGTGTGGCATTTTTGGCAACAGCAATGTTACTAAAGCTACCATCTGCGCCCAATTGTCCGTCAATTTTCTGGCCACTTGCTAGTGCCTCGGTGCGGTTACATTGCGCCCAACTTGCTGCTTCTAAACAGACGGTGGGGGATTTGTTGCAAGCGATCGCCTTAGTTAAGCAGCTACCCCCAGATCACCCATTACGGGCAGAAATTGATCGTTTTATAGAAGAATGGTCAAGGGATATTTTGGAACTGGCTGATGCGAGTTTTCAAGCGGGGAAAATCGAAGAAGCGATCGCCACAGCTCGCAAAATACCCCAAGACCTACCAACTTACAAATTAGTAGATGAACAGGTTTCCCAGTGGGAAACTGTTTGGGCAAAGGCTGAAACCATATACAAAGACGCAGAAGAAGAACTGCGACAACAACGTTGGCAATCGGCGTTTATGATCGCGTCGAAGCTACTACGTATAGACAATAAATACTGGTCAAGCGTTAAATACGACGAATTAAACGGTATTATTACTTCATCCAAAGAGGATGTTGATAAGTTAGCCAAAGCGGAAACATTAGCGAAGAGTCAAGTCGTTGATAATTTCTTAGAAGCCATCAAATTAGCTGAGTCAATTGGCAAAAATAGCTACCTATATAGCAAAGCCCAAGAACTCATCCCCGCCTATGGACGCAAGATGCTAGAGTTAGCTCAGGCAAAAATGGATGCACGGGACGCAGATACAGCTTTAGATATTGCTAGACAAATACCTGAAGTCACTGGTTTACAAAGAGAAGTTGAAGACTTTATCGCCTTGGCTGATGCCCAAAGGAGTGCGTGGATAGGGAATGTCGCTGGTTTAGAAGCAGCTATTACCCAGGCACAACAAATAGACCCATCACGGTCAGTTTACGACAAAGCCCAACAACTGATTGCCCGATGGCAGGTAGAAATAGAAGATGTAGCTCGTCTAGACAAAGCCCGGACACTGGCAAATCAAGGTACAATCAACGATTTAACAGCAGCAATTGCAGAAGCACAGCTAATACCAACCAGCAATCCCCGTGGTTCAGAAGCTCAAGAAGATATTGGCCGTTGGCAAGCGCAAGTAGAAACGATTGAAGACCGACCTTATTTAGAAAGGGCTGAACAGATAGCTTTTCTTGGCGATATTAATTCTTTGCAAGCTGCGATCGCGGAAGCTAATCAAATTCGTCAAGGGCGGGCATTGTATCCAGAAGCACGCCGTCGCATTCGGAGTTGGGTAGGGAAAGTACAACGTATCCAAGACCAACCATTATTAGATCAGGCGCGAGACTTAGCGCAAACTGGAGATTTGACGGCAGCGATTAACGCTGCTAGACCCCTGGCTTCTTCCGGGCGATCGCTAGCTGGAGAAGCACAAACAGCTATAGAAGATTGGCAAGGTCAAATTCGTGCTAGGGAAAATTGGTCACAAGCCAAGGCTGTATCCCAAGCTGGTACACCAGAAGCTTTATTAGAAGCCATCCGCATCGCTGATAAAGTTTCCAACAACAGCATTTTGCGGATGGATGCAAATATAGCTATTGACCAATGGAGTCAACAAATATTAGATATCGCCCGTTCCCAAGGAACTTCAGATATAGCCAAAGGTATTGAAATTGCGCGGTTAGTTCCAAGAGGTAGTGCTGCCTACAGTGCGGCGCAAGAGCAAATCAGAACATGGCAACAATTCCTCAATCCTGAACCTAAACCTGAGCCGTTGCTACCTTCTCTGATTAATACTCAGTAAGTAGGGTGTAGGGGTATAAGGGTGTGGGGGTGTAAGGGTGTAAGGGTATAGGGGAAATTTTTCCCAGTTCCCAGTCCCTAACGCAAGACTTGTTCAATCATGCGATTCGCTTGGGACGCATAACCGCCACCAAATAAATTAAAGTGATTCAAGATATGGTAGAGGTTATACAAAGTTTTGCGAGTTTCATAACCTGCATCTAAAGGCCAAACTGCGTTATAACCTTGGTAAAAGGCTGGGGGAAAGCCACCAAAAAGTTCTGTCATGGCGATATCAACTTCGCGATCGCCAAAATAAGTGGCTGGATCAAAGATCACTGGTTCGCCTGCAACAGTACACCCAGCATTCCCACCCCACAAGTCACCATGTACTAGGGAAGGTTGGACTTGATGATCTGCTAATAAGTCAGGAATAGCTGCTAGTAAATCATCTTGTTTAGGAAAACTCCCACCCCGCCGCCTTGCTAGTTGAAATTGATAGCCAAGACGATGTTTAGTATAAAATTCTACCCAGTCTTTTGTCCAAGTGTTGATTTGGGGTGTAGAACCGATAGTGTTATTCATCTCCCAACCGAAACCTTGCTGGCTGGTGGCTTGGTGCATCGCGGCTAACTTCCGCCCCATTTCTGCCCAAGAATTGCTATTACTGCCACCTATTTCTAACCATTCCAAGGCAATGTAACTAGAATTTCCGGTTGTACCCCAACATATTGGTTTTGGTATACGTATTGTCTGAGTATCATACATCTGTTGCAATCCCAACATCTCCGCCTCAAACATAGCAACTTGAGACGCTTGGTTGAGCTTGACAAAGTACGTCATCTCACCATCAGAAACAGAATAACCTTGATTAATACAACCACCACTAACAGCTCGCCTGTATTGACTCTGAAATTTTTCGCCAGTCACTCGGCTAATATGGGCATCGATTTCAGTCCACATATTGGAGATTGGGGATTAGGGAGTAGGGATTGGGAATTAGGAATTAGGAATAATAAACTGATCTATTTTCTCATGTCAAACTCACCAATAACTGCTTACGACTAAGTACTGTTGCGTGAAAGAAAGGCTAGGCATTCCACCTTTTCTTCCCAGTCCCCAGTCCCTAATCCCCAGTCCCTCAATTATGCGGGTTTAAGTACCACTACACCATATGCTTCTGGGCAAAGATATTGATGTGCTGCTAAGAGTAAATCTTGGGCAGCTTGGGCTTGGATATGGGCTGGGTAATTGAATGCTGGTTCTAAATCTCCGATGAGGGAGTGATAGTAACCGTATAAGCCTGTGCGATCGCTTGGTGTTTCGTTCCCAAATATAAATCGATTGGCGACTCGTTTCTGCACACGGGCGATTTCTTTTTCTGTGACTAACTCTGTTTGTAACCTGCGGATGTGTTCAGCGATCGCTGTTTCTACTTCTGCTAAATCTTCTACTGCACACTTAGCAGAGATATAAAACGTTCCTTGTAAGCGATTAGTCATATTGCTGACACCAATAGAGGAGACTATTCCCCGTTCTTCCCGCAAATCCTGAACTAATCTTGATGTCCTTCCGTGTCCCAAAATCCCTGCTAACACATCTAAAGCATAAGTTTGCTCTAGCTGGTTCATCCCTGGAACTCGCCAAAGCATAGCTAATCTTGCTTGCTGGAGACTTTCGTCAATAAATTCCCGTCTGACAATTTCAGTAAATGCAGGTTCGAGATTGAGGGATTGGGGACTCTTGACTGGGGACTGGGAATTAACTTGGCTGAAACTTTCAGCGATAATTTCGATCAATTCCTCTTCTGGTAAATTACCTACAGCTACAGCAGTCATCGATTGGGGTTGATACCAAGTATTGTGAAAATCTCGCATCTGCTGGGCTGTTAGTTGGGAAATCACAGATTCCGGACCCAATACTGGACGGCGATAGGGTAACTCTGCAAACGCGGTTTCCATCACTCGGCGAAAGGTGCGGCGACGAGGATTATCTTCAGAACGTCTAATTTCTTCTAGAACTACAAATCTTTCCCGTTCAAAAGCTTCATCGGGAATACTGGCGTTTAATACTACATCTATTTGTAAAGGAGCTAATTCCGCAAAATCCTTGGGAGCGGTGGTTATATAGTAATGCGTGTAATCCTGGCTAGTAGCGGCGTTGGTGACAGCACCACGTTCTTCTATTTGGCGTTCAAACTCACCGCTAGCAATTCGCTCAGTTCCCTTAAAAATCATATGCTCTAAAAAGTGAGCCATGCCGTTAATTTCATCAGATTCTACGGCTGAACCAATGTTGATCCACAGGTTGAGGTTCACCGCTTCCACCGGCATTTGCTCAACGATGATAGTTAAGCCATTGGGCAATTGATGGATTTTTGGGGCGTTAAGACGGGGAAATTTTAACAGGGTTGAGGTCATGGGTAGTGGTGAGTGAACATATCTCTAACTTCTCTATCTTAAGTCGCCAGAATAAGCCAAGTCAGCTTTAGGATGACTTAAGGATGAATCATAGTCAAAAATGAAACAACATTTATTTGATGTTAGTAGCCCAATAAAAGGCGATCGCGGTTTTTGGGAACATCACATTTTTGCCTAACACAAAGCCTTCGCTAATCTCTTAGCCTCTGTGCGTTTCACAAGAAATTGCTTCTCTTTCAGCTACAAGTCCGACTTCACCGCGATTAGCTTGTAAAATTATGAGTAAGAATATTAAATTTTGTAAAGCTAATCTTAATGTCTCATATTTTTGTTAACCAAAGTAAACCTCGTGTAGTCGTGATCGGTGCGGGAATTGGCGGACTAACGGCTGGTGCATTGTTAGCCCGCCGTGGTTACAGCGTGTTAATTCTAGACCAAGCTATTGTCCCAGGTGGGTGTGCTTCGACATTTAAACGCCAAGGATTTACCTTTGATGTGGGTGCAACCCAAGTTGCAGGGTTAGAACCAGGGGGAATTCATCATCGCATCTTTTCGGAACTAGAAATAGATTTACCAGAGGCTACGCCTTGTGACCCGGCTTGTGCAGTCTTTTTACCTGGGGAAAATACACCGATTAATGTTTGGCGTGATCCAGAGAAATGGCGGGAAGAAAGACAAAAACAGTTTCCTGGTAGCGAACCATTCTGGCAACTGATGGCGACTCTATTTAACGCCAGTTGGGAATTCCAGGGACGTGACCCTGTTTTACCGCCGCGTAATTTGTGGGATTTGGGTCAGTTAATCCAAGCGGTACGTCCGAATACTTTGATTACTGCACCTTTTACTTTGTCAACTGTGGGTGATGCTTTAAGGTGGTTTGGCTTGGGAAATGACCACCGACTACGGACATTTTTAGATTTGCAACTCAAGTTATATTCCCAAGTCAACGCTGAAGAAACAGCTTTGCTTTACGCTGCGACGGCTTTGAGTGTATCCCAACTACCTCAAGGATTATTTCACCTCCAGGGTAGTATGCAGGTATTAAGTGATCGCCTAGTCTCAGCCTTAGAAAGAGACGGCGGTAAATTATTAATGCGCCACACTGTCGAACAAATCAAAGTCGAAAATGGCAAAGCTACAGCTGTGGTGATTAAAAACCAAAAAACAGGCGAAGTATGGACGGAAGCCGCAGATCATGTAGTTGCTAACGTGACTGTCCAAAACTTAGTGCAACTATTGGGAGAAAAAGCCCCCATTGGCTATAAACAGCGTGTAGAAAAGCTACCGCCAGCATCCGGTGCGTTTGTGGTGTACTTGGGTGTAGATGCTAGTGCTGTTCCTTTGGATTGTCCGCCTCATTTACAGTTTATGTATGATGCTAATGGCCCAATTGGCGAGAATAATTCTTTATTTGTATCTGTGAGTCATGCGGGTGATGGACGCGCACCAACAGGGAAAGCGACAATTATCGCTTCATCTTTTGTAGATTCTGAACAATGGTGGTGTACTGAAGATTACCCCGAATTAAAACAGAAGTATACCCAAGAAGCGATCGCTAAACTAGCTCAATACTTTTATCTCAAACCAGAAACCATAATTTATCAAGAAGCCGCCACGCCTCGGACATTTGCTCATTACACGGCTCGCGATCGCGGTATAGTTGGCGGTATTGGTCAAAGAATTCCTACTTTTGGCCCCTTTGGTTTTGCTAATCGTACACCCATTCATCATTTGTGGTTAGTAGGTGATTCCACCCATCCAGGGGAAGGTACAGCCGGAGTAAGTTATTCAGCCCTGACAGTAGTTAGACAAATTCAGGCACAATACTAATGCTGCACGCAACATATAAAGATATATTTAACGTAGACTGACGGGATTGTAAAAAACCACACTACGCTGGATAGATGAATTACGAAACAGCTCGCAAACTCCTAGTAGGCCAAACAATCGCAACTGAGGAAAACCCAGATGCTCTGTTGACACGGATGAAACAAGGTAAACCACCTGTCCCCGGTCAAATTACCTCAATTTTGTTAGCTTTAAAAGTTGTGTTTGAAGCCCTAAAAGAATCTCCCAGTCTAGACAGAGAATTAACTTTTGCTCTTTATCAATTAAGTGTGAAAACACAACAGTTATTTATAGCAGGACGTAGGGTGGGTGTAGATTGGCCGCCACTACTCAAGGAAGATTTACTGAGAATTGCTTTGGCTGTTGAAAGTATCTTTTCTGGCGTTTGGCAAACTCTTCCACCGGGAAGTCTTTAGAGCATAGGAAATGGGGTAATTCTGCCGTTAGGATTTGTGGAGGGCGATCGCATAGTTTAAAAATAGGCACTCATGGATTAGAAATATCCATACTCCTTAAGACTAGTACAACGCTACGGAAATCAAGCAACCATCTAAAACACCTAGAAAGGTCACAAGATAAGGACTCTTTACTTTTGAATTTTGCCTTCTTTTACTAAGTATCCGTCATAAACTGCGTACATCAGAAAACATGAAAAAGTCTTTCCCTTACACCCCAACACCCTTTTTTAAGTCAGATACAACCACGCTACAGTAATACATTTTATCTGTGTTGGTTCAACCCTCTAACTTGCGTCGGTTATTGTTCCCAAAGGTTTAATTTTTTCCCGTTTTCCCAGCGTTTAAATAAAACATTACAGTAATCGATGGCATTTCCTCCTCCCCAAAAAGGATACACATCGTATAATCCTACAAAATTAAAATTATAGTCGGCCAGCATCTCATTGATTGTAGAAAAGTGAGTGTGATGGCTGTCATTTTTCCGAAAAGTGACTTCTATAAAAATGTAGAAGATTTTTCCAGACATTAAAGTTGCTTCTGCACCTTTTAAAACTTGACACTCATAGCCTTCCGTATCTATTTTTAAAAGATCAATCTGATCAATTTTATGGTTGTCTGCCATAAATTGATCTAATGTCATTATATTTACTGTCTCTAAAAATTGATTCTTTTGGGGATTAACCTTACTAACGCTGGAAATTGAGTTAGAACCTGATGCTCCTTTTACTAACATTTGCTCCTGCTTATTTTCTTCTCCTAATGCTAAATTAAAGCAAAAAATATTAGGATCAGAATCAACATTCGCTTTTAAAATCTCAAATGTCTGACTAACTGGTTCAAAAGAAAAAATCTTGGCTTCAGGAAATTTTTGACGATAATTAAGGGTAGTTTGTCCTTTATTAGCTCCCACATCAAAAATTGTTCTGAGGTTCAAATCAGGCGATATTCTTGCAATATCTTCTTTTAGATCGAATCCAAAAGGCATTTTTTTGGTACGATATAGGGTGTACCCATAAGCTTTTAAGAAATTCTGAATTTGCTTTTTTAACATAAAATTATTGGTTGATAAAGTGCAACTATATCCTTGCTCAGTCTAATGAAATACATGGGTAGGAGTGCAAAGCATTCTATTCCTAAAAGCATCTGTACTTCACTGGATTGAGAACCGCTACATATGTCATTAATTTACTTAATTGCTAGAGATTAATTTTAACATTAAAAGAGTTAGAACAATATTTACAGTAATTACCCCCGCCACTGATTTTGAGTACAGAATGAGTGGCGAGGGACTCCTGATAGTCGGTTGAAATAAGCACAACGAATGGAGAGGATTTGATTACTCTCACTAACGATTTCGTAATTCTGCTTCTAACTTATCTAAGTCACTTTTTAGTAAAACTGTCATTTGTCCTGTGAAAGCTTTACCGTTGCGTGGTTGGGCAATTTCTAGCCAATAAGCGTAGCGATCGCCTATTCGTAATTCTCCCTTTAAAGCTTCCCTAATGGGAGTTTTCGCAAAGCGTGCTGAGTTAATCGCACTCTGGTTAGGATATTCATATACAGTTTGAGCATTTTTAAAGTCTTGATAAATATCTAAACCATAAATTACTCTTAAAGACTCTTGTAAACGCTGCAAACTCATACCATTAACAGCATCATACATAGCTAGACGCTCGTAGCGAATTCTACTTCTGTCTTTGGTGAATTCTACTTTACCTGGAGGTAAAACGGAAGCTTGAAAAGTGAATCTTTGGGCTGCTGTATCACTTTTCTGCACATATAGTTGCTCTCCACGACCAGGGCGTAGAGTGGGATGGGCTTTCATCCAAGTACCAACGTCCTCTGTACTTTGTCCTGGTAAAGCATTCGCTTCGGGATTAAATAGTATTCCCACGCCTAGCCCGGAAACTAGAGTACAGGCGCAAATCAATAAGTTAAGCCGAGATTTTTTGAGCATTTTCCTATACGGGACTCACAGAGAAATTACCCCACAAGGGAGTAATCATATTTTTCCCGTTTTTCAGGAAGATTATTGCATTTTTGGTAAACTCAGTTGCAGTTACTCACGGTCAGTGGATATTGATTTGCAGGTAATTGATTATCCCTGTTGTGTCACTATCGCGGTAGTATAAGGATGTACAAAGCCCAAAACGAAGACACAGAGCATGGTAGAGCCTCGTCCACCCAAAAAAACCGTCAAATTTGTGGATGAATATTGTCTTTGGTATAAAAAACTGTTT
>DVDT01000018.1 GCA_015296085.1 Trichormus sp. M33_DOE_039 | reverse complement strand
TCGCTAGATGCTTCTCTAACTCTTCGCGCAGTTCTTCATCTTTCTCGTGATAAGAAATAAAAACTTCAATAGCTGTCATAGTGATAGGTCAAGATGCTGGCTGGTTGAAAAACTACACAAGCTTTTGCTTGATTTCCTCAAGTTGCTGGTCTAATCTATTTTGTTCTGTTTGGGCTTCCTGAATTTGCACTTCTAGATTCAGCTTTAATGAAAGTCCCAGGTGTAGTAGTTCCAGAAGCAGTTTAAGAGGAGGATTTTGATTTAGCAATATCTTCAACTACTCTGCGAATCCCTTGAGCGATATTTAAAAAAGCCTCATCTTGGTCTGGCCAAGTTGTGATCGGTTTGGCATTTTTGGGGAGTGCTTGCAGTTTACTAAAAGGCGCACCATTCCAGTCCGTCGGCTTCAGAATAATCGGAATTACACAAGCTTCCCTGGTTTCATGTCGCTCCATAGCCCGTGTCATTTCTTTGTCGTAGCAGTAATCTGAAGCCAAAAAGTTAGCACTTACCAGCAGCAGAATTATATCTGCAACTTCCAGATTTTCATCAATAGCATTTGCCCATTCACTCCCAGCAGTGATTTCGCGGTCATGCCAAGCTTCAATAACTCCCTGACGTTTCATCATGCTCAGATGAGTTGCCAATTCATCACGTAAGGCTTCATCTTTGTGGGAGTAGGAAAAAAATACTTTAACCGCATTAGGCATCTTCGTTAAATTTACTCAATTAAATGGCTTTATACAATTATATAAATCAATTTTCCCTAAATAATCTCCCCAAATATAAGAGGATGTTTGAAAAGTCCTTAATAATGTATCAAATCAGTTTAGATCCCCCTAAATCCCCCTTAAAAAGGGGGATTTAGGGGGATCTAAACGTTATGGGGCAAACTTGATCAGACTTGTGTGTACACCGTAGCCTTAAAAGGGGGTAAATGAATCAAAGTCCCCTTTTTTAAGGGGGATTTAGGGGGATCTAAAATGTTTTGCTACCAAGTATGGGACTTTTCAAACATCCTCTTAGAGTGATTGCATCTCAATTATTATGAAGAAGCTAAAGAAAACTTCCCATCATGACTACTAATCAAACTCAGAAAAAGGGCAAGTCTTTACCTCCTAAGCTGATTATTGGAATGGGGAAGTTTGTGTGGACAACCCTTTGGCAAATCATGATGTCAAACCTTGCTCCTCGGAATAAATCAGGAGAGTATATTCGTCCTAGTAGTGAATTGAGAAATTGGATTAAATCTGGAGAAGAGAGTCCCTATCAGCCAGCAAGCGGACGTTATACCCTGTACGTGGGGATGGGTTGTCCGTGGGCGCATCGCACGCTAGTTGTGCGCGCATTGAAGGGATTAGAATCAGCCATATCCGTATCAGTGGTTTCGCCTTCGGCGGAGTCTGGTGGTTGGGTTTTCGATTCCCCAGAGGAAGGTTGTTCTACTCTGGCTGAATTATATGCCCTTGCCCAACCTGGTTACAGTGGACGTTCTACAGTACCAGTTTTGTGGGATAAACAAACAAAAACTATTGTGAATAATGAGAGTTCAGAGATTATTGTTATGTTGAACTCTGAATTTAATGAGTTTGCTTCAAATCCCACACTCCATCTCTACCCGGAGGAGTTAAAAGAGCAAATTGACCAGTGGAATGAGAAAATTTACACCTATGTCAATAATGGTGTCTATCGTTGCGGTTTTGCTCAGACGCAAGTAGCTTATAACCAAGCTTGTGAACAACTATTTACAACTCTGGATGAGATTGAGGCGGCATTGGCTCATAACAAATATCTCTGTGGAGATCAGGTGACATTAGCCGATGTGCGGCTGTTTACGACACTATTCCGGTTTGATATTGTCTATTACGGTTTATTTAAGTGTAATCTCCGCCGAATTCAAGATTATCCACGTTTAAGTGTTTATTTACGTAATTTATATCAGTTACCAGGTGTAGCTGATACTTGTGATTTGGAGAGTGTGAAACGCGATTACTACGGTAATCTTTTTCCTCTAAACCCTGGGGGGATTATTCCTTCTGGCCCTGATATGTCATATTTGCAGATGAGAATTTGAACGTTGTAGAATTTATTTGGATGACGGTAATTATCCTAAATATGCTTGTTTGACGCGTTCATCATTAATTAAGTCTGAAGCTGCGCCTGTTAAAGTCATAGCACCAGCTTCTAAAACATATCCTCGATCAGCAATTTGTAGGGCTAGGTTAGCATTTTGTTCTACTAATAAAATAGTCACTCCTGTTGCTCGTAAATTTTCGATAATTGAGAATATTTCTTTGACAATTGCCGGTGCTAAACCTAAACTTGGCTCATCTAATAGTAATAATTGTGGTTTGCTCATTAAGGCCCGCGCGATCGCTAACATTTGTTGTTCACCGCCACTAAGAGTTCCTGCTAGTTGATTGCGTCGTTGTGCCAATCTAGGAAATAACTCAAATTGTTGTTGAATATCGGCTTTGATTTCGGTTTGATTTGAACGAATATAAGCACCTAAAAGTAAATTATCTAACACTGTTTGTTTGGCTAAAACTCGCCTTCCTTCTGGACAATGAGCAATTCCCAGTTTTACAACTTCATGGGGTTGGCGACGAGTAATATTACGTCCACTATAAATAATTTGTCCATTGTAAGGATTAACAATTTTAGATATGGCTCGGAGTGTTGTAGTTTTACCTGCGCCATTAGCACCAATTAAAGTAACTACTTCACCTTTTTTAATGGTTAAATTAATCTGTTTAAGGGCTTGAATACCGCCATAATTAACATCAAGGTCTTGCAGTTCTAAAATGACAAAATCTTGACTATCTTCAGATCGGCGTTCATCGGTGTTCATCGGCGGTTTCAAAAAAGTTAAATGATTAGACAAAACCTTACATATATCAATATAAGGTTTTTACAGTGCGTTTAAAATGAGAAAATATCCAGAGTCATTGGGAGGAATCAATCATCATGACTATTATTATCGCCAAGTGGTCGATTGACGAATATCATCGCATGATTGAGGCGGGTATTTTAAGCGATCGCAAAGTTGAACTACTACAAGGAGAAATCATTGAAATGTCACCAGAAGGAGAACCTCATGCTTATTGTAGTCATGAAGCGGCAAAGTATCTCATGAAGTTGCTAGGTGACTTAGCTGACATACGCCCAGCCAAGCCTATCACTTTACCAAATAACTCCGAACCTGAACCTGATATTGCCATTGTCCAAAATTTAGGACGTGAGTATCTATTACATCATCCCTATCCAGAAGATATTTTCTGGGTGATTGAGTATGCTAACTCCAGTTTAGACAAAGATTTAGAAACAAAAAGTAAAATTTATGCCCAAGCAGGCATTTTAGAATATTGGGTTGTGAATTTGCGGAAGTTAAACTTAGTTGTATTTCGCGATATTTTAGATGGAGAGTACGCAACAAAACAAACATTCACAAGTGGAATAATCCAACCACTTTCCTTTCCAGATATTTCCGTCGAAGTAGAACGAATTATTAATAAGTAAATGCAAATCATGAACGTCAGATACCTAACTTCTCAAAAAAGTCGGGTATCTAGTTTATCCAGTTGCTCATTCATTACCTAAATAAGCTTCAATTACGGCTGGATCATTTCTAATTACAGATGGTTCACCCAAGGCTATCAATTGTCCAAAATCTAATACAGCGATGCGGTCGCATAATCCCATAACTAAGGGGACGTGATGCTCAATAATAATGATAGTTAAATTGAAGCGATCGCGAATATTCCGAATAAAATCACTGAGTTGTGCTTTTTCGCTAGGATTCATTCCCGCCGCCGGTTCATCTAGTAGTAATATTTGCGGTTCTAAAGCTAATGCACGAGCAATTTCTAAGCGACGCTGATCACCATAGGCAAAATTTCGGGACTTTTCTGCGGCGCGATCGCTTAATCCCACCATCTCTAATAATTCTAATGCTTTCTGTCTATTTTTACTCTCTTCTTGTGGTGCTGGTGGTAATCCTAAAACGCCTGTAACTATACTACTATTAGTGTGTAAATGTCGAGCAATAATGACATTTTCTAATGCTGATAGTTCCCCGAATAAGCGGATATTTTGAAAAGTCCGGGCAATACCTAAACTAGCAATTTGATGGGAACGCAGTTGTGAAATTTCTTGACCTTTGTAAATTAATTCGCCACTAGAAAGTGGAATCAACGCTGTAATTAAATTGAATAAAGTTGTTTTACCTGCGCCGTTAGGGCCAATTAACCCAAAAATCTCATGTTGATTAACTGTAAAAGATACATTATTCACCGCCACTAAACCACCAAAACGGCGAGTGAGTGAATTGGCTGTTAAAATCGCTTGCTGTTTGTCTGTGGCGATAGTTTGAGACATTTTTGACTTGTTTAATTTTGACTTTTGATTTACTGTTCCCTTCTTTCTCTATTTTTCGCTTTACCAACTCTAAAAATTTCAGGAGTGATCAAACCTTGAGGAAAGAAAATTGTACCTATGACTATCAATAACCCAAAAATAATTAATCTCCCATCTCGAAGAAATTGCGCTAGCCACACAGGAAAACCACCCGTATCAGCTAACCCGCGTAAAACTTCTGGTAAAGCTGTAAATACCATACCACCTACAACTGAACCTAAGAAAGTTCTTGAACCACCAATTAACACAAAAGTTAAATAAATAATACTTGCATCAAATGTGCCTTGACGTGCATTCCAAGTGTTGAGAAAATGCGCGCTAACTGCACCGACAATCCCAGCTAAAATTGCCCCTAATGTAAAAGCTAAAACTTTATAGTAAGTTGGGTTAATTCCCATTGCACCAGCAGCTAGTTCATCTTCTCTAATTGCAGTAAATGCTCTACCAATCCGTACCCGTTCTAAGCGATAAAATAAGACCATACTAATTAATAGTAATGGTAAAGCTACCCATAAATATTCTATTTGGGTTTGGAAGGGTTGAGGGATAGCAAAAATCCCTACAGCACCGCCTGTAATTTCCCAGTTTAGGGAAAGAACGCGCAAAACTTCTACAAATGCAATTGTCGCGATCGCTAGATATATTCCCCGTAATCTTAAAGCTGGAATTCCTATGGCTATACCCAATAAACCAGAAACTACCCCAGCGATTAACATCTCCAATAACAACAAGTGAATGGGGAATAAATCACTATTATTCTTAAATACTGTGGTTGATAAAATCGCCGCAATATAACCACCTAAAGCATAAAATCCCGGACTAGCTAAAGATAATTGTCCAGCCATCAAGGGTAGGTAAAGCGAGAGTCCGAGTAAAGCTCCTAACACCATTGAAACAATGAGTGAGCCATAAGTCGAGAAAAATTCAGCCATTGCTTAAATTGCTTAATAAAATTCTAAGCTGTTAAAACTTGTTCTGCTGTCAGCTTTAATTCTGGAAAAGTTCTAGAGATGATTAAATCAGCACCTTTAAAAGATGTACGTTCATATTCACCATCAGGATTTAATAAAAATACAAATACTGTTGCTTCTTTAGGTTGTCCTAAATATTTCCTGTCACCAATTGCCAAATAATCCACAATCCAATATTCAGGAATACCTAATCTTTGATATTCATCCAATTTATCAATATAGTCATCTTCCCAATTAGTTGATGTCACTTCTACAGCTAACTGAATAGGTTGATTAAGTGCAGCATAAGCCGAACGATCTGCACGCCATAAATCTCTATCTATAACGCTAACATCAGGCTTGCGTGCTTGTTCTATACCATTAGCAGTTACAGTTCTAAAAACTGCTGTTTTATTTACTACAAAATTTAAATTCAATCGCCTAATTTCATCATAGAAGCCAAACATAATAAAATCAGCGACATCATCATGATTTCTAGTTGAACGCACTTCTACTATTTCCCCATCCACAAGTTCATAAAAACCTTCCTCTGGACATTGATCAAGAAACTGCTCAAAGGTTAATTTCGGTTTTGTAAATGTTGTCATAGTTTTATACCTCAGTGGACAGTTATCAGTGATCAACCTGACTATTTACAGTTTTACACTTTCTGGATGAACCGACGACCTAGTAAACCTTGGGGCCTAACTAATAGCATGACAAATAAAATGCCAAAAGCTACAGCGTCTTTATAGCCAGAAAATTCAGGTGGGACAAGTGCTTCGACTACGCCGATGAGTAAACCCCCCAACACCGCACCGGGAATACTTCCTAAACCACCCAGAACAATTACCGCTAAACCCCGTAAACCAAAGGCAATACCAAAATAAGGGCCTGCAATACTGACGCTAGAGGCTACCAAAGTTCCTGCTAAACCCGCCAGAAAACTGCTGAGGAAAAATGTGAAGACGATAAAGCGATCGCTATTGATACCCAATAAACTAGCAGTAATCGGATCTTCTGCGATCGCCTGCATTGCTTTGCCGTATTTAGTACGATTAATAAAGTAGGTGAGAATAGCCACAATTACCATCGACACACCAAAGATAATCACCTGTACGCTACGAATGGGAATTGGTTTGTCTGCACTCCCAAAATTAATTGCTGCTGGTAAATTGCCAAAAGTGTTAGCAGGAAATGTATAACTTTCTGCACCTACTAAATATTGAATTAAATTCACAATTACCACTGCTACCCCTAAGCTGGAAACTACTGTCAACAAGGGGTCAGAACCTTTACTTCGCAAAGGTTTAAAAGCAATACGTTCCATCCCTACCCCAATCAAACCAGCCAAACTACTACCAAGAATTAAAGCAATGGCAAATGGTAATTGTATAGGTAGAATCAAGTTGGCAAACAAGCCATTGAATCCAAAATTACCCCCCATGAGTGCATACGTAAAATATGCACCCAGCGTAAAAATTGCTCCATGAGCTAAGTTGATAATCCCTAAAATGGAATAAACCAACGTATAACCCAAGGCAAAAATTGCATAAACGCTACCAATAGATAAACCGTTTAACAGTTGTTGAAAAAATAAACTCACATCCATGTAATTATGAGGGATTGGGGATTGGGGACTGGGGATTGGGGATTGGGGATTTCAGATTTTAGATTTAATGATGTAATATAAAATTGACAATTCCAAATCTAAAATTTAATAGCTAGGGGACATCAGAGAGGAATTTTGAAAGTAAAGGTAAGTTTGAAACTATTAAATAATTCCCTTTTTTATCCTTTATATTTTACCAACCCCCAGTCCCCAATCCCTATTTCAAAAATGCAAACTTACCTTGGCTACCGTCCTTTTCCATTTTAATTTGAGCAACATAAAAGTCTTTTTGTACAACTTCACCTACAGGGGTAAAACTAATTTCTCCTAATGGAGTTTTGTACTGGCCTGCCAATATTTGCTTGTTCAATTCTGTTCGCAATTGAGGCAATTGTAGTTGACTGACTTTACTTTTATTATCTAAAGCTTTGAGTGCATCTACATACACTTGTACTGCTGTAAAAGCTTGCGCGCTAAATTGGGGAGGTTCTTTCTTAAATTGATCTACATAAGCTTTCCGAAAAGCAGCGTTAATTTCACCAGGATGTTCTGGACTGTAAGCTTGAGCTATCAATACACCTTCACACAAAGCTTTACAAACAGGGAATAAATTCGAGGTATTTAATCCATTACCACCAATAATTAAGCCTTTATAGCCCAGTTCTCTGAGTTGTCTGACTAAGTTACCACCATCTGCGGCTAACCCCGAAATAATCACTAAATCTGGTTTTAAATTAATGGCATTTGTCGCTTGACTTTGAAAGTCAGTATCAGTAGTTTGAAACTTTTGGACTGTGACTAACTCTAAACCTTGGTCTTTAACAGTTTTCTGGAAAATTTCTGTTTCTGATTTGCTAAATGCGTCATTTTGAGCAAAGAAAACAGCGACCCTTTTAATATTAGGGTTTTGCTTGAGTGCAGCTTTTACGGCGTTAGGGGCAACGACAGAAACCGGTACAGAGACACGCGCTACATAATCACCGATTTCTGGTATACCTTTGGCGGTATTTGATGGGCCTAAGACTGGTACTTTAGCACGTTCGGCTACTGGATCAGCACTAAAGGCTTGCTGCGACAGGGTAGGGCCAACAATCCCAACAACTTTATCTTTATTAATTAAACTTTGAAAAGCATTAATTGCGCCTGCTTCATCTCCAGCCGTATCTTGAAAGACTAATTTAATGGGTGTACCATTGATACCACCTTGATCATTAAAATACTTTTCCGCAATTTTAGCTCCAGCTACTTGCTCTTGTCCTAGCAATGCCACATTACTAGTTTGAGCAGCAGCAATACCTATGGAAATTGTATTAGATGTATTTGTGGTATTGGGGGTATTATTTGGAGAACTATTTGTAGTATTGCTTCCACAAGCTGTTATTAGTAGCGCACAGGCAGATAATAAGACAGTTTGCTGAGATAAACGTTTTTGCATTGGTAAATAGTTATGTAGTTATTAAAAAAGTTGTAAAACGCAACAATATATGTCTACATATCAAAATGTAGACATTTACAAGAATTTTATTAAATCATTTTTCTTGACTAAAAAACAGTCAACTATTTATTCATTAGTCAGTACTCATTAGTTATTAGTTCTTTCCCCATTGCCCAGTCCCCAGTCCCCAATAATTAAATCTCGTAGTACCAAATATCTTCTTCTCGCAAAATAATTCTATTGAGCGATCGCCTGTCAATCAACCCCTCTTGCTCAAATTGTCCCAGGATGCGAGTTACTGTCACCCGTGTAGAACCGATCATATCAGCCAAGTCTTCGTGAGTCAGGCGCATATCTATCAACCGTCCTTTATCTACTTCCGAGCCAAACCTTTGAGATAACCATGCCAACAGCTTTAGCAGCATAGTCTCTACTTTCTTATAGCTCCGAATCACCGCTAACTCTTCAGCCTGTTGAATGTGCGCCAATAAAGTTTCTGTAGGATAAGACCATTCATCTAAGGGCAAAATTCTGGCCTCAACCTTTGTCAGACACTCCATTTGATAAGGTTCTAATTTTGACAAAGCCCTACCAATAACATCTCCAGAACCCCACAACCCCAAGGCTACGGTTGTACCATTTTCCAAATATGTAAAGGTTCTGACAAAACCTGTGTCAATCTGCCAGAGACTATTTTGATACTCTGGTAAAAATGACCGTCGGGTAAACAACAGCTTGGTATTTTGATTAGCTGAGTTAATAAAGCTTGATTTTAGTGACACCACTGGATATTACACTTAGCCGATTAATTAACCGTAGTATATCTATAGCAGGCGATCGGGGACAAGGGGTCAGGGGAGAGGACAGGAAGACAATGACTAATGCTATTGAAATCAGATTCCTGCACCATCCAAAAATTCTTCAATCATCGAATCAGAGTCACTTTGGTGAGAGTTGTAAATTTGCTCAAGAGTTACATAAGTGGGAACAGGGGTTGACGCAGTTTCTAACTGTTCTAGTTGTTTCTCTAAATTTTTCACTCTCTCAAACAAAGCCCGAATAACTTCTGCTTCCACGTCGCGCAACTTTCCATGAGCCAAAACATCTGTATTGGAGTTATTTTCACGGGTGACACGTCCTGGAATTCCCACTACTGTAGTGTTGCTGGGAACATCTCGTAGCACAACTGAGCCTGCGCCAATACGGACGCGATCGCCAATGGTAATATTGCCCAATACCTTCGCACCCGCACCTACAACTACATGACTACCTATCGTCGGGTGACGTTTACCAGTTTCTTTCCCTGTGCCACCTAATGTGACACCTTGATAAATTAAAGCATGATCACCGACAATCGCAGTCTCACCTATGACCACGCCCATACCGTGGTCAATAAATACACCTTTGCCAATAACTGCTCCTGGGTGAATCTCAATCCCAGTTAAAAACCGACTAATGTGAGAGACGAAACGCGGTATAAACGGCACATCTAGTTTATACAGCCAGTGTGCCAAGCGATGAAACAATAACGCTTGCAGCCCCGGATAGCAAAACAATACCTCCAGCCAATTCCGAGCTGCTGGGTCACGCTCATAGATGGTTCGTAAATCAGTTAGTAGCATGATCGTCTTGAGTAAATGGATGGATTTGGGGGTATGGGGGTATGGGAGGGGTATATAGATATGAAGATTTAGGGATTTAGGTGCAAACCTCACACCCTTCAACCCTTACACCTTCACATCCTCACATCCCTCTTCACATAAGAACAGTTGAAGCAATCGGGGAAAATTGTGTAAGATAATCTACGGTAAGTCGATAGATTTATGTCTTTACTCTATAAGTCGGATGCTATCACATCTAACGCTAAGAAAAAATTAAATTCGCATAAATTGCGATAAATCAATCAACTAACCGTATTATCTTGAGTACACACTTGAATAGCCAAAACTACGCTCTTTTAGATTTGTCTGCCAAAGTTGAATACGCGCTGCTGGCACTACTAGAACTGGCAACTCACCACGGCCAGAAAGTTCTGACTGTGGGTGAAATTACCGCCAAACAACCCATACCTGAGAGATATTTAGAGCAAATTTTGACCACCCTGCGGCGTGCTGGTGTGGTACAAAGTCAACGTGGTGCAAAAGGAGGTTTCGTTTTAGTTCGTGAACCTTGGCAAATTACCCTATTAGAAATCATTACTTTGGTAGAAGGCGAGCGCAAAGAGAAAGATATTTCCGAGTCGCCTTCTTTAGAGAAAACTTTAGTTCACGAAATTTGGGGTCAAGCTAATGCCGCCTCTACAGAGGTTTTGAATCGTTATACACTCCAAGATTTGTGTCAAGAACGAGAGGTACGTAATCAGCAGAGTCCCATGTATTACATTTAGTGAGGGCAAGAGTAGAGACGCGACATATCGCGTCTCTACAGGATTTGACCGTAGTTGGATAACTAATTCTGATATCGAATGCCTCATTTATAATAATCTTAAATCCTTTTAGATTGCTTGGCTCAGGAGTATAGCTAGTGTAAAAGTGTAGGTGTTCAAAACTCTTACTTTCCTACTCCGTTAGGCTGACGCTCATGCAAGCTTTATCTTCTTGCAATTTTCCACGAGCGTTCACATCTTGTTGTGTCAGTTATGAATTAGCAAGTTAAGTTAATAGATGTGTGATATGTTGCCAAGATTTTAGGAATTGGTCTAACGCTCACTTGCAAACAACTCATGAAAAATTTAGAACACAGAAAAAGTTGGTATAGCCAAGTAGCAAATATCTACACTTCGCAACAGAGAAAAAACTGGTACAGCGAAGTAGCCGATGCCTACAACCAAACAAGACCACGCTATCCTCAAGAACTGATTCACCGTGCTGTAGAGTTAGCCAAGCTACCGCAAGACGCGATAATTTTAGAAATCGGGTGTGGCCCTGGAAATGCTACAGTTGCCTTTGCTCAGTTAGGTTATTCAATGCTTTGTCTAGAGCCAAGTCTGAACCTTTGCCAACTAGCACAGCAAAATTGTATACAGTTTCCTTCTGTAGAAATAACTAACACATCCTTTGAAGAGTGGCAGCTAGAGGTTGAAAAATTTCATGCAGTTTTAGCAGCAACATCTTTTCATTGGGTTTCCCCAGAAATTGGGTACGCAAAAGCAGCCGATGCTTTAAAACAAGATGGTCATTTGATTCTGCTCTGGAATATGACACCCCAACCTCAGTATGAAGTCTATGCTGCTTTCCGTGAGGTTTATCAGAATCAAGCTCCAGCATTAGGAAGATATGAACAGAGAGAAACGCAACACAAGCAAATCATCAGATTTGGGCAGGCTGTAATTGATTCTGGTCTGTTTAAGTGCTTAGTGTCTGAAGAGTTTCCTTGTGAAATCACTTATAGTATTGATGATTATTTAACACTTTTAAGTACCTTATCACCGTACATCGCTTTAGAGCCTCAGCAGAGAGATGCTTTATTTGCAGGATTAAGGGCAGTATTAGCAAAGCACTCCATCACCAGCATTCCAGTCTCATTTCTCTCAGCCTTGCAAATAGCCCAGAAGATATAGAGACTGAAAATAAATGCTGATGAGTGTGGTTTTTTAACCTTTTTGAAGAGAAACAGCCTCTTCTGAACTCCACCCAGCCCCCAGACAAAATTCATCCACCCACGAAGCTAGATTACTGGCATTAGTGTGGGGTCTAGGATTAACTTTGTGAGGAGAACTAGGTGGTTTTTTATGCACATACTGCCTATCTTGGGAAATTTCCGATACCTGTTTTGGTATAATCAATGTCTTTGGTTTACCGGGAACTTCTGTAGTAATTTCCAAGGAACTAACTACTTTGCCATTGTGGGGTTTGACGGTAGTTAATGCTAGGGATGTTAAAGGTTTGTCTTTTTTCGGGACTTCTAGGGTGATAGCAAATAACTGTCCTGGCTGAGAGGATGATTTATGGACAGTGGGATGAATATTCAGTTTGGCCGTAGTTGCGTAGGCGTAGCCAGCCCTAGGCATCGCTCTTTCAGGTGGAGCAGGTTGATAATCACCGACCACCTGCTGCATCGGCTGATTCAAAGTGGGCATCACCACCACCTTTTGAGAATTTTCCACCTTAGCTGACACAGGAGAAGCTTCATAAACGGTTAATGCCATCGATGTTACTGCTGGCTCTTCTGGATATTCTTGTTCCATTTGCGTGAGAGCCAAATCCATCTCGGAATGGATTAAGCTTAATTCTTTGTCAGGATTAAAGTTGAGGCCTAAAGCTGTAACTATCTCATCAGGATTGTTATTCAGTTCCATCACAAAAGCCATGATTTGATCAAATTCTGGCTCTAAAACAGACAGTGTCGCCAGGATAAACCCAGACGAAGGACGGCGTAAACCGTCATAGTTAGCCCAAACCCTCATTTTGACTAACCAAGGACGATTCTGCTCATAATAATTCAGCCACTTCATTTTTAAGGATTGACGCAGCTCCTGAATATTCATCGGATGCCTCGCTTCAGTCAAAAATAGTGCAGACCTGTATATTGTTAATTGGCTGAGGACTTACGCCAAGAGACTTTTCGCTTTGGCAGGGGTGTAAGGGGATAAGGGTGCAAGAGAGGAATAATTGATATTTGTTCTTTTTCCATACTCCTAAACCCCCTGTCCCATTTCGTAACTCATGCGTAAATCCTATTGCTTTATCCCTGGGGATGAAACCGATAATAGAGCATCTGTTGAACTCTTTGACCACCTATTAAATGCTTTTCTACTAATGTCGGAACTTCATGGGGTTGGACACGGTTATACCAAACCATTTCCGGCACAATCAACACCATCGGCCCGTTACCACACTGTCCCAAACAACTACTAGCTATTACTGCCACATCAGGAACAGGTAAAGCCACAAAAGCTGCTAAAACTTCCTTCGCACCTTGCTTTTTACAGGTGCGATTTTGGCAAACTCTCACACATCTGGGAGTAGAAACTGGGTTTGTTGCTAAGGGGTTGAATTCTTGAGTAATATTGCTCATTGGTAACATTTACCACCCTGAAAAAATTTAGTCCACAGTCCAAAGTCAAAGGTCAATAGTCCACAGTCAGAATAACTATTAGAAGATGTTTGAAAAGTCTTTAGTCATGTATTTAATATTTTTACCCCTCCCTAACCCTCCTCTTGGTGAGGCTACGGTGTACACACATCTTTGTTACTAAGTGCAAAATGTGGCTTGATCCCCCTAAATTCACGCCACTTGCTTTAAGCCGGGAAACCCGACGACACTTGCTACAAGTCAGGCATTGCCCGCCCAACGCAGTGTCTCTCCAACGCAGTGGCTCCCCTTCAAAAGGGGGACTTTGATTCTTGTTCCCACTTTTTTAAGGCTATGGTGTACACACATCTTTGTGCTAGGCGCAAAATGTGGTTTTATCCCCCTAAATCCCCCTTAAAAAGGGGGACTTTGAATCTATTCCCCCTTTTTTAAGGGGGGTTAGGGCGGATCAAAACGTTGTCGGGCTAGGTTATTAGACTTGTGTGTACACCGTAGCTTGGTAAGGGGAGGGAACTGAATTTTCTAGTCTCCCTTGGGCAAGGGGGGATTAAGGGGGATAATCATGCAATTAAAATCACCGCCAACTACTTTTAAAACAACCTCTTAGACTTATCAAAAAATTATGTTTTGATCATTGCTTTATAAGGCTTTGATGCTCGTTGGTCGATAAGTCTAATGACTATTGACTAATTTACAGACAATCCTTTAGATGCTAACCATTCGCGGTTAAATATCCGCGATTGATACCGGGAGCCGCTATCACATAATATGGTGACAATGGTATGTCCAGGGCCTAATTGCTTGGCTAAAGCTACCGCTGCGGCTACATTGATACCTGTCGAACCACCCATTAATAAACCATCTTTCCGTAATAGTTGATAAACTACCCGTAAAGCTTCTTTGTCATCTATTTGGATAGCATCATCAGTTGGTACGCCTTCCATATTAGCTGTAATGCGGCTGTTACCAATACCTTCGGTGATAGAATTGCCTTCTAGCTTGATTTCTCCGGTTTTGACGTAGCTATAAATTCCGCTACCCATTGGGTCAGCAACTACACATTTGATTGTGGGATTTTGTTCTTTGAGATACATGGACACGCCAGCAAATGTTCCCCCCGTACCTGTAGCGGCTACCCATCCGTCTACTTTACCATCGGTTTGCGTCCAAATTTCTGGCCCTGTGGTTTCGTAGTGAGCGCGGCGGTTAGCTAAATTATCAAACTGATTTGCCCAAATAGCATTATCCATCTCCGCTGCAACTCTACCAGAGAGCTTGACGTAGTTATTTGGGTCTTTATAGGGTACAGCCGGAACAGGGCGAACTTCTGCGCCTAAAGCTGTGAGTGCATCGATTTTTTCTTGGGACTGGGTGTTAGGAATGATAATTAGGCATTTGTAGCCTTTAGCATTGCAAATATGTGCCAATCCAATACCAGTGTTACCAGCAGTTCCTTCGACAACAGTACCACCAGGTTGAAGTAAACCCTTTTCTTCTGCATCTCTGATGATGTACAGTGCAGCACGGTCTTTAACTGAACCACCGGGATTAAGAAATTCGGCTTTACCAAGGATTTCACACCCTGTTTCTTCACTGAAGCTGTTTAACCGAATCAGTGGGGTATTGCCAACAGTGCCTATGAAACCATTTTTGATATCCATTGTGATTCTACTTGAGTTCTTACCTATAAAAATTGTGGCTCATAGTGGTGGCATCATACTCAAAAATAGGGAACAGGGTAAGGTTTTTGGGATTTGAGTTGAAGCAGTTGCGATAGTGGAACTGAGTTTTGATTGTACTTACGCTTATAAGGGGCGATCGCACTCATAATGCTTGGCAACTCTAAGTTATAATTATTTAGGTGTTAAATATGAAACAGCAAGGTGCAATTCTCTGGCTCACGGGGTTAAGTAGTGCGGGGAAAACAACCATTGCTCAAGGTGTAGCTGAGGGACTGCAAAAGCGAAATTACCCAACAGAATTACTAGATGGTGATATTGTTCGCACGCATCTTTCGCAAGGTTTGGGGTTTAGCAAACAAGATAGAGATACAAATGTGCGTCGGATTGGCTTTGTTGCTAACTTACTCAGTCGCAATGGGATAATTGCGATCGTTGCTGCTATTAGTCCCTATCGTCAAGTTCGGGAAGAACTAAAACAGACAACTACCAACTTCATCGAAATTTACATTCAAGCACCCTTGGCAATTTGTGAATCCCGTGATGTGAAAGGACTTTACGCCAAAGCCAGGAAGGGAGAAATTAAAAACTTTACTGGTATTTCTGATCCTTACGAAGAACCAATAAATCCAGAGATTATCTGTCAAACTGATCAATTTACTGTTGAGCAATGTGTTAATCAAGTGTTGCACTATTTAGAAACCCAAGGTTTCATTTGAGCTGTTTTTCTTGTGTCAGTCTGGTAGTGGCGTGAAAGTACAGAATCAATTTGCACTTAAAATAGTGATTTTACTGGGGTTATCAATTATTTACGTAAGTTAATATACATTAATTGGATACGTGATAACATCATCCTTAATGGGGTGGACATCAATGACATCTCAAGATCATCGCAATCATGAACTAGAGCAACGAGAAAGAACACTGCGAGAGAAAGAAGTAGAATTACGACTCCGAGAAATGGAACAACAAATGTCTGCAAATGATGCACCATTTCATCAGACGGTAAAACACCAAGCAGAAAATTCTCCTAAACCTTGGGTGAAAAAAGCAATCCTTGCAGGAAAACTATTTACGCTTGGTGTAGTAGCTTTAGTGGCTGTGAGAGTAGCATCAGTTTTAGCAGGTTTTGTAATCATAGCAGTTCTGGGTTGGGTCGCTTACAAACTATTTTTGGAAAATCGCAAAAAATCATCTTAAATTTAAGGACTAATTACTATGGTGAGTCAAGTAGCATCTGACAAATTCATTCAAGACTTAGAACGGGTTGCTCAGGTACGTTCTGAAATGGCGATGTGTTTACAAAATCTTTCTGAAACTATTAATCAAGCGGAATTAGATGGAGAATCTTCATCTGGTAAGCTAAGTTTAGGAAGAGATTTAGAAGATATTGACATAGCTAGTAAAAACCTGAAAAAAGGTGTATTTCGCCTGTTAGTTTTAGGTGATATGAAACGTGGCAAAAGCACATTTCTCAATGCTTTAATTGGCGAAAATTTACTTCCTAGTGATGTTAATCCCTGTACAGCTGTTTTAACTGTTTTACGCTACGGCCCAGAAAAAAGAGTTACAATTCATTTTAATGATGGCAAAAGCCCACAACAGCTAGATTTTCAGAGCTTCAAATATAAATATACAATTGATCCTGCCGAAGCAAAAAAGTTAGAACAAGAGAAAAAACAAGCGTTTCCTGATGTGGAGTATGCGGTTGTAGAATATCCCTTAACCTTGCTGGAAAAAGGAATTGAAATTGTTGATAGTCCAGGATTAAACGATACAGAAGCACGAAATGAATTATCTTTAGGATATGTGAATAATTGCCATGCTATTCTGTTCGTGATGAGGGCTTCTCAACCTTGTACTTTGGGTGAACGTCGTTATTTAGAGAATTATATTAAAGGGCGCGGTTTATCAGTTTTCTTCTTAATTAATGCTTGGGATCAGGTAAAAGAATCATTAATTGATCCTGATGATCTAGAAGAGTTGAAAGCCGCTGAGAATAGACTCAGGCAAGTTTTCAAGGCCAATTTAGCTGAATACTGTCATGTAGATGGTCAAAACATTTATGATGAGCGAGTATTTGAACTGTCATCAATTCAAGCACTGCGGCGACGGTTAAAGGATTCCCAAGCAGATTTAGCCGGGACTGGCTTCCAGGAATTCATGGATGCGCTGAATACTTTTCTTACCAGAGAAAGAGCGATCGCAGAACTTCGACAGGTCAGAACCCTAGCTAGACAAGCAGTTAACCATACGCGCGAAGCCATAGATCGCAGAATACCATTACTTGATCAAGATGTTGCCCAATTAAAAACACGCATTGATTCTGTAGAGCCAGAATTTAAAAAGCTCAGTAATATTCGAGATCAATTTCAAAGAGAAATTTTCAATACCAGAGATACTCAAGCCAGGAAAATCTCAGAATCTTTCCGTAGTTATGTTTTGAATTTAGGCAATACTTTTGAAAGTGATTTCTTACGCTACCAACCAGAGTTAAATCTGTGGGATTTTTTGAGCAATGGTAAACGAGAAGCATTTAATGCAGCACTACAAAAGGCTTTTGAACAATACATGACTGATAAGTGTGCGGCTTGGACTTTAACTGCTGAAAAAGATATTAATGCAGCTTTTAAAGAACTGTCCCGTAGTGCAGCGCAATATGGTGCATCTTATCATAAGGTCACAGAACAAATCACAGAAAAACTCACCGATAAACAAGTTAAAGTCAATGCCAATAATACTAGTACAGAAGAAGATAATTCTCCTGCTTGGGCAAAATGGGCAATGGGATTATTATCCCTTTCTAGGGGAAACTTAGCTGGTGTCGCAATGGCTGGTGTTGGATTTGATTGGAAAAATATCTTGTTAAATTATTTCACAGTCATTGGTGTGGGGAGTATCATTACCGCAGTTACAGGTGTGATGCTTGGGCCTATTGGATTCGCTTTACTGGGTTTAGGAGTGGGTTTCTTACAAGCAGATCAAGCACGTAAAGAATTAGTAAAAACTGCTAAAAAAGAGTTAGTTAAATATTTGCCACAAGTTGCTAATGAGCAATCACAAACTGTATATGATGCAGTCAAAGAATGCTTTGATAGCTATGAAAAAGAAGTGAGCAAACGGATTAATGATGATATTAATTCACGCAAATCAGAGTTAGATAATCTACTCAAGCAAAAAGAAACACGCGAAATCAATCGGGAAGGTGAACTAAAGCGTTTTAAAACTTTGCAGGAAAATGTCATAGCTCAATTACAAAAGATTGAGGCGGCTTATAGTAATCTTTTGAATTACTATAGTTATTAGTAAATGTTTTACCCCTCTTGACATCAATTAAGGCAGGGTGGTTTCGTACAAAAAAAGAAAAATCTATAAGTTTTGATTTTTCTTTTTGTAACCGAGATTTTGACCCCTCTCCAAACCTCTCCCCCACGGGGAGAGAGGCTTTGAAAGCTAGGTTTATTTTTTCTCTGGTTGTATGAAACTACCCTGCTCTTGACATCAATTAAAGGGGGTAGTTTAAACGCAAAATAGTGCAGAGTAACGCAGAGTTTGAAAGTAAGCTTTGTGTTGCAAGGTAAAATAACTCTGGGAACAGGTAATGAAAATATGTCACAACAGGATAAAAAATATAAAGATTTAGTGGATGCTCTGAAATCTGCGTCTAGCTTACTTGGTTTGGAACGCGCATCACAGCTATATCAAGATGTGATTGATATTGGTAATTACCTAAATAACCCTAATTTTAGAATTGCAGTTTTTGGCCCTTTTAATCATGGTAAGTCTACTTTATTAAATGCTATTTTAGGAACTCGTACATTACCTATAGATTTAATTCCGACTACAGGCGCAGCAATTAATGTAAAATATGGTTCTGATGTCAGAACTCGCATCATGTTGCGAGATGGTACGGAAATTTATCGTAGTGGTACAGAAGTTTTACAGCAATATGCAATTCTAGATGGTGATAGACAGATGCGAAAAGATGTAGCATCTGTGGAAGTTTTTTGTCCTCATACTTTTTTAGAAACTGGTGTAGAGTTTATTGATTTACCAGGAACTAATGATAGAGATGAGCAGGATAATTTAGTGAGACAGCAACTTTTCAGTGCAGATTTAGTTGTACAGTTACTGGATGCACGTAAATTGATGACTTTAGGAGAACGGGAAAATCTACGAGATTGGTTATTAGATAGAAATATTAAGACAGTTATTTTTGTTGCTAACTTTATTAATTTACTTGACCCAGAAGAACAAAAACAAGTGCAGAATCGGCTGCGGTTTGTTGCAGAAAGTTTCCGCGCAGAATTACCTCCGGGTTTTAGTAACTTATATCGTGTTGATGCTTTACCTGCTTTACGAGCTAGATTAAAAGGTGATGTGGCTGCGGCTAGTAGTAGCGGCTTAGTAGCTTTTGAGACAGCATTGCAAAATGTCGTCAGTATTTTACAACAAAATCGGGGTGATGTGAGGCTGCCGAGAGTGCAGGCGATCGCATCTCAAATCCAATTATCATTAAAAAATAAAATTGACCTTATTGCTAACGAATTTAAAACTTTTGATGACAAACAAAATGCCAAAATAGAAATTAAACAAAAAGCTCAAAATCTCATTAAACAAGGCTTTAATAAGAGTCTATCTGAGTTAAGCGATTGGTTATATTTACCGAAATTATTAGCTAAATATCAAGCTGACGCGGCTGTCGCTTTGGCAGAAAATAATTTCAAATCTTGGCAAATCAATAATCTCAAAAAAGACCTAACAGAGTTACAGTTAGCTGTCATGAAATGGTTATATCAATCTTACGATTTTTTCAAAGAAGAACGTCCAGAAGACTTATTAATTCCTTTCCCTCCAGAACCACAAATTACTTTACCGTCTAAGTCAGATAATAATGAACTGTTAAGTGAACCGGGAGCAGTCGCGGTAGGTGGTGGGATTGGTTGGTTATTAGGCGGGCCTGTAGGTGCTGCTGTGGTTGGGAGTATTTCTTATGTATTAAATAAAAATATTCAAAAGCTGGAAGAAAAATCAGCTACTGAATCATATCATCAACAAGTTGCTAGACTCTGTATAAATGCAATTGAAGATTATTTATCTAAATTTAGTAGCCAAGCCTTATCAATATTATCAGAATTTGAACATCAAGCTGAAAAAGTGATTTGCTTTCAAATTGCTCAAGAACCACAAGAAGTAATTAAAAACCGTGAAGAATTAAGGCGGCTGCAACAGGAATTTAATCAATTACTGATTGAGTTAGAGAAAGCCAAAATTCCTAATAAATATCAACCCTATACAGAAACACCAAAAGTTAGTCAACCTCAACCTCAACAAAAATCTGATCGACAGCAAGAACGAATTTATACTCGTCCGCCACAACCGGAAAACACACCTAAAACTACTGAGAAAAAAGTTGAGTCACCAAAACAACAAGTCTATTCACCACCGCCTCCAAAGGCAAAGCCAGCACCCAATCCCGCAGAGGTAGAAGCAAAATTTCGTAACTGGGAACTAGATGAAGAAATTGCACAAATGAAAGCGCAAATGTGTTCTCCTGGTTATCAAAATAATAAGCAACAAACAACGCAAACTCAAAATCAGCAAGCACCTAAACCACCCCAAAGCCAAGCCGAAAAAGATAAAATTGCGCGCGCTTATAAAATCTTAGGTTTACCACAAGATGCTGCCTTTGCTGATGTTAAACAGACTTATAAAACTTTAGTCAAAAAATGGCATCCAGATTTATTTGTTAACCAACCACAGATGCAAAAACAAGCGCAAGAAAAAATGCGTTTGTTTAATGAAGCTTATACAGTTTTATCTAGTAATAAATAGAAGTCTAAGATAATTAAATCAGTGAACAGAGATTAAGAATACTGAATAACTGATGAAATTGTAGGTATGTGCATAGATAATGAAAACTCAAAAAACGCGTATGAGTCGAGAAAATCGCCTGATTTTCAACTTACTCATGGTGTGTTTGATCACATTCTTGCTGATTCGTGATCGAGCTATAAACAAATTGTTTGAAATAGTTATTGCGCAACCAAATGAGTCATCTATCGTAATTCCGGGTTACTTGGTAGCCTGCGAGGAAAAAGATTCATTACACTGTGAGATGAATATTGACTTTTTACGATTAATAGTAAAAAGTCAATCTAGTAGGGAATGTCAGGTAACTTACGGCAAACAAACCGTGACTTGCCAACGCATTCAAGCATCGGCAGCTGATATAGTTTCCATTGAAGATTTACAATTAAGCCCTAAGCAAAAAGCAGAAATCAAGTGGCGAATTATGATCAAGCCGATCGCTAGTCTGAGAATCCTAGATGATGGAATAAAGAATGGCGTACTATTGCAAGGTTTTCTAAGTATTTTGTCTATTTGGAGTGGTATAAATGCGTTTGAAGCCTTATACTTTTATTTTGGGCGATTTTATCCGCATCCCGATAGCCTAATTACAGTCATAGTCCCAATCATAGTTGGATTTGTAGTAATGTTATCTTTAGCATTGTATTTTCTTATATTATTGGCAGTCTTTGGATATATTGGATAAATGCCACAAAAAACCGGGATGCACCCGGTATAATTTTATATTACTTCTGCAATCGCAGTGTTAAAGACACGGTAGTTGTGAGCAATTGAGGGATGCGCCAAGAAACAAGCGATCGCCTGATAATATCAATTACCTTCTGTTCCTTAACATTAGAAGTCTGTTCATCTAACACCACCTGTCTCACTCGTCCCTTACTTATCTGCAACTCAAACACTAAATCACCACTAAAACCCGCAGGTAATTCGATAGATTGTAAATACTGAGTCAGAAGCGCAATCATCTGCTCATTCAATCCTGTTACACTCACCACCTCTAGATGCTGAACAGGAGAAATGATTTCTAAACGAGCTTCCTGATCTATTAAATCAGCATCTTCAAGGCTTTCAAGGCTTTCATCAGCAAAACGATACTCTCTTTCAAAGAATGACATTTTTGGAGGTGGAGGAGTTACGGGAACTGGTGCAGGAGGAGACATCGCCGCTTGGGGTGATGGTGCAGAGGGTTGAACTGTTCTTTTACGTTGCAAAAACTCAGGAGCATCAAAAGCCACACCTCCCGCTACGGGAGCGGCAGTACTAACAGCACTACCGAAAATACCTTGATAACTAATACCTTCAGCCATTTCTACAGGTACTTGCACCGAAACTGAACCTTGACGCGAATCAACTCGCACATCATCACTCACCGCCACAAAAGCTGTATATTGCGACAACAGTTGATAAGTCAAAGCCGTATCTGTCACCGCTTGCACACCCAACTTAGTGTCGCCACTCACCATCTGATTCATTAATTCCTTGATGCGGGAACGTCCCCAAAGTTGAGCAATGGCGGGGTTTCCTGTTTCCTCAAAGTCCAGGTTAATTGTATTTTGGTAGCGTGTACCACCCGCAACAATTCCCGTAATATGCAGTTTTCCCCCACGCGCATCAGGCTTTTTACCAAATAAAACTAAAGGCTGTTCCGCAAACAAATCTGGTGGCGTGGCAGGATAGATAATTGGCGCATCACCATCACCTTCCCATTGCAAATTAATGTTAGCCAAAACTGGATTATTAATTTGACGGTAGAATTTATCGACTACCTCATCCGTCGGTTCATCGTGGCGAATAATGTGAGATATACCCCTTCCTAATTCTGCAATGCGATTGAGTAAAAATCGATTCACCGAACTACCCGCACCAAAACTATAAAGGCGGTTTCCTGGTTGCAGATGTTGTTGCACTTCGGCAAGGATTTGGTTTTCATTGCCGATATAACCATCCGTCAACAATACAATACTTCGCAACCGTCCGGGATCTGTAACAGGGAAATTCAAAACAGCACGAATTCCGCGTAACATCTCCGTGCCACCGTTAGCAGTCAATCGATTAATATAATTGATAGCGCGTGTGCGATTTTGGGCATTATTGGCGAGAGGAACAGGCGATAATTGCCGAGTCGTATCAGAGAAATCAACAATACTAAAAGTATCATCAGGATTAAGTCCATTAATAAAGCGGCGCATCAACTCCTGACATTGCATTAGTGGCGCACCCATCTGCGAACCAGAAGTATCAATGAGAAACACCACATCTTTAGGAACAATCTGATCCTGACGGTATTGGAGTGCAGGAATTAGATATAGCGCAAAATGTCCACCCCGTTCATCAGTTTGGCTGAGTACCGTCGCTTGAGTAGATTCGCCTGCTACTTGATAACGTAAAATCAAGTCTTTATTCGGAATTGTGTCTCCACCCGCTAACTTCACCAACACCCGCTTTTCTGCATAACTTATCTGAATTTGGTGAGAAGGAGACTGGATATTTTTAACCTCAACCCCTGCATCAATTTCTATGATGACATTAATATCATGGGGCGATCGCGTACCCGATGGTAAGATAGGTGCATTCAACCGTGAACCATCGGGAACTATATCTGTATCTTGATTTTGCGTCATCGGTGCAGTAGCCGAACCTACACCACCTGCATTTCCCTCAATTGGTATCCCTGGAACATAACGCGGAGCAACCACCATCGGGAAAACAAACTCATAATTACCCGCAGTAAATTTCAAACTTTCAGAGTAGCGAATAATCACATCAATTTGCTCGCCTGGTTGAATGTTGGCGAGAGACTGAGTAAAAATGTTGTCCCGTTCTTGTTCCAACAGTCCGGCGGCGCGTCCTTGTTCCTTCGCTTGTTCGTAGATTTGCTGTGCTTCTTGGCGTTTTTTAATACTACCTTTAATAGTCTTGTCACCAATCCGAATCAGCATATCATCAACAGCCGCCTCATCCGGTAACGGAAAAATATAAATAGCTTCTAGCGTAGTTGTGAAAGGATTTTCAAAACTTTGGGTAACTTCCACCCGCGAGATATTCCCCGCAATTTTGGCTTGCACCTCAGTATGCTTCAGGGGGAACGCAATTTGCTGTTGTGCAGGCGTTTGAACATATAAGCCACCAGCTTGGTGTTCTATAGTTTGAGTCATATAAGTTACCTCACGCTTTGATGTTATGTCTCTAGCGTAGGCGCGTTTACTCGGCAAATATGCTCAGTTTTGTGTTCAGTCGATGCTCAGTTCTTGACTCAGTGGGAAATAAGGGCATTCATGGGACAAAATACTTAAAATAGTCTTTAAAAGACTAAATCATACCAAGATGCCGATTAAGACTTAGGCTATAATAATGGGTCTTACTTACTGCCTGTGGGCTTTAATTATACTTGTTAAGTAAACACCCTACAGTACAAATACATGGAAAAATCTCATGGCTAAAGTTAATCTAGATGCTTTGATTCCACGAGAAGATTTTGAAGTGGAAGAAAATCTTAATCCAGGTAAGAAAAAAGAAACAATTTCTATTGAAGATATCAAAAATGATTCATTTTTCTTTACAAATATCCGAAAACCAGATTTTCAAAGAGAAACTAATGAATGGGATAAACAAAGAGTTTGTGAACTTATAAAAAGTTTCATTGAGGGTGATTTAATACCAGCTATTATTCTGTGGCGAAGTACAGGGGGCTACTTATTCGTAATTGATGGTAGCCACAGATTAAGTGCTTTATCTGCTTGGGTAAATGATGATTATGGTGATGGTAAGATATCAAAACTTTTCTATGATGGAGTAATTCCTGATGAACAAATAAAGGTTGCTGACGAAACACGAAAATTAGTTAACAAGACAGTGGGTTCATACGAAGATTTTAGGTTAGCACTAACACACCCTGATAAAGTTAAACCGGAAGTTGTCAAATATGCCAAAAATCTAGCAGCATTAGCAATTCAGCTTCAATGGGTTGAAGGTGATGCCAGTAAAGCAGAAAATTCATTCTTTAAAATTAATCAGCAAGCAGCCCCAATTGATAAAACTGAGCTAAAACTTCTAGAATCTAGAAGAAAACCTAATAGCATTGCAGCACGCGCAATCATTAGAAGTGGCAAAGGACATAAGTATTGGTCATCTTTTCCGGATGAAATTCAAAACCAAATACAAGCAATCGCTAAAGAAATCAATGAGATACTTTTTGAACCAAAGTTACAGAATACTATAAAAACTTTAGATATCCCAATGGGGGGAAAACTATATTCTCCTCAAACTCTACCGCTAATTTTAGATTTTGTGAATATCGTTAATAACATAGATTTTAATAATAAAGGGGTTAATGATGACACAACAGGTGAAGCAACAATACAAATTCTCAAGAATGTCAGAAAAATTGCATACAGATTAAATGGTAATCATCCCTCATCTTTAGGTCTGCACCCAATTGTATATTTTTATTCAAAAGAAGGAAGGCATAGAACCGTATCTTTACTAGCTATTGTTGATTTTGTTATGGAATTGGATAAACGCAGAAAAATCAATAACTTCATAGAGGTTAGAGAAAAATTTGAAGAATTTATCATTAACAATGATTATTTGATACAACAGATTTACCTTAAATATAGGTCTGTACAAAAAAGTTATAAATATCTCTCGATTTTCTTCCAAGAAATGGTGAATTATCTAAAAGCCGGGAAAACAATAGATGATGCGATGCAAGCTATTACATCTAAAAATGATTTTAACTATTTAAATCTTCGTCAGATAAATCAACAAATTAATTCATCAGAAAAAGACTTTGATAGCAATAAAAAAAGTGAAATTTACATAAGAAGTACATTACCTAGCGCACCTAAATGTCAGATTTGTCGTGGTCTTATCCATAGAAATTCAATTTCAGTGGATCATATACAACGTAAGGCAGATGGTGGTTTGGCAACTATAGACAATGGGCAACTAACACATCCATACTGTAATACAGGATATAAAAGTTGATAAGGTAGATATCGCTAATAATAATCATAACCTGCCCATATTCTGCAAGTTTTTGATGTCTTGTTCAAAATCATCTACACCATAGTGAACCGGAATTTGACGACTGGCAAGCAAATGCTGAAATGCAATGCGGTTCATCCCTGCCAAACGACTGGCTTGAGCAAGGGTGAGTTTATCTTTCTGAAACAGCATCACTGCAACTTCTTGTTTAAGTTCAGCATCAGTCATACGAGTTGCGGCTAAAATTTCATCAGGAATAACAATGCTCATAGCTGAATTTATCTCTACATCACTATTTTATTGATTTATTTATATGAATAGCAAACACTGTTAGCACTTCAAATTTTTGTATTTTTATTAGAATTAATTTATCAACTTTAGTCAAACTAACTATATGAATTTGCAAGAACTCAAAGAACAGATTGATAAATTATCAACAAGCGATCGTCTTATTCTTATCTCTCTAATTATCGAATCACTCCAACGTGAATATAGCGATAATTTAGAACAAAAGCAATTTGCTATTTCCGATATTTCTCCTCAAGAAAACTTAGGTACAGACAGATCAAATGTAATTAATACAATGCGTGGATTTCTCAAAACAGATAAGCCTACCCCCACAGATAGTGAAGTGCAAGCCATCTTAAAACAGCGTCTAGTAGAAAAATATCAAGACAATCTGCTCAGTTAACAGATATATGTCAAACTCGCTCAAAGCATCAACAACTGGACTGGAAATTGTAGACAAGGCGCGAAAACGTCTTGGCTGGACGAAAACTAGCACGGCGCGTTGGTGGCAAGATGCTCACACTTCTAGAGCTACTTTACGGCGATTTTGGCAGGGCGATCGCATTCAACAAGAAATTTTCATCGCTATCTGTCAAGCTGTTGGGATTAACGATTGGCAAAGTATCGCAGAAATACCTAATGCAGACTTCGAGGAAACCTCTACACAATACCTCGACTGGGATGCAGCACCTGATGTTGAAAGTTTTTACGGACGTAATCAAGAATTAACTCAGTTAGAAGAATGGATTTTAGGCGATCGCTGTAAACTAATCATCATCACAGGGATTGCTGGCATTGGCAAAACGGCTCTAGCTCTGGCTTTAGCTGATTTGCTTCAGTTAAAATTTGATGGGTTAATCTGGAAAACTCTTCATTCTGTGCCATCCCTAGTTTCCCTGTTAGATGGACTCCTCCACACCTTTCAGCAAACTCCGGTTGATGATATTCCCCAAGATACCGCAAAACTCATTCACCATCTGCAACAGCGTCGGTGTTTGTTGATTCTAGATGGGTTGGATGAGTCAGAAAAACACTATCATCAATTTATCCAGCAATTAAGCCGCACTCATCATCAAAGTTGCATTATCCTCACCAGTCGAGAACAACCAAATATTATTGAATCGAATACTAAAACTGTTCGCAGTCTCACGTTAACAGGATTAATAAAAGCTGATGCTGTGAAACTATTGCAAACCAGAGGATTCACAGGTAAAGAAATCGGATTATCAACCCTAATTCAACTGTATCGCGGCAATCCTTTGGCACTCAAACTAGTTACGCCATTGATTCAGTCGGTGTTTGGTGGGAATATTGCGGCTTTTCTGAGTCAAAATACGATAGTAATTGGCGATCGCTTGCGTGTTATCCTCAAACAACAGTTTGAACAACTGAGTGATTTAGAACAAAATATTCTCTATTGGTTAGCAATTTGGCAACAACCAATCTCTTTTAGCCGCTTGCAAACTCATTTACTCATTTCTCTCGACCCAGCTACAATTTTAGATGCTATTGTCAGCTTGGAGCGGCGATCGCTTTTAGAAAAATGGATTTGTAGTGATGCACCAGCTTTTACCTTACAACCACTGGTGATGAAAATTGTCACCGATGAATTAGTAGAACGTGGGACTCAAGAGATAATTCAGGTGATGCAGAGTCAAGATATCGCTGATTTTAAAGTTCTGCGAACCCATTGGTTATTGCGTCCGGGTAGTGATGATATTGTCGGCGATCGCATTTTGCATCAACTACAAGAAAAACTCTGGCAGATTCATGGGGCAAATCTCGTAAAAAATCTCCAACAAATTCTATTACTTTTAAATAATAAATCACCTTTAGCAATTGGTTATATTGCAAGCAATATCACAACAATTATTCATCGATTAGGATAATAATATTGCTACCAAATTTTAGACATATTCAAGGAAAATCCTGGTAAAACTGGAGCTGCGCTAACTGTCTCAGGACTTTCTAAACATTCCTCTGGTTGATGAGGACGATAAATATAAACTCGGCGGTGTTTGCGGTCAATTAAAAAACCTAATTGTACCCCTGGCTCTTGCATATATTCTGCCATTTTATCTTTCAGGGGTTGGAGATTATCACTAGGCGATCGCAATTCAATGACAAAATCAGGACAAATGGGTGCGAATACCTGTTGTTGTTCCGATGATAAAGCATTCCACCGCTCTAATTTCATCCACGAAGCATCAGGAGAGCGTTTTGCACCCGTGGATAATGTGAAGCCTGTACTGGAGTCAAAACAAATACCTGTACCGTCTTTTTCTGACCAAACTCCTACCTGTAAAGCTACATTAAAGTTACGATTTCCTGTTTCTGAACCCGTAGGCGGCATAATTGAAATTTCTCCGAATTGATTCATTTCAATGCGTAAATCTCGATTTACTTGACAGAAATCAAAGAATTGTTCGTCTGTCATTTGCATTGATGGCGGCATTTGTATCACAAAGGAAGATGACAGCATCATAGTTCAACATCTGACTTTATTTTCCATTTTTACGTAAATACAAAAAAACGCAAAGATAAAGCTTTGCGTCTTATAAAAGAAACTACTTAAAAATTCATCTACTCAGCACTGGCTAAACGCCGCGTACCGCTAACAGCACCGGCTAAACGCCGCGCTACCGCTAACAGCACTCATTACTTATTAGGCTGAGGAGTCATCCGCAAGTAGGGTTTAATTTCTTGGTAGCCTTTGGGGAATTTCTCTTTCAATACTTCTGGGTCTTTGAGAGAAGGTACAATTACGCAATCATCACCGTCTTTCCAGTCAGCAGGGGTAGCTACGCTGTAGTTATCGGTGAGTTGTAGTGAATCAATTACCCGCAACAGTTCATCAAAGTTACGTCCGGTGCTGGGGGGGTAGGTGAAGGAAAGACGCAGTTTTTTGTTGGGATCAATTACAAACACGGAACGCACTGTTACAGCTGCGTTAGCGTTGGGGTGAATCATGTCGTAAAGGTCGGACACTTTACGATCTGCGTCTGCCAAAATTGGATAGTTGAGAGTGGTGCTTTGAGTTTCTTCGATGTCACCTACCCAGCCGTTGTGAGATTCTACATCATCCACGCTGAGAGCGATCGCTTTCACATTACGCTTGTCAAATTCTGGTTTGAGTTTGGCAACTGTTCCTAATTCAGTTGTACAAACTGGTGTATAGTCAGCAGGGTGGGAAAACAGCACTACCCAGCTATCACCAGCCCATGTGTAAAAATCTATGTCGCCGTGTGTAGACGCTTGTGTAAAGTTGGGTACTGTATCACCAAGACGGAGAGCCATATAAGATTCCCTGTAGTTAAATAAGGCTTATGTATTTTATCGTGTCGTTATGACACAACATCGGTTTTCCCATCGGCTTTTAGTGCTTTGTAACAAAATTTTAACTTTTCAGCATCTAAAAGGATTAGTTGAGATGGGGAACAATCACTGACGGATTCTGATTATTGCACAAATACGATGTATTTGTTTTATCTTAACAATGAAATAATTTGACACTTTTTCGGGAATAGTCTGGCAAAGATTTGTAGATTTTAGAAGTATGTCTATACTGGGAATCAGTTATAGTTGTTACAGATTTCACTTACGAATCAACGCTATTAGAGCAGCTAATATTCAGATATTTGCTTGTAGTTAAGAAATTGCAGAGATTACTAGGTAACTGACTTTCTCGGATAAATACATGATTCTCAAAGGGTCTTGGTCAATTACGCGTTTGACAGCAGCCTTTGGCGTACTGTTACTAACAGCTTGTAATGGTAATGCCAACTCTGATGATAATTTTACGGGTTTGAAAGTTCAGCTTTTGGTGGGTAGTGCCTTGGGTGATTTTTGCACCCAAGCCGCAAAGAATTTTAACGCTACGCAACCAAAGTTAGATAACGGGACGGCATTTCGGGTAAGTTGTGAAGCACAGGGTAGCGGCGACGTAGTAACTAAGGTAGTTACTTCAGCCACTCAACTGAAAAATGGCACTTTGCAAGCGGATGCGGTGGACTTACCGACGATTATTTCTCTAGATGGAGATATATATCACAGTCAGCTAATTTACCGTATTAACCAACTGTTTCCAGGGCAAAATTATATTCCTGACATCACTGATGCACAGCTAGTAGCGAATACGCCAATGGTGTTTATGGCGCAGCCAGATGTGGCTGGAGGTCTGAGAAAAGTTGCTGACCCTTATCAAGCTTTGGTGACAGCGAAAACTCACAAAGATATTGACCCAACTGCGCCAGCGTTAACAGTTAACTACGTCCACACTGCGCCAACTCGTTCTAATTCTGGGTTACAAACTTTAGTAGCTCAATATACCAGTGTATCGGGTAAACGGCCGGAAGAGTTGACTCTTGCTGATGTCCAGAAGTTTCAGCCGCAAATTCAGCAAATCCAAAGCAAGATTACCCGTTATGGGGTTTCGACTAATTCTCTCGCCCAAGCGATGGTGAAAAATGGCCCTTTTTGGGCTTCTGTGGGGTCTGTTTATGAGTCAAGCGTGATTGTGGCAAATTCCGGCCTGCAACCAGGACAGGAGCGTTATACCGCCGTTTATCCCAAAGTGACGTTTACTTCTAATATGCGCGCAATTGTGCCGAATGCGCCTTGGGTGAGTGCGGATGAGAAAGCTGCTGCTGAGAAGTTTATCACCTATTGGCGATCGCCAGAAACTCAAAAAATTGCCACCGATTTAGGTTTAAGGCCAGGAACTCCCGGTGTAGCTTTAGGAACAAAGTTTTCTCCAGATTTTGGTGTGGAATCTCAAGCCAAGTATGATTCACTGAGACCACCAAAACCAGAGGTGGTAGATGCGATGTTGAAATCTTGGCAAAAAGCTTCTAAGAAACCATCGTTAGTAGTGGTGGTTGTCGATTCTTCTGGTTCAATGGAGGGGAATAAATTACCAGCAGTACAAAATACTTTATTAAATTACATTAAGAACCTCGGAGTAAAAGAGCAAATTGCTTTGATTGATTTTGATTCCGATATTCGTCCTCCAGTGTTAGTAGATGGTACACCCCAAGGACGAGATCGCGGTCTGCAATTTATTAGTGGACTCCGGGCTGATGGTGGGACAAAATTGTATGATGCGGCGTTGCAAGCCCGCAATTGGTTACAACAAAATCGTCGTCAAGATGCGATTAATGCCGTTTTAATATTAACTGATGGGGAAGACTCCGGTTCACAAATTTCTTTAGATCAGCTATCAACTGAATTGCAAAAAAGTGGTTTTTCTACTGACCAAAGAATTGGTTTTTTCACAGTTGGTTATGGAAAAGAGGGTGAGTTTAATCCTGATGCTTTGAAGAAGATTGCTGAATTAAATGGGGGTTATTATTCTCAAGGTGATCCGGAAACTATCTCGCGGTTAATGTCTGATTTGCAGGTGGAGTTTTAAACGCAGAGTGGCACTAAGGTAAGCGAGAAGGCGCGCGGAGTTTTTTATGCTGAAGTTAGCTAATCCATTGTATTATCCGGTTGCTGTTTTGGTTGGGGGTCTGGTTCTGTTTGTTGGGGTACGTTTGGGAAATTTGCCAAGTCTATTTATGATACCTGTGGCAACTAGTTTGACTGTTGCTAGTGCTAGTTTTTTCAAGTCTCGTGAAAGCGAGGTATTAGAGTTAGATAATCCAGCATTGGAACGGGAAACATTAGCAGTTAAATCATCGGCTTTAGCTTTAAAAAATCAAGCAAATGAAATGCGTTTAGAGGTACAAAGACTATTGACTGATACTTTTCAGGTAGAACTGTTAACAACTGTTTTAATCAGTTGCGATCGCGCCGCCGAACTCCCAAGTAAAATAGACGCATTAGTGTTTAATCTGCATCATACCAATTCACTCCTTTCTATCGAGGCTTTACAACAGCAAATCACAGAAGTACAAAAAAAGTTACCATCTAGTTCTGGGGTGGCTCAAAGACACCTCAATCAATTAGCAGAGAGTCTCAAACGCAATATACAGCTAGCACAAGAAGGTGAAGATAGTCGTCTAGCCAGGATTATTAATATTGCTACTTTAATACAAGATTTTTCAGGTGTATTGCAAAAATTGCAAACCAGATTACGTACATCTGATTTAACTGATTCTGAACAAATTAATGGTTTACAATTAATTGCTGATGAACTAAGTAGCCTTACGGAAAACCTGGATTTAGTAGTGCGGCAATAACTTTATTGTGTAGGTAAATAAGGGATAAATTTTAAGAACGAAACTATATCGCCAGTGACTATAATTTCTGTTCTCTACTGTATACATGAAGAAAAAAATCAGCCTTTTCAAAAAGTTTACCTTTGCTGTCATCATTGGAGAATCATTGATAGTTATACCAATGTTGATATTGACACTTGGTAAGTCAGTTAACTTAAAATGTCAACGAATTGAACCTAATCATGTTAATTGTCAGCAGCAGGTTAGCCATTTATATGGTTTGTGGTCAAATGCACCTACACCATTTAGGTTAACGGGCGTGGAGGTAGAAGAATATGTCTTTAAAGAAGATTTACCTGAAGGGACTTATATTAATCTCCAAACTCATAATCAAGAAGAAAAACTATATTTTTATGGTAGTAATTTAAAGACAGCATTAGCCGATAAAGAACGTCTGGAAACCCTACTAACGAATACGGGTCAATCATCCCTAGAAATCACAGTTACAGATACTTATTTTAGTGCTTTAAATTTCCTCGCAACCTTGGTAGGACTCAACATTATGATTGTCTTTTCGGTTGCTTTTTTTTCTTTAATTACTCTGATTATGTTTATGGTGATGGTCGTTACCGTTAGTCACTTCTCCCGCAAAACAAAATAATATGAAACCCAAAAAATCTAAATTTAACCGCAAAAATCAAGTTTTTACCTCTGTTGCTATTATCCTAGCCACATTAGGTTTAACTTACGCCCCAATTCCTGGGTTACAGCAAACTGTGGTAGTTGTTAGTGGTACAGAACTACAAGAACCACTGCAAAAACTAGAAGCAAAATTTGAGCAGGAAAACCCGAATATTAAATTAGAACTCAAATTTCAGGGTTCTCAAGACATGGTGAACAATTATGTTGACCAGAAGAATGATTTTAAACCTGCGGTATTAATTCCTGCCAATGGAGAAATTTTAACAGAATTGAGCGATCGCCTCAAAGCTACCAATAGCACAGACCCATTCTATGATTCTCCCACACCCATAGCGAAAACCTTACTCGTAGCTATTGCTTGGCCGCAAAGGGGTAAAGTTCTGTTCCCTGATGGACGCTTTCAATGGCAAAAAGTTGAACAAGCAATGCAAGCTAGTAATTGGGGAAAAGTTGGTGGTGCTAATGATTGGGGTAGCTTTGATTTTGTCACAACAGACCCCACCCGTTCTAATAGCGGCCAGGTAACGCTAAATCTGTGGACACAAGCAAAATTAGGTGCAAACATCGACCAGAATAGTTTTAATAACCCATCTGTGCAATCATTATTTGGGTTGGTGAAAAAGTCAGTTTATCAACCACCCCGGTCTACAGATATTCTTCTGCAAGAGTTTATTAGCAGAGGTCTGAATGATGCAGATGTTGCCACAGTATATGAAAGTATAGCCCTGTATCGTTGGCAGCAGTCAACTGCTAATCAAGGTCAACCATATCAAATCTACTATTTAAATCCCACTAGCGAATCTATAGCCACAGCCATAATTGTTCGTCGGGATGTTGATGGGGGAACAGCAAATGCAGCTAGGAAATTTTTAGATTTCCTCACACAACCAGCACAGCAAGCCGTTTTAGTTCAATATGGTTTCCGTCCGGTAAATAATGCAGTTGATTTAAAGGCCGTACCGAACAGTCCGTGGAGTCAAAATATTCCTGGTGCAGAAGTCAAACCGAGTGTGCAAATTCTAGCACCCCCCGATAGTAAAACAATTACAGAAATTCAACGCCAATGGGAACGGGCAAATTAAGTTACTGAATGTGAGTTATAACAATGCAATTAAATAAGGGATTGACGGTATTTTTTGTGGTATTCATTTTACCTTGTGGGATATGGCTGCAATGTTTTACAGAAAGTGAGTTTATCTTCAATCCTTTAATTGATACTAAATTACCTCCAGATTTTACACTGCAAAAGTTTGACAGGATCAAACTGGGAATGACCAAAGCTGACGTATTGAAAATTTTACCAGCACCGATGTATTCATCAGATGATGAGAGTTCTTGGAGGTATGGCGAAGATGGTGCAGCACCCTTTGGTGATTTTGCGTGGTTTGAGTTTACGATACACTTTGATCCACAAGGAAAAGTGATGAAAACACAACGCCAAAAATTTCATGACTAAATTTTTACAGTCAATTGCTTGTAAGCTTGAATCATTTGGCGAGCGATCGCATCCCAGCTAAAATTCTCTAAGGCATACTTTTGAGCATTTAAACCCCGACGTTGACATTCTTGGGGATTTTGTAAAGCTGCTTGTAGCAAGTTAACCAACGATTCTACATCTGTCGTTCCCACCCAACCCGACTCACTATCACGCACCTGTTCCCAAATATGCACTTGGTCAGAAATTACCACAGGTTTTCCTGCTACCATTGCCTCAGCAACAGCAATCCCAAAATTTTCATAATAGGAAGGTAAGACAAATAAATCAGCCGCTTGTAGTAGGCTAGTTTTTAATTCACCAGTAACAAAACCTGTGATAGTAGTATGTGAGTTTAAAGGTGAAATAGCGATTTGGTCTTTAATTTTTTGTTCAAAATCTGGGTCTTGAGGACTTGCACCAGACAAAATAAAATGAAAATTATTTCCTAATTCTAAAAGGTTTTCTAACGCCGGGATTAACAGATTTAACCCTTTTTTGGGGTCAAGTCGTGACATAAATATTATCCAGGGTATGTTTTCTGGAATTCCTAATTTTCTACTGATGAAGTTTTTACCATTTTCAGAAGCAGATTGAGGCGGAATCACACCTAAAGGTATCACTAAATCTCGTGTATTTGCACCAAATTTTTCCGAAACTTTAGCTTCTTGCACACTAGTAAAATGAATCGCAGCAGCTTTAGCTAAATTACGTCTTTCAATAATTTCTACATATAGCTTTTTTAACTGTTTTTTCTTCAATAAATCAGCTGGGTCAAGTGTGCCTAAAGGACGTAAAATATAAGGCAGTTTTTCTTGACTACATACAAACGCCGCCGCGCTACTCACAGGCGAAAATAAAGCATGAATATGTGCTAAATCAAACTCCCTAGCATGAGTTTTAAGCCATTTGAGTAAATCTAGAGAGAATTTATAACGACGAAATGGCGCACAGCGAAAATAGATAATTTCATAACCATCTTGTGGGATGGGAACATTTAAAGGTACATCTAGAGGTTTTTGACCATTATCACCATTACTATCTGTAGTCAGTACCGTAACTTTTACGCCTTCTTTAGCTAAAGCAGGTGCTAGTCCTAAAACCATTTGACTAGGGCCACCATAAACTAAAGAAATAGACGGAACAATCTGTAAAATTTTCATTTTATTTAATTTTTATTGATTATATATTTGGCTAATAACTAATGATTAAGGACTATTTTACAGACACGTAGACGCTAGGAAGATCGACTGCTCACAAGAGTATCATCGCATCTGTACTAATGACTAATGACTATTAACCAACTCCTGATAAAAATCAAACTGTTGCTTGGCTAAAGCCTTATTTGTATATTGATTCATTGCTTTTTGATAACCAAGTTCAGCTAAATTATCTGCCAAATCTGGCTTTTCGATGAGTTGTCGTAAGCAATCAGCTAAAGCTTGTGGTTTACCTTCAGGAAATACCAAACCCACATCACCAATTACATAAGGTATTTCCCCAGAATCAGAACCAACTACAGGTACTTTACAAGCCATAGCTTCAATCAATACATGGCCAAATTGTTCTTTCCAACCAACAGAAGTAATAGTTTTAAAATCGTATGTAGTCTCTGAAGGTAGCACCAAGGTATTCATCAAATTAATATAATTGGCGACTTCATCATGGGGGACACTTTCTACAAAAATCACCCTATCTTGAAGATTATTTTCGGCAGCCAATTTAACTAATTCATCTTTTAAAATACCTCGCCCTAGCAATAATAATTTCCAAGGTTTATCTCGCAAAATCACTAATGACTGAAAAAGTGTTAGTAATCCCTTTTCAGGTACAAATCTCCCCACAAATCCTACAACAAAATCATTTGATGTAATTCCCAATTTAGCTGCTAATTCTGGTTGTGTTTGAGGTGTAAACAAGGTTTCATCTACACCTAATTGCGGCATTACTTTAATTGCGCCTTGATAACCTCGTTGTTTTAAAATTTCAGCCCCGTCCTGATTACCAGAAATGATACCGTGACTATGATTGAGGTTATATTTTTCCAGTAAAGCAACTGGTAGGTTTAATTCGTAAGGTAAGTTCCACCAAGTAAAAAAGATATTTTTCGCCTTCAATCCTAATAACTGATTTAAAACAATCATTTGCGTATAAGCTAAACCCCTAGAACCTTGTTCTACTTGAATAATTTGGGGGTGAAATTGCTGCAACAAAGATATTAAATCAGCACCAAAGGTTAGTAATCCTTGATGATTTTGACTAAAATTAGCAACTGGAACTACTTTAAATGTACCTTCATCCCGGTATTGACTTTCAATAATTTTATTTTGTACACCGCCAGGTTTCCAGACTTTAGGAACTACAACTGTCACCTCAATCCCAGGTTCTAATTGAGATAGTGCGCGTAGTTTTTCACAGTTGAGGTCTACAATATACGTATGACTGGCAACTAAGATTTTCATAAATGTTGAGTAGTAGTTAGTTGTCAGTTGTCAATAGCTTATTAGTTGTCACTAATGACTATTGTACAGACGCGATTAGTCGCGTTTCTACTGACTCTTGATCAAGACGACTGTAAATTTGCCCATCATCCCAAATAGATTGAATAACAGTCCCTAAAGCTTTGAAAAAACCCAAGGTGTAGAATACGCCACGAGTAAGAACTTTTATCGGTGAACCACTTTTATGACATGGGGGACGACCTAAAACGTGACAATCAAATAATCGGGCGTATAGACGTAAAGCTTGGATAGCAGTGAGATTTTTCAGCCCCAGTAGGAAATGATTGTGATAGAAGGTCATTTGATATTTGAGCGATCGCATACTAATATCATGACACCCTCCTGTTTCTTCCCCCAAATGGACTAAACACGCTTCTGGGTCATACCAAATTTTATACCCTGTCTGACGCAACCTTAGACAAAAATCAGATTCTTCACGTACAGCACTACCGCGAAATCTCTCATCAAATCGGAGTCCATATTTAGTGAAAATTTCCCGGCGGAAAGACATATTACAACCCCGCGCACTTAACACTTGTTGGGGCTTAATGGTGTGTACTAAGTCGATATGATACCAAGCAATTCCGGGGTTCATTGCCTCTGGCGGTAAATATTCAATCTCAAACTCTCCCCCAGACTCACCTAATTTCATTCTGTCAAACACCCGTCCGGCTACCGCCCCTATCTCTGGGTTTTGTAGGTAATTTTTGACATGGGCTGAGATATATTCAGGCGTTAATTTGACATCATCATCAATAAATATAATGATTTCCCCCGCAGCCCGCCTCACACCATAATTTCGCGCCCCTGGTAAACTTGCCCAATTTAAACGAAACCATTTAATCTTCTCTGTTGCGGCTAGTCCTTCCAGATACGTTTGCACTTCTGGTTGGTGCTTTGGTGATTGGTCTACTACCAAAACCTCAAAATTCGAGTAATTTTGATTTAAAACGTCTGCAATGCTATCTCGCAATGCTTCTTCTCTACCATAGGTAGGGATAATGACGGTGACTAAAGGCTGATAATTCATATTTTTAATGATAAATTAATCAAATACGCTATTAACGTCTAAGTTGTCTTTTTCGTCAAAGATCCAACCATTTTTATTACATATTTTTCTAATTTTGTAAATAAGAATACATAAACTGTCAATAGACTTAGACTGATGATGAGAGATACTGATATTTTGGAATAACTATTTATTTGTAAGAATTTATTGATTTTAGGCAATATAACGAAATATAAAGGCTGATGAATTAAATAAATTTGATAAGAATATATACCCAGTATAGACAGAAAATCCAACACAGAGCCTAGCTTGTTGATTCTATCTATACGGCATAATCCTTCCTTAATACCTAGAAACATAAACGGTGTGAATAAAGCATCAAATCCTAACATATATATTATGTCTACTTTAGCAAAGCCAAGAATTGCATAAATTACAGACCCTACAAGAAAAATCAGTGTTACTACCCAAAAGTCTATTTTTCTAAATTCTTTATATTTGGCGTAAATAAAGCCCCAATAAATTCCCAAGCAAAACTGAAATATATAACTTCCCAAAAAATTGTTTTGTAATAGGAAAAAGGAAATTTTGTGATTTTGATTTAAAAAGAAATAAGCAGTTACTAACTTAGATAAAGTCCCTATTATAGAACCTAATATTAAAATCTGACGATGCTGGTTTTTACAAAGTATAAAAATTAGAGGTGTTAATAGATACGCCTCTAAAATTACTGTAAAAAACCAAAAACCAGGATTAATTTCTTGAAAATCTTTCCCGGCTAAACCTATAAAAGATATACTAAAATTTGGCAGTGATTTAATTTTAAAAATGCCGAATAAGTAATAAAGTAAACAGCTAATAATAAAAGCTAATATATAGGCGGGATATATTCTAGATAATCTTTTTTTTACCCAAGATTTCCAATTAATGTGAATTTGATCTATTTTATCTGGCTCTAGTTTAGAAATTAAAGCGTAACTTGTATTTAATCCAGCCATCACAAAAAATAAATCTACGGCAGCATATCCTAGCTTTGCTCCTATTCTATCCAGACTTGTCACAATAGACAGGCGATCGGGATAATTTTGGAAAAAATGGAATAGTATAATTGCTAAAATTGCTAATCCTTTTATCTGATCAATCCATTTAAATCTGGTTAATTTTACCGGATTATTCATTTTTATTCACATATTTCGGTTTGATTTTGTCCTTGCTATTTTCAAAAATAGCAAGGACAAAAATATCTGATTTTTCATTTAGATTCTAAGGCAAATTTTTCAATAATTCCTACAGAAATAACACTTAATTAAGTGGCAACTTTTCCTGTTTTTTGCGCAAGTTCTTCATTTTTCATTTCTTCTTTATCTAGTGCTGGCAATTTAAAAAGCACCCCTGCAAAAAACCAATAATAAACAGCTACAGGGTCTACATCTAAAGGATAGTAGTAGGTGTTGTAACTTATAAACAATATAAACACCCATAAAGCTGCCCCGTAAGTACGGAAATTACGGTTTTTTAGAGAACGATAAGTTTTAAAGGCAGTGATTGTCAGGGTAGTAACTAAGGCCAAAAAACCCAATAATCCTACAATCCCAACTTCGTACAGCACTTTAGGGTAATAGGTTTCGACTAACTTAGTTGAACCCAAACTTCTAGCAGAATTAGTTGCCCTTCCTAAGCCACTACCGATGGGTGTATCTACAGTCTTCCAGTTTTCTTCAAATTGCTGAACAATAAATTCTTGGGGTGGTGAAGCATCCCAACGTCCAAAAAAGCTATCAATCCTTTCTTGAACAACAGCAGGGTAAGAGACCATTGCGATTCCTAAGATAGCAGCAAGTCCTATGCCAATAGGAATAAAGCGTTTGAGGTTAGCAATTTGACCAGTTAAGATTAACAGAATGATAAAGCAGGTTGGTACTAAACCTAGAGCAATTCTTTGCCCGGAAACAACAGCGTTGATGAAGACTACAGCCATAGAACCAAGACCCATAAACCGCCAAATTATGGAAGGGTCAGAAAAACCAGTGGCAAAGGCAAAAAATGTACTAGCAATTAAGAACCATGCCCACTGCCAAGGGGCGACAAACGTTCCCGGTAGACGAATTACTCCTTCGTCTGGACTGTATAAGAGAGACCCACCAAAGTAACACCGAGCATCTAATGTAGCTTTAAATAAGTCTGCGCCTACTGCATTTCTAGTACCTTCACATACCCCTGTTAAGAGTAATAGGTACTGTAATATGCCTAATCCTCCACATACGAGAATTAAGATAATCTGTAAGCGCGATAGTAATAGAAAATCTTTTTTATCACGAATTAAATAGTAAACGCAGCCAATTAAGGGTATATATCCCAAAAATACTTTTAAACCCAGAATTCCCATACCTATGGGGATTTCGCTGGTTGCTTCTTCTATCAGGGCTGTACTGGGGGGGTTTAATTGCTGTCCACCATTGATAAACAGCAAAGTTAATATTGATAAGCTAAAGACAATCAAGAGTGGAGTTCGGATGGCTGGGGGAACGATGAGAGGTACTTTCTGTCTGCGGCACATTTGCCAAATTGCAATCAAAGCTGGAAAATAGAAAGCATCTTTTGCAAGTTGTAAAATGGGACTGTTGCCTATGTAATAAGTGATTGTGCCACCAGCAGGTACATAAATTAGAAATGCAATCAGTGCTGTGCGGGGATATTTGTAGGAAAGAGACATGACAATGATTCCCAAAACGCTGGGAACTGCCGCTTTCACTCCTGCTACCAAAAACAGCACCAGTCCTACAAGCAAGCTGACTGATGAGACTGTAGTTAGGATGCGAATTAGTTCTTTACGCTCTTGAGTTGCTTTACGTTTTTGTGCTAACCGCTCTTTTAAACTCAGAGTTGGAGTTTCTTTTGTGAGCGGCTTTTTTGATTTTTTGGCACGAGAGGATTTTGTCTTTGTTGGCATAGGAGTTATTTAACCTATCAGCCTGAACAGTAGTATTAATAGTTAAATAATAGATTGCAGCTACTTGAAGTAAGTTTCACAAATTTAGACATTCATCTAAAGTTACTGCATATTAAAGAAGTAATTTATATTGCCGATTTGCATATAAAATTATGAACTAAAATCATTTATTTGATGAGTCTAATTTCTAAATATTTTTAAAAGTAAATTTAGCTGAGGTTATTGTGGTTTTGTAGTAAAAACTTTAATTTGGTGGACTAAAGTCTTTACTACAAATTTGTTCACTCATCAAATAATTAGATTAGCTCACTAAGTGTTTCTGCACTTGCGCTACTAGTTCATCTGTCCAGTAATTGGCTAATTCAGTACTTACGGCTTCTACCATGACTCTAATTACTGGTTCTGTGCCAGATGCACGGACTAAGATTCTGCCATTATTTCCCATTGCAGCTTCCGCAGAAGCGATCGCTTTTTGCAAAGGTTCGCAATCTTGCCAAGCCAAACGGCGATCGCGGTCTGTAACTCGCACATTCCGCAACAATTGGGGATAGGTAGCAAAGCTTTGGTCTACCAATTCCGCCAAAGACACCCCAGATTGTTTGACCAAGCTAGCTATATGCAAAGCTGTTAACAAGCCATCCCCAGTCATCCCATAGTGACGGCACAGGATATGGCCGGATTGTTCACCACCTAACATTCCTCCCGTCTTCAGCATTTCGGCTTGGACGTATTGATCACCTACAGCCGTGCGGATTAATTGACCACCTTGTTGTTGCCAAGCTCGTTCAAAGCCCAGGTTTGCCATGACTGTCGAGACAATCAAGTTATCTGGTAGTTGTTGCTGTTGTTTGAGGTGTTGCCCCCAGAGATAGAGAATGTAATCGCCGTTGACTGATCTACCAGTATTATCGACAGCTAAAACGCGATCAGCATCGCCATCAAAGGCAAATCCTAAGTCAGCTTTGTGTTCTTGGACGGCAGCTTGCAAAATTTCTAAATGGGTAGAACCGCAATTCACGTTAATGCGATCGCCATCTGCTTGATTATGCAAACAAATGACCTCTGCACCCATTTCTTGAAATACAGCAGGTGCTAACCCTACAGCCGCACCCCAAGCTAAATCTAAAACAATCTTCATCCCCTGAAGATTAACGGAATTCTGTAAAGGTGTTTGTAAAGCTGCGCCGTATTCTTGGACTAATTCTGGACGTGAATAATGCCGACCACAATCGATTCCACCATCTGTAACTAAGGCATTACCACGCAGTCCGTCTTCAATTTTTTTCTGTAATGCTGGCGATAACTTAGTCCCATCTGCACCAAAAACCTTAATACCATTATCTTCTGGTGGGTTATGGCTAGCAGAAATCATCACTCCACCGATAGCTGCACTGATGCTAGTCAGATAGGCAACACAAGGTGTAGGGCATAATCCTAAATACCAAACTTCTATCCCTGCGGCTGTTAGCCCTGCACTCAATGCCATTGCTAACATATCACTTGAATTGCGGGAATCCTGTCCTACGATCACCACTCCTTTTCGACCAACATGATGACGTAGAATCACACCAGTCCAAAAACCTACTTGCAATGCCAAAGGCGCGCTCAGTAGTTCTCCTACCTTTCCACGAATCCCATCTGTACCAAACAGATTATTTGCAGGCAAAGATAATATATTCAGCCCATGATTCTGCTCAAGTCCTGTACCTAACTTTTCGACTTCAGAAGCAGAAATTTCTCGAATGTTACTTTGAGTTCGAGTTATTGATGAAACCATATACTTAAACACCCCACACACTCACACAGGAGATTATCACTTTAAAGGTTCTTAAACAATTTCTAATCAACGTCCTTTGCGTTGTTTTTATGATAATTATTTTTCTTTTAATAAGAAATTTTTGAGTTTCTTTTTTTCAGTGGTTTTACGTAGAACAAAATAAAATATTATAAATATGTTACATTTTTTAAACCTGCTTAATTAAGATGCTACTTAGTTTAACTCCTGATTGCGGTATTTACTAGGGCTAATTTAATAACTTCACAAAATTTCTTTGAATAGTTAATAGTCATTCGTCAACAGTTCTTCCCCTAGAACCTCAAACTAAGGAGCAAGGCCGAAACAACGCCTGTTGTAGTAGTGTTTGATAGTCTTCGTCGTCGATGCGATAAGCACCAAACCGTTCCAAGTGAGGGTTCATCATTTGAGCATCAAACATCACAAATTGCCTTTGGCGTAATCTTTCGACTAACTTGACCATCGCTACTTTAGAACCTTCAGGAATGTGGTAGAACATGGATTCGCCAATGAAAGCACCTCCAATGACAATGCCTAAAATACCGCCAGCGAGTTTGTCATCTTGCCAAGTTTCAAAACTATAGGCAAAACCAGCTTGGTGCAGTAACAGGTAAATTTCTCGTAATTCTTCGGAAATCCAGGTAGTTTCTCGGTCAGCACAACCTGCGACTACCGCCGGAAAATCACGATTAATCGCCACAGTGAACCGTTCTTGGTTTAAGACACGCTGCAAAGACTTGGGGTAGCGGAATCTATCATCTAATGGAATCAAAGTGCGATCGCGACTTTTGTACCATCCCAATCCGGTATCATCAGCCATGAGAAAATAGCCTTGAGCATAGCCTTGTATAATAGCGGCAAGATCATATTGCATAGATAAAACTAAAAATAAATATGAAAACAAGAGGCATGAGGCAGGGAACTGGGAGATAAATTTTTACCCCCATGCCCCCTGCACCATGCCAAATTCCCTATACTGTGCGTTTAATAACGATGACACAACCAATACCACCTATCACCCTACCATCCTCAAACAATCCCCACCTCGAAGGTGAATGGTTAAAAGAGCGTTTATTGCGGTGGCTGGACACAGAATTTATCCCAGAAGCCATTAATCAAAATATTGCTCAAAGAGCCGCACAGATATTTGTGCGTCAACGAATGGAGGGGGAAAATGACCTTGGTTCTCTAGTGATTGCTATTGTCACAGAGATGCAGGCGTTTGATTTTTCCAAAAGCTTTTATGGAGAGTTTGCGATCGCTAACGCCGTCAGCGATCTACTCTTAGAAAGTCTGGGTATCGACCGTTGTTGCGGACAATAAAAGAAAGTCAAAAGTCCACAGTCAAAAATTCATTGCTTGACTATTGACTAATGACTAATGACTACCAGCTAGACTTAACTACTCCAGGTAACAGACCTTCATGCGCCCATTCCCGTAATACGTTCCGAGATAGTCCAAAATCACGGTACACACCTCTGGGACGACCAGTTACCCAGCAACGGTTACGGCGACGATTAGGCGCGCTGTTACGGGGTAGTTGTTGGATTTTGCGGTGAATTTCTAGTTTATCTAGAGGCGATTCAGTTGTTCTGAACTCTTCTAACAGAGCTTCCCGTTTAGCAGCAAACTTTTCCACCAACTTAGCGCGTTTTTTCTCGCGCTCAATCATACTCTTCTTCGCCATAAATTATCTTACAAACGTAAAGACAGCATTTTCCATTCTACATTTAGTCAACGCTGATCGTCTCTATTTCTATTCATTTATCCAGGTATGGAGCTTTGGAGAGGCAGTGACGAGTACGCAGGGGTCTCCCTCGAAGTTCAGATACCTGCGGCCAGCCCTCCGGGTTCAACAGTTCTTTATGGTGGGAAACCCGCCTACAGGACTGTTTCACCGCTAAAGCGTCTACGCAGGAAACATCCGCTCTGATTTCTCTCCAACAGGAGCAACTGCCGTCATTGGGGTAAAATTCTCCCTTGTCTCCCTTTTTTCTACTTCCTGCCTCCTGCCTCTTACCCCCTACCTCCTTCAACAGCAGCAGGACATAAGTCAGCCAGTTCGCAAGCCACACAAGCAGGAGAACGAGCTTTACACACAGCCCGACCGTGATAAATCAGCCGAATTGACCAATTTTCCCAATCAGGCTGCGGTAATAACTTCATCAAGTCTTTTTCAATGTTGATGGGGTCTGTATACTTGGTCAAACCCAAGCGTTGACTAAGGCGTTTAACGTGAGTATCTACCGTCACCCCCGCATTAATTCCATAAGCATGAGCTAGAACTACATTGGCTGTCTTCCTAGCTACACCTGGCAACTTTAACAATTGTTCCATTGTGTTAGGAACAACTGATTCAAACTCGTTGACAATCATCCGACAGGTTGCTTGAATATTTTTTGCCTTATTGCGATAAAACCCGGTAGAACGTACCAAATTTTCTAACTCAGTTAAGTCCGCATTCGCCAAACTCATAGCATCAGGAAAGCGGCTAAATAAGGGGGGTGTAACCAAATTTACCCGCTCATCTGTACACTGGGCAGAGAGAATTGTTGCTACCAACAGCTGTACAGGCGTTGCATAAGTTAAGGAACAAGTGGCATCTGGATACAGTTGCTTCAACCGCGAGAGGATTTCTAGAGCTTTTTGCTTTTTAGTTAAGGATTTGCGTTTAGTAGTCACTGGAACAATTTTTGTACCCACTCCAACTGAGTAGTTAACTGGGTAGTTTCTTTAACAATCAGAAAAATTCCCAGTCCTAAGAGTAGCACTAAACCAGTTTGCATCACGCCTTCTTGAATCCGATTAGGTAAGGGTTTACCACGCAAACCTTCAATCAATAAAAATGCCAGTTGTCCACCGTCTAAAGCTGGAAGAGGCAAGATATTGATGATTGCCAAGTTGATACTAATTAAAGCCCCAAAGAACAATAAACTCCCTGTATCATTTTTGGCAATGTTAGCTCCCATTTCCACAATTTTCACAGGGCCGGCAACTTGACTGGCTGTTTCACCAAAGTTAGTAATTAGCTGTCCAAAGCCTTTAAAAGTCATGGTGACTATGCGTTGAAATTCAGTAGCACCAACGCTCAAAGCTTGTATGGGATTACTAATTGTACGACGTTCAACTTTGCCGTTAGGTGCAAGTCCTACACCGATACTACCCCCATTGGGCTTGTCTTCAGGGATGACATTGACAGAGAGCTTTTTGTCACCACGGGCAATTTCTAGTTGAACCGACTGATTAGGATTACTTTTAATGATGTCTCGTAAAGTATCGATTCCTTGCAGTGATTTACCAAATTGTTGTTGATTGGCTGCAAGAATTACATCTCCGGCTTGCAATCCAGCTTTGCTGGCTACATCACTGACTTCCGGTGCTAGCTGTTGAATTAATACCCCTGGTTGACTGGCTTGGCCAATACCAATCAAGCTAACTTGGGCTACCAGTAGCATATAAGCAAAAATTAAATTGGCGATGACTCCAGCACTAATCACGATCGCCCGATCTAAAATAGGCCGGTTACGCAGCAAATTTGGGTCATTGGGAGGAATTTCAGTATCGGGGTCATCATCAGGAAATCCCACAAAGCCACCCAAAGGAAAAGCCCGGATAGCATACTCGGTTTCAGGGCCTTGGTACTTCCACAGCACAGGGCCAAACCCCAAAGAAAAGCGGTTCACATGAATACCTTGAGAACGGGCTGCAATAAAATGCCCAAACTCATGTACCAAAATTAATACAGCCAAGACTGCGATCGCTGCTAAAACTGACATAGAGCAAATTAGTCAAAATATTTGGATATATATTTTCATTGTAGTAGTTAGCGAATGAACGCACAGACTCATACTACCTCTCAGGGTGAGATGAACCGTGGATATAGGTAGCGATGTCTACAACCGTGTACACTTAGGTACTATTTCATCAAATGCGTATCCAGTTCTGGATATTGAGAGAACAAGCTATCAATACTAGCTAACTTTGCTTGATATTCCAGTGTTGTAGCAATAATCAAACGGTCAAAGGGATCTTTGTGTACTGGGGATAAATCTACAGCACGACAGATAATTTCAGGAGTCAAGGGAAATAAGGTGATATCTGTTGGCTGTAATGCTTGCTGAAACCATTGATTAGCTGTACAGGGTAATTCTATTCTTCCTCGCTGTTGTGCCAGTGCAATTTCGTAGCACGAGATTACCGAAACTCCCACTTGTTCAGCATTGTCAATGGCTTCTCTCCAATGGGACGGAAATCTTGCAAATTCTTGATTAATCAACCAAAATCAAATGTGGGTGTCTAGGATTATTACTTCAGACATTCCCATTCTTCTTCATTAACAATAGGACTGACAATATCGCCCAATGTTTTACCTTTGCCAGCAATAGATGCAGGGGGTGTGCGTCGTTTTTTCAATGGTAAGGTTTCTTCTATGAAGGTAACAATGACACGAGCATTATTAACTTGGGGTTGTTCCGATACCCATGTTACTTGACCATTTTCATAAATTGCTTCGTAACTTTTTAACATGGCAATCAGGGTTTTATTAACCTTTGTGCTTCCTTAAATTATAGTTGAGGCGATCGCTTACATTTTGATTAAGCCAATTGAAGCCAACTGAGGTATCCCACTACTCATAATGCGTCCACATCCGTAACACTTTTACCGTATTTTCGGATTCAACTACTTCATATACCAACCGATGCTGAATATTTATTCGTCGGGAGTATGCACCTTCCAAATCTCCTACTAACTTTTCGTAAGGTGGCAGATTCTGAAATGAGTTGGTTTGAATGATATCTAATAACTCTTGCGCCTTATCTCGTAAATTGCTAGCAGCTAGTTTTTTGGCATCTTTCTGTGCTTGTTTAGCATAAACCAAATCCCAATTCACCAATTTAACTCCTGCTCGCACTCCTCAATCGGTGTTGCAAGTCCTTCCTGAATTGATTCCCGTATGCCTGGAACTGAGAGAAGATGGAGGGTTTCCTGTACAGATGCCCAATCCGCTTCTGACAACAAAACTGCATTGCTACTTTTTCCTACAATAACAATGGGTTTATGTGACTGATTCACAGAATCAATTAAATCCTGTAACTGTTTTTGAGCTTCATTAATTGGAATCATCATCCGCTATCCTTACTATTAAGCTCTACTATTTATCTCACATATTCTACTTTTTTTTAATTGTTCCCATTCCTCCTCAATTTCTTGATCAATCTCTTCTTGTTTATCAAAGTAATCTTTGTGCTTTCTTAAATTATAGTTGAGGCGATCGCCAACCAATTCTAGTATCTTCATTTCTCACTTGAGATTGACTGCAAGATCATGAGCTATAATTTCCAACCATTTAGCTGTCCTTCTCTTAGTAACTATAAAGTTTCTACATCCACTTGGGAGTACCCTGACAGAATTTGTGGCTATGACCAGCAGGGACATTCATGGAGAGGAGCAGAATTAGGAGCTATGCGCCACAAAGGTTTGATTATCAAAGAGTGTCCTGAAAAAACAATTTTACTAGGAGAGATGGGACACCTACTGGGATATATTCGAGAGTGCTTTGATTGCACATGGTTAGCAAGTAGTTGTTATTTCGTGGACATATTAGAGGTAAGCGGCTTCAAAAATGAATTTTACGCAGTTCGATATTTACATCAAGTTATGGAAGCTGTCTTCCCAAATATAGAATATGATCCTGTGCCTACTCTCCCTTGGCAAAATGAAACACTTCTGTCAGAAATACCTGATAAACCTATTTTTGAGGAATATTTGAATGCACTTCTTGGATATATTCAAGAGTGCCATACAGAAATCTGGTGTGCATCTAGTTGCTATTACCCTAAAAATATGAATGAGATCAAAGCAGTTGGGTTCATTAGTGAATTTTACGCAACTCGATACTTATATCAAATTACAGAATTGGTCTTTCCTGGCATTATTCAAAATATCTCTCGTCTACCTTGGGGAGATTGTTTAACTAAGCATTTATAAATTGTGTAGAGGCGCAAGTTAAAATGCCTCTACTTAGTCACGAGATTTCTAATTACAACACTTCTCTTCCCAAGAAAGGTTGCAATACTTCTGGTATCAAAACAGTGCCATCAGGTTGCTGATAATTCTCTAGAATTGCAGCCATTGTCCGCCCTACAGCTAAACCAGAACCGTTGAGGGTATGGACAAACTGAGTCCCCTTCTTCCCGGCTTCCTTAAACCGAATATCAGCCCGTCGTGCCTGGAAATCCACAAAATTGGAACAACTGGAAATCTCCCGATACTTCCCAGAAGAAGGTAGCCAAACCTCTAAATCATAAGTTTTAGTGGAAGAGAAACCCAAATCTCCACTACATAAATTAATCACACGGTAAGGTAACTTGAGAGCCTGTAAAATCGCTTCTGCATTTCCTACCAATTTTTCCAACTCCTCAAAAGAAGTGTTGGGATGCACAAATTTCACCAATTCGACTTTATTGAATTGATGCAAGCGAATTAACCCCCGCATATCACGCCCATAGCTACCCGCCTCCCTACGAAAGCAAGGCGTATAAGCACAATGGTAGATAGGTAAATTTTCCGCCGCCAGAATTTCTCCCCGATATAGGTTAGTTACAGGTACTTCTGCTGTGGGAATTAGCCACAAATCATCATCAGCACATCTAAAACTTTCTTCTGCAAACTTGGGTAACTGACCTGTCGCTGTCAAAGAATCAGTATTTACCAGAAGTGGTGGACTGACTTCTACATACCCTACTTGGGTTTGCATCGTCAGCATGAAGTTAATCAATGCTCTTTCTAAAGCCGCACCAGCCCCGATTAAGTTCACAAAGCGACTTTGGGCAACTTTTACAGCTCTCTCTACATTGAGAATCCCCAGCTTTTCGCCAATTTCCCAATGCGGCAAAATGTTTGGGTTTTGAGGTATGTACTCATCACCCCAACGACGGACTTCTACATTATCGTCTTCAGTTTTACCCAAGGGTGTAGAATCACTGGGTATGTTGGGAATAGAGAGAATAAGTTGCTCTATTTCCGCCTTGAGTTCTTTTTCCTTCGGTTCTAATTCACTTAGTTGAGCTTTGACGCTATTACCCTCATCTCGCAAAGATTGAATTTCTGGGTCTTGAGGGTTGACACCAGATTTAATCTTCTGCCCAACGAGTTTACCAATTTCATTACTTCGAGCTTGCAGTTGGCTACGAGTAACTTCTATGTCTCGTTGCTGCCGATCTAACTGTAATATCGGTTCTATGTCGTATTTACCACTACGACTGTTCAACCGTTCCTGAATTAATTGGGGATTTTCCCGTATTTGCTTAATATCCAGCACAGATTTTTCTCAGTCTTTTGCCTACTTCCTGCCAACACATCAGCATATACTGATTTTGACTTGCTATGACAGGAAAAGCAAATACAAAAATTATATTAAACAATGGAATGGATAGTGGGGAGTAGAAAAGAAAACTTGTATGTCTCGTTATATCTACTACGAGCGATTGATGCGGTTGAGTAGCCAGAGTGAGCCCACTAATCCAGCAAAATGAGCTGATACCGTATTAGTGTTTGCTTGTACAACTAACATATCCAGACCGCTAATGATTCTAGTAGGGTCAAAAAACTGAGTCGTGATAGCTTGGGGAGATATTGACCTTGCTACGAGTGTACCAACGATCGCCTGCGCTCCCAACAATGTCACGAGTGTCCCTGCTAAATTTACCCATAGCCCTAAGCGCAAAACCTGCACTGTCTCTACTTTCCGAGGACGATTGCTAGCGTTAGATGATAGCAGTTGCCTACCAATTCTGGTGTAACGATATGCCAAATATATCCCACCACCTAAGATTAAGATGCCACAAACTGCTAAAAATACACCGAAACTAGTTCCAGGGTTATTACTAGGACTGCCTGCCCTTTGACTGAAAACAGCAAACAATAACACGATAATTCCAGAAACTACGCCTAAAACTAATTGAATCCAAAAGCTAATCCAACCTGTGAGGCGAAAAGTTTGGGCAATTGTGCGGAGATTAGAGGAGGACGATGGAGCGTCAGAGTTTTGTGACATACTGATCACTTACCTACTAGGCACTTACTTATTTTATTTATGGCTTATACATGGGTAACGGTACTTCAAAGCCTAAGTTCAGGAGTGTGAGTCAATTAAATTTTTGGACGCACGCTCCTACTCCTCTAACTTTTCAGACAATTTTGGTGTTAGCCATACTCATACAACACTTACCAGATCAGATAGGAAAATCTCAAGGTCAGACATCTCAGTGTTGCATATTTTTAAGCCTGTCTACAGGTCTTGGGCTTGTCACCATATCATCATTAGCCATCTAACTTTTTGATGATTTGCAATAGGATATTGATGATTACAAAAAGTATTGGTTAACTTTTACAGATTTACACACAAAACAGTATTTTACCTGTAAAATTCTTTCGATGGCATCTTACGTTTAAGCAGTTCTAACCAGCTCCGCATTACTTAACACCAAGGTAGTGGCGTATTCCACTGTCTTGATTGCTCCTCACCGCACTAATTTAGAGCTTGGGTGGGAGCGTCTTAATTTTGACGCTCCTAAAACTTTTGTAATCTTCCCACGATTCAAAATCATGGGTTTTCATTTTCATGTTTACACTTAGGAAATTCTGCTTAGGTAGCACTATATACTTACTCTGACTAGAGTAGCAGCATATACTGGCTACAAAGATGTAGATTCCACCCTAAGGCATACTTTTAGCCATTTACTCACTATGAAACTTGAGGATATATATCAATTCTTTGAGAATCCTCCGCCAACTTATCTCTGCCAAGAACTAGCAATTTGTTACATTCTGGATGTATTGCTACAAGGTGAATCCTACGGTACTGAGTTGATTCAACAGTTAGAAACTGAATATCCCACCTATCGGCTTTCTGACACCGTACTTTACAGTGCGATTAAATTTCTCGAAGACCATCAGGCTATTAACGGGTATTGGAAGAAATTAGAAGGTCGAGGCCGTCCCAGACGGATGTACCAAATTTCTCCAGAGTGGGAAGTACAAGCACAGGATTTAGCTAGGCTTTGGCGAGATTACATCAGTCTCAGGACGAAATAACCAACAACCACCAAATGACAGGAAACAGGGAAAAGGAGAAAATAAGCGGATTTTCTACCTACCTTACAATACTAAAGATGCTTGTGTGTCGTAAATGACAAGGTTCTCAACCCTTACTTTTTTCATAACCCCCGGATTGATCCGGGGGTTTTACGCATCAAGTCTCATAATGAAGAATGGATATATATCTTCGCGTTTAACAGTAACAACAAATTATGGATACTGCTATCTTGCCATCTACTTTTCTGCTCACCTTGTTGTTATCAGTTGGGCTGTTTTTCTTTATTCGTGCTGCAACGAAAGATCGCACCCAAACAGCCCAACTGATATCTGAGCAAGAGGAAGCAGTCTTCATGCCTCAATTACAAGCGTATTTTCGCTCCCGTTCTTACCGCGTAGTTGAGATTGACAAGGTAAAAAACTGCGTAGCTTTTGAAGGGTTTGTCAAACCTAGTATTTTTCTAGCCGTCTTTTTGACTATGTTGGCTGCGGTTGGTCTTGTTTGTCTATCGTTGGTTGTATATTTGCTGTTTCCCCAACTAAGCCTGATTTTCTTAGGGCTTGTACTGCTTTCACCATTAAGTGGGATGTTCTATTGGCAAAAAGCGGGAAGACTAGAAAAAGTTTTGCTCACATTTGAACCAATATCAAAGGAGCAGGAATCTTTTAGTAAAATTACTGTGACGGCTCACCGTGATGAGTTGGCTGAATTACAAAAAGCATTACAACTCAAGCCTTGCAATTAATGTTCGATGCCTCTGATGACCTTAATCAAGGAAATATGCTGATTATGGGCTAAGTGTTCAGTAAATAGAGGATAGGATTTAGTTTGTGTCAAAATTGCCATTTTGCCCATTTTCCCTACGGCATGGTGTCGTAGGGAAAATCAGCATAAGTTGGCAGAGCTGTATAAGCAATCCAGAGGATGAAAGCACATCTTACACTCTCGCTTTTGGATACTTCTCGCTCTATCCTGACTCCATTGGTTGTGGTAAGACCGACAAACAAGCAATAAAAACCCAAAATTTCGGTTTTTACTTGATTGTCTATTTACTTTGGTCTGAATTTACTGGCAAATCAGTTACAAACTTAAGAAAAATGGAAACTTTGCATAAACTGAGCAGTTTTGCCAGTTAAATGGTTGTCAGAAGTTGCACGCAACACGGTAAGATAACCATTTGTGACTCAGCGACTAGCCACAGCAACTTGTTCCAAACCTGCGGGAGATTCTAGTATCCGCAGGCTAGGAAACAAGAAATGATTCTCTTCTACGTATTGTGCGCCAAACAGCCCTTTCTCTGCCCAGAAGTAGCGGTCTGTTGTGTGTTCGTTTCGCTTTACGAGTAGCAAAGCTGGTGGCAAGATCCCTTCAGCTTGAATGAATTTTCTGGCTGCTGTCACAGGTTTCTCTTCGCCGCTTTCGATGCTATATTGAGGCACGTGTTCTAGAATGCGCCGTCCTTCCTGGCGACGACGACTTTTCCTTTTACGTCTCCTTGCCAACCTATTGTCCTCCTCTTTCAAGCTATAGATTGTAGTTATAGCTACAAAATCCGTCGTCATTATATAAGTTCTAGTTCAAAAGATCAATAGTTTTTTAACTTTTGATACAGCGAAAATACTCTGATTGACAGTAGATTAATTCCGACTAAAGAAGTAAATAATCTCTTGGTGAAAACAATTACTGAAAAGATTTAGTTAAGCTTTATTAAATAGTGGAGAGAAGCAAAGACTTTCTTTTATTTTCTCTAAAATTCCGTGATCCTGAACAAGAACTGAAAAATGTTAATGTCTGCCAGTTCAGATTTTGTTGCTCTATGCCGAGAGCAAATAGCATTGTTGACCCAAGGGCTGGGAGCATCTTTAAGTGTGGTTTATTTGACCCAAGAATTAGTAGACTCTCCTGGTGAGACCAAACTCATTCCTGTTGTAGTTTACCCAGAAACAGCAGTCATATTGCCAGGAGAAGAGATTGTCCTGGCAGCGGCGCGCAAACAGCTAAAAGTTGGAAATTCGCTGACCATACCGCACCAACAAGCAAGATTATTGACACCAGCACCAACGACAGAAAGCCCCCAAACTGAACAACGGCAATTAGCAGAAGAGTTTTTGTTGAGTAGACACCAATTTGTCTTTCCTCTGATTCATGAGGGTGTGATGATGGGATTATTGCTGACAGGTAGAGACGATCGCCCGTGGAATGAACAGGAGCAGAACCAAATTCAAACTATTGGGCAAACATTAGCGATCGCTTGTATTTTGGATCAGCGTCGAGCTTGGTTTCAACATCAGCTGCATCAACAGCAAATTTTGCAAGAGCAACAGCGAGATTTGTTAGATAACTTATTACATCAGTTTCGTAACCCGCTAACAGCCTTACGCACCTTTGGCAAACTGTTATTAAAGCGGTTGCGTCCTGGTGATCCAAATCGGGATGTGGGAGAAAATATTGTCAGAGAAAGCGATCGCCTCAAGGAGTTACTACAAAAATTTGATGAAGTCATCGATTGGGCTAATGTCGATTCAGAATTACTGGCATTAGCAGACAATGAAGTCTTTGTAGAAGCAACTGTGCAGAAAGATTCACCACCAGCATTATTATTACCAGGTACAGGAGACAAAGAAACCAATTGTTCCTTAGCGGAATTATTAACCCCCCTGCTAGTTTCTGCTCAAGCGATCGCCCAAGAAAGAAATCTAGAATTAATCTTAGAAATTCCCCAGGATTTACCATTAGTAAAAGCTAACTTCAGAGCCTTACAAGAGGTATTAAGCAATATCATTGATAATGCCCTCAAATATACTCCTTCTGGGGGTAAGATTCATATTGAATTAGGACAAGAAAAAGGTAATTTTCAAGGCATAGCAATTAGTGACACTGGCCCTGGTATTCCCAAAGAAGATTTAGCCCATATAGGTGAAAGACATTACCGGGGAGTACAAGCTCAAACAGAAATTCCCGGTACAGGCTTGGGGCTGGCGATCGCTAAACAACTAATCGAGCAAATGCAAGGCGAAATCGAAGTTTTCAGCCCGGTAATTAACTCTGCGATCGCCACGCCAAATTCACCAGGAACAACTGTGATTATTTGGTTGCCAGTTAGTCAATAGTTGATAAAGTAGATTGAGGAATTTATCTTCATAATCAACTTTACTAGCCATCTTGAACTATGGACTATGGACTCTTGATTACCTCAACGAAACTTGTAGATTTTGATTGACAGTCATTTGTAAATCTGTGTTTGGGTCAATGGCGATTAAGTCTACACTGTTTCTACCGAAAAATAAGCCGATTAATCCGCCAATAGCTGCACCGCCTAAGACTTCTTCTGTAGCAATGGCGCGATCGCCTGTCACCGCAGATACCGCAGCTGCGGCCCCTGCACCTAACACAGTATTTCTGATGATTGCATTGGTGCTAGTCCCTTTATTGATGGTTTCAGTTTTGGTAATTACTTCGGAAGTCGCATTAATCTCGTATTCTTGGCCTGTAGTTAAAACCAGTTTTTGGGCAATGAATTGAGAACCACCTTGAGCCGGTCTAAGTTGACCAACTACCTGGCTACCAGCCGGAACAACAACTTTCCCATCTTGAGTAACGACATTTTGATCCACTGTCAATGATAAAGGAGCTGTTTCATCCTTTGTCACCAGAATTTTTTCCGCTTTATCGTACTTAACTGGGATAACTGTTCCTTGGGGGATGGTGACTGCAATAGGTGTGGGCGTTGTAGGTTGAATGCCTACAACATAAGGTGAGTTAATGGCTGAGGCTTGATTAGAACTAACTAGTGCTTGATAGATAAAAGCTGCTACCTGAGCGCGTGTAGCGGTGGCGGTGGGGTTGAGAAACCTGACGTTAGGGTAGTTAACGACAATTTGCTTTTCCGTAGCCGCAGCGATGGGGCTACGGGCATAGTTAGCAATGTTAGATGAATCATTGAAATATTGCAGAGTGCTTTCAACGTTACCGCCAGGAGCATACTCTAAACCATTGGCTAGTGATACCAAAACTTGCTGACGGGGAATGTTTTCATTGGGTCTGAAACTATTGCCGGGATATCCTGAAAGAAAACCGATGGTATAGGCTTGCTGAATCGCATTATATGCCCAATAGTTGCTGGGTACGTCTACAAATCCTATTGACTGCCGTTCTGGTGCTTTCTGGAAAGCTTTATTGACCATTGCTGCAAATTGAGCGCGGGTGACTGGTTCTTCTGGACGGAAGCTACCATCAGGAAAACCAGCAATGACACCCCGTTGTGATAATTCTTGAATAAATCGTGCTGCCCAATAATTAGATGACACATCAGAAAAAGTAGTTTGAGCAAAAGAGGGAGTAGCTATAACAAATGGTGCAACAGCCCCGGCTGTAACGCTCAAAGCCATCAACGCTGCTGTGCTAGATTGCCAACGATTTAATCTAAACATATACTTTATTGCTCCACAAAATTATTTTTTTCTGTTAGTTTCTTAGACATTTTATACATTAAAAAGTTTCCTTGCTTTATCTGTTATTAGAGATATTGTTTTCAATATCTTTCTTAAGGAAAACGGTATCTATATCATGGAATATATGTAATAAGTAATAGTGCAATCACTTATTTCTTTATTGATAATTTTGAGATAGAGTTTAAAGTGCTAGTAGTATCTTTAGCTATTAAAATTCACATTTACTTACTGCGATGATTTAGTTGAAAAAAATAGCGATCGCCTACTTGGTATATAGTAGCGATCGCTATTTAATGGTCATGCTAGCCACAACTAAATTTGGACGCAGATTAATAACGGATCACATCTACATTCAAATTAGAACCGAGTGCAAGTCTTAAATCCTGCTCTGGTCTAATGACAAAAACTTCAGTTTCTTTCCTCCGCAGTAGGACACTAGCTAAAGCACCAGCTGCCGCACCCCCGATAGGCTCTCCCAATTCAATTCTTCTATTACCTGTAATTAGGGAAATTGCAGCGGCAGCACCAGCTCCAATAGCTGCATCTGTTAAGATTCTGCTAGAGTCATTTCTGCTAATTTTCTCAGTTTGGGTAATTGTTTGAGAATTAGCATTAATAGTTTGTCTTTTACCAGAAGAATAAATTAATTCCCTAGCGACAAATCTGACTCCTCTAATGTTTTCTGTATTATTTCTGTCTGTGGAGTATTGTCCATCAAAATACACTGGTTCTATCTGTCCAACAACTTCAGTTCCAGCAGGAATCAAGACATTTCTATTACCATCAATAATGTTGTTAGCAATTCTCAACGTTAGGGGTAAAGTTTCTCCCCGACTAACAACAACTTTTTCTTTTTCGTATCTCACTGGAAAAGTCACACCAGCAGGAATAGCAACTCTTCTAGTTTGTCCAATATTGTATTGAGCATTGGCAGCAGGAGCAAAGGCAATCATGGGAGTAATAGCACCTGTGGTAATTGTGATTGCCATCAGTGCGGCTGCTCCAGATTTCCATTGATTCAGGTGGTTCATAAACTTTTGAGGTTTGAGTGCGGTGATATGTATCAATGACGAGCCTTTAATGAGATTGTTTCTGAGTACTTTTAACATCAGAAAGACTCGCATTGTATTATTCTCCGGCCTCTAGCCCTGTTTTTATCTGTGCCTTAGTGTTCTGAAAAAGAATTGTTTATCTAGTAGGTAGTCAAAATTATTTTCTCAACAAGAAAAATTACGCCGATATATTGTAAATTTTTGTAAACTTGCGGACACCTAGACTAGAAACCTGATAAACACCTAGATAAACTATCAAAGAGTGCATCTGTACTGCTAGTTAATAATATGTAAATGTGGCGATATAGCCTGAATGATTCCAGTACAACTTATCCTCAAAAATTTTCTGAGTTACCGTGATGCAACTTTAGATTTTCGGGGTTTGCATACGGCTTGTATTTGTGGTTCTAATGGGGCGGGTAAATCATCGCTCTTAGAAGCAATTACCTGGGCAGTGTGGGGTGAAAGCCGCGCTGCTGCTGAAGATGATGTTATTCATGCTGGTGCTAAAGAAGTTAGAGTTGATTTTACTTTTCAAAGTAATCAACAAAAATATCGCATCATCCGCAGTCGTGTGAGAGGTGCTAGTGGTGTGCTGGAGTTCCAAATTGAAACGCCTTCCGGGTTTCGTCCTCTGACTGGTAAAGGAGTAAGAGCCACACAGGAGCTAATTCTAGAGTACATTAAGCTTGATTACGATACTTTTATTAATTCTGCTTATCTACGTCAAGGGCGTGCAGATGAATTTATGCTCAAGCGTCCGAGTGAACGCAAGGAGATTTTGGCGGAGTTATTAAAGCTGAATCAGTATGATGAATTAGAAGAACGAGCTAAAGAATCATCTCGTCAGTTTAAAGCTAGAACTGAGGAATTAGAGCGTTCTTTAGAGTCCATTAAAACTCAATTACAACAACGTCATACGACCCAAGCGCAACGGGCAGAATTAGAGACGGAAATTAATCAATTACAACAAGTGCAAGCGTTTGACAATATTAAATTACAAAGTTTGCAAGTTGTGCAACATCAACGTACAAATTGGGAACAGCAGCTCAATTTTGTCAAACAACAATACCAGAATTTAACTCAAGACTGCGATCGCCTCCATCAAGAGCAAGGTGCAGTAGAAAGTCAAATTGCCCAGTTAGCAGCTTTAATCAACCAAGAACCTGAGATTAAAAACGGCTACACTCATTATCAAAATTTACAATCTCAAGAAGAAGCCTTCGCCATTAAATTTGACGAATACAGTCGTGCAACTGCACTGCGTCAGCAACAGCAACAACAACTTACTAAACAAATTCACGATTTAGAAAGGCAATTACAACAAGCGCAGGGACAATTAGAAGCATTACAACAGCAAGAACAAGAAATTCAGCAAACTTTGTCTAAATCTGGTGAAATTGAAGCAGCATTAGCCCAACTCACCGCCGCACGTCGTCATTTAACCCATCTAGATGAACTACAAATGCAAGTTGCGCCATTATTACAGCAGCGACAAAATTTGCAAAGTCATCTAGATAGAGTTCATGCTGGGTTAGTAGCGCGTTTAGAACAACTACAAGTAACAGAAAACCAATTGCAACGAGCATCACAACGCCAACCCCAACTGCAACAAGCAGTCATGGAAGTGGCGACGCAGATTGAGCAAATGGAGAAAGATCGAGTTTATCTGCAACGAGTCCAAGAGAAAGGTCAAGAAAGAAGGCACTTTATTGAACGACTACAGGCACAGCACCGAGAGTATGAAAGACTATTAGGGGAATTAGAGCAGAAACTGCAAATGCTTCGCACTCCTGATGCGATTTGTCCTTTATGCGAACGTCCCTTAGATGAACATCATTGGAATCGCGTCGTCGATAAAACTAAAGGTGAGTATCAAGAGACCGAGGGTCAATTGTGGGTATTTCGGGAACAGATGGCAGTTTCCGATCGAGAAATTCAACTACTGCGGCAAGAATACAAAGAAATATTCCAGAAACTAAATGCTTATGATAGTTTACGGGAGCAAAGAGGGCAATTAGCTGCCCAGTTACAATCTACTAGCGATGCAGAACAGCATTTACAACAACTAGCTGCAGAAAAACAACACCTAGAGCGATCGCTGCAAATTGGCGACTACGCTCCCACACAACAAGCCGAACTCAGGCAGGTAGAACAATATCTGCAAACCCTAAATTATAATGAGCAAGACCATGCTTTGGCGCGAAGTGAGGTCGAAAGATGGCGGTGGGCAGAAATTAAACAAGGGCAAATCAAAGATGCTACCAAACGCCGAGCCGCATTAGCAGCCCGAAAACCAGAATTACAAGCGCAAATTGCCCAATTGCAAACCAGAATCCAGCAAGAGCAAGTGGATTCTGAGTGTGCCAAACAAATTGCTGCGATTGAGCGGCAAATTAACGACATTAGTTATAGTTCCGAACAACACAACCAGATTCGCACCAACCTACGTCAAGCTCAATCTTGGCAGTTGCGCTATCAACAACTATTGTCAGCCCAGCAGCAGTATCCCCAACTCCAAACGAGATTACAAGATTTGGAGGCATCCAGAAACGCGAGATTGCAAGAAAGGCAACAACTGGTCACTCAAATTACCAACATTGAAGAGCAGTTAGCCGCATCGACAAATCCCATTGCAGAGATTCAAGCTTTAGAGCAGCAAATAGCCGCCCGCAGACGACAACTAGATGAATGTATTACTCAGTTGGGGCGTTTAGAACAGCTAGCTCTACAACTGGAAAATTTACAGATTCAGTATGAAGAACAACAGCAACAACTACAAACTTGTAGACAACAGTATCGGGTGTATCAGGAACTCGCCCAGGCATTTGGTAAAAATGGTATCCAAGCCCTGATGATTGAGAATGTGTTGCCACAACTAGAAGCAGAGACCAATCAACTGTTATCAAGATTGACCGCTAATCAACTGCACGTACAATTTATTACCCAGAAAGCAGGAAAAAGCAGTAAATCAACGAAGAAAAACGCCAAATTAATCGACACCTTAGATATTTTAATTGCCGATGCTAGAGGCACACGCGCCTATGAGACTTATTCTGGAGGGGAAGCATTTAGAATTAACTTTGCGATTCGGTTAGCCTTAGCGAAATTATTAGCACAAAGAGCCGGAGCAGCTTTACAGTTATTGATTGTTGATGAAGGTTTCGGTACACAGGATGCAGAAGGATGCGATCGCCTCATAGCGGCCATTAATGCGATCGCCAACGATTTTGCCTGTATTCTCACCGTCACCCATATGCCCCACCTCAAAGAAGCCTTCCAAGCTAGAATCGAGGTAAACAAGACACAACAAGGGTCACAAGTAAGACTATTAACTTAGTTATCGGGTATTGGGGAGGCAGTGACGGATACGCAGGGGTCTCCCCGAAAGGAGCAACTGCCGTCATTAGGCAGTGGCCTAAAATCTACCTTGTCCCCCAGTCCCCAATCCCCAGTCCTTAATTAAAATACTGTATCCTCGCATCTAAACCGTTAGTACGTAACATTTTAGACCTTAATTCTGCCAAAGAGCGATCGCTGAATGCACCAGCATTCACATAACGCCCTAAATTGGATTGTTCTGCAAAGGCATCAGGTATGAGGCGACGTACTTGATTGAGAGTATTCTGGTTACTAATGGGTACGATCACTACATAGCGATTATTGCTGGGACGACTGGGAGGAATATTAGAAACATTCCGTACTGGAACAGGAAGATTATTATTGACATTGAGTACTTGCCAAGTTTGCCAATCAACTCTACCTGTAGGATTGATTTGATAAGCTTGCTGAAATCTAGCTACAGATGCCCTAGTATATTCATCGAAGTAACCATCTATACTGCCATCAAAATAGCCTAACTCTGATAAACGCCGTTGTACTATTCTGACATTTTCACCGCGATCGCCCACAAACAGAACATCTCGAAGGGGCTGATTAGCATATCTCGCATTCCAAGCTTGACGTACTGCTTGTAAGACTTGCACATCGGCAACACCATCAGCACTTAATCTATAATCTCGCTGAAACTGCATGATTGCTTCTCGCGTCATCGGCCCTACAGTCCCATTAGGATTAGTCTTAAAGTATCCTAAATCCCGCAGGCGTTGTTGCAGATCTCTAACTTGCTGCGTCGAGAGTCCAGATATACCTGGATTTTGAGCAGAACCTAACAGAGCATTCCAAGTTTGCCGATTCACAACCCCAGTCGCCGCCAGCCCTGCACGACGTTGAAAAGTAATCACTGCATTTTTAGTGATGCCTTTAAAATTCCCCGTAGGATTAGCATTGAAATAACCTAACTGCCGCAAACGCTGTTGTAGCCTAATTACATCCTGTCCGCTACTACCTTCAGACAGCACTGGGTATCGTCCGCCCATACTACCCGCATTCCTAATTGCTTGGGCAGTTCTCGAACCAACCACACCGTCAGCCCCAATTGCCACAGAACGCTGAAAACGGATGACAGCTTGTTGAGTTGCTGTCCCGAAATAACCGGTGTTAGGAGCATTAAAGTAGCCCAACTGTTTTAAGTTTCTCTGTAGTTGAACAACTGCTGTACCTCTACTACCAAATTGCAAATCTCCACTAGCATTTCTACCTTGACAAGCTCTATGTAATGCTGTTCGTGTACCATTGCCAACAACACCATCTGCTGTCAATCTATTGGCTCTTTGAAAACCAATTACTGCTCTTTGAGTCAAGGTAGCAAATTTACCTGTAACCGGAGCATTTAAAAAGCCTAACTGCTTCAAACACCTTTGAATATTAGTAACGTTAGCACCACTACTGCCAACTTTTTCCAGAGCTAAAGCCTCTTCAGCTAAACTCAAAACACCTAAACTTAATGTCACAGATAACAACCGTATTGCCGCCATACTAGACAACTTCCGCCACGGCAAAAATTCCCAATTAATTTGGACAGGAAGAAACTCAATATCTTCAGACTCTTCGTACACTGAAGTAAGGTAGGAATAACCAATGGTGTCCATAATTTTATGGCTATTTTTTAGTTTGATAAAAGTTGCAAAACCTAGACTTGCTTGTATGCAGAATTAAACTGATTAATTCCCGATTTAAAACTCGTTTTTAAACTCAGTATAAATAAGTAAACAATATATCACTTTTCACTAGCTCAGTCAAAATACTGGTATCACGAACACAATCCCCGCCCCTCTGAATTTAAAAAACATTCCCTTACCGAAACTCTAACTAAACTCCCCCAATTGTGGAAAATAATAGATGAAGTCGAGTATCACAAGACTCACTTAACTTCCTCATTTCCTCCAGGAAAATATGACCCATCCTTTTCTCAAACACTTACGTAGTCCGGAGAGGCCAGTAATCGTCTTCGACGGCGCAATGGGAACTAACCTGCAAACCCAAAACCTCACAGATGAAGACTTTGGCGGAGCGCAATACGAAGGTTGTAACGAATACCTAGTCCACACCAAACCCGAAGCCGTCGCCAAAGTTCACCGAGACTTCCTCGCCGTGGGTGCAGATGTCATCGAAACTGATACTTTCGGCGGTACGTCGATTGTATTAGCAGAATATGATCTAGCAGACCAAACATACTATCTCAACAAAACAGCTGCTGAACTAGCAAAAAGCGTCGCGGCGGAATTCTCTACCCCAGAGAAACCCCGGTTTGTGGCGGGTTCTATCGGCCCCACCACCAAACTACCAACCTTGGGACATATTGACTTTGACACCTTAAAAACTGCTTTCGCCGAACAAGCCGAAGCATTATTTGATGGCGGAGTGGATTTATTCATCGTTGAAACTTGCCAAGATGTACTGCAAATCAAAGCAGCATTGAATGGGATTGAAGAAGTCTTTACCAAAAAAGGGGAACGGATACCTCTAATGGTATCTGTGACAATGGAAAGTATGGGGACAATGCTAGTTGGTTCAGAAATCAGCGCAGTGCTGACTATTTTAGAACCTTACCCAATTGATATTCTTGGTCTCAACTGTGCCACCGGGCCAGACTTGATGAAACCACACATCAAATATTTATCTGAACATTCGCCATTTGTGGTTTCTTGCGTTCCCAATGCGGGATTACCGGAAAACGTTGGTGGTCAAGCACACTACCGCTTAACACCAATGGAATTGCGCATGGCGTTGATGCACTTCGTTGAAGATTTGGGTGTCCAAGTGATAGGGGGTTGCTGTGGGACACGTCCAGAACACATTCAACAATTGGCTCAAATCGCCCAAGAACTGAAGCCAAAAGTGAGACACCCAAGTCTTGAACCTGCGGCTGCATCAATTTATTCTACTCAGCCTTACGAGCAAGATAATTCTTTCTTGATTGTGGGTGAACGTCTCAACGCCAGTGGTTCTAAAAAGTGCCGCGATTTGTTAAATGCGGAAGACTGGGACGGACTGGTATCAATGGCTAGGGCGCAAGTTAAGGAAGGCGCACATATCCTAGATGTCAACGTCGATTACGTGGGACGCGATGGTGTGCGAGATATGCACGAGTTAGTTTCACGCATTGTCAATAATGTCACATTGCCTTTAATGCTTGACTCCACCGAATGGGAAAAAATGGAGGCGGGTTTAAAGGTAGCTGGGGGTAAGTGTCTGTTGAACTCTACCAATTACGAAGATGGCGAACCGCGCTTTTTAAAGGTGCTAGAATTAGCAAGGAAATATGGTGCGGGTGTAGTCATTGGCACAATTGACGAAGACGGCATGGCACGGACAGCAGAGAAGAAATTCCAAATTGCCCAGCGTGCTTATCGCCAAGCTGTGGAGTATGGTATCCCTGCCACTGAAATATTCTTTGATACTCTAGCTTTACCTATTTCTACAGGGATTGAAGAAGATAGAGAAAATGGTAAGGCTACAATTGAGGCAATCCGGCGCATTTGCCAAGAATTGCCAGGATGCCATGTAATTTTAGGGGTGTCCAATATATCTTTTGGTTTGAGTCCAGCCGCGCGGATTGTGCTGAATTCTACTTTCTTGCATGAAGCTATGGCAGCTGGTATGGATGCAGCGATCGTCAGTGCTAGTAAGATATTACCACTCTCTAAGATAGAAGCCCATCATCAAGAAGTTTGCCGCCAGTTAATCTATGATGAGCGTAAATTTGAAGGTAATGTTTGCATTTACGACCCCCTAGGAGAACTGACCAAATTATTTGAAGGTGTCAAAACCAAACGTAACACAGGTGTTGATGAAACATTACCGCTAGAAGAACGCCTCAAACGCCATATCATCGACGGTGAACGCATCGGTTTAGAAGCACAATTGAATAAAGCTTTAGAACAATATCCTCCCCTAGAAATTATCAACACCTTCCTGCTAGATGGGATGAAAGTTGTGGGTGAGTTGTTCGGTTCAGGACAAATGCAATTGCCCTTCGTGTTACAGTCTGCGGAAACCATGAAAGCTGCTGTAGCTTATCTTGAACCGTTCATGGAAAAATCCGAGGCGGGAAATAATGCCAAAGGAACAGTAATTATTGCCACAGTCAAAGGTGATGTTCACGACATTGGTAAAAACCTAGTAGATATCATCCTGTCTAACAATGGTTACAAGGTAATTAACCTGGGAATTAAGCAGCCAGTGGAAAACATTATCGAGGCTTACAATCAAAATAAAGCCGATTGTATAGCCATGAGTGGGTTACTGGTAAAGTCAACCGCTTTCATGAAAGAAAACTTGGAGGTATTCAACGAAAAAGGTATTACTGTACCCGTAATTTTAGGTGGTGCGGCCTTGACTCCAAAATTTGTGCATCAAGATTGCCAAAATACCTACAAAGGGAAGGTAGTTTACGGCAAAGATGCGTTCTCTGACTTGCATTTTATGGATAAATTAATGCCAGCCAAAGCATCTGGTAACTGGAATGACTTACAAGGATTCCTGGATGAATTAGATACTGAAAAACCAGCAACGACTAAGGAAAAATCCTCTCCCCCTAATTCCCAGTCCCCCCTTCCTTTCGGGACGCTACGCGAACGGGATTCGTCAGTTGCCCCCCTCCAGGGAAGCAAGCTACATGGGGGAAACCACGGTAGTTCCTCCGACGGACTGCCTCCCCAAGACCGTGCTGACTCACCAGTCCCCAGCCCCCAATCCCCAGTTTCCCCAGACACCAGACGTTCCGAAGCGGTAGCAGTAGATATAGAACGTCCCACGCCACCGTTTTGGGGAACGAAACTATTACAACCTAGTGATATTCCCATTGAGGAAATATTCTGGCATTTAGATTTACAAGCCTTGATTGCTGGACAGTGGCAATTCCGCAAGCCGAAGGAACAATCTAAAGAAGAGTATCAAGCATTCTTGAATGAGAAAGTTTATCCTATTTTAGAAACTTGGAAACAGCGCATTATCGATGAAAATCTGTTGCATCCCCAAGTGATTTACGGGTATTTTCCTTGTCAGTCTGAGGGGAATAGTTTGTATATCTATGAAAGCAACAGCCAAAATGCAAAAGAGATAGCTAAGTTTGAGTTTCCCCGCCAAAAGTCGTTAAGAAGACTCTGTATTGCAGATTTCTTTGCATCCAAGGAATCGGGAATCATTGATGTTTTTCCAATGCAAGCGGTAACTGTAGGGGAAATTGCTACAGAGTACGCACAAAAATTATTTGCAGATAATCAATACACAGATTATCTATATTTCCACGGTTTGGCGGTGCAAGTGGCGGAAGCCTTGGCTGAGTGGACACACACCAGAATTCGCCTGGAGTTAGGGTTTGGTGCTGAAGAACCAGATAACATTCGGGATGTGTTAGCACAGCGTTATCGTGGTTCACGGTATAGTTTTGGCTATCCGGCTTGTCCAAATATTCAAGACCAGTATAAGCAACTGGAATTGTTGCAGACTGACAGAATTAATTTATATATGGATGAAAGTGAACAGCTTTATCCAGAACAGTCTACAACGGCGATTATTACCTATCACCCAATCGCGAAGTATTTCACTGCTTAATTTAGGTAGTATTCAAAGTTAGCAAGCATCAAAAAGGGGGAAAGCTATTTACAGCTTTCCCCCTTTTATTTTTCAACGTATAGATAAAATAGTGAATTTATGGATAAACAGCGGCTCAAAAAAATTTTGCTCGGTGATTTTACGTGGATAAGATTGCTAAAATCTTTAATTTTTATATATTTGTTTTTTGCTGTGTACGTTTATTTCCGCGCAGATAGCATGATTTTTTTACGACAACCCTCTAGTTATGAAGATACAAAAGAAATATTGAAATTGAAGAGTGATGAAAAGACAAAAATTTCGGCAATTCATTTAATTAACCCTACAGCTAAGTACACAATTATATATGTTCATGGCAATGCAGAAGATTTAGGCGATGTTAAACAATATCTGGAGCAATTGCGTGACTTAGGTTTCAATGTCTTGGCATATGATTATCGCGGTTACGGAACAAGCGAAGGAACACCTACAGAAAATTACGCTTATCAAGATATTGACACTGTTTACAATTATTTAACCCAAGACTTAAACATAACACCACGACAGATTATTGTTTTTGGACGTTCAGTTGGTGGTGGTTCAGCAGTAGATTTAGCAGCACGGAAACCAGTTGCAGGCTTGATTATAGAAAGCAGTTTTATTTCTGCATTTCGAGTAGTATTGCCATTGAAAATTTTGCCTTTTGATAAATTCATTAATCTGGAAAAAATTAAAAATGTGAAATGTCCAGTATTGATTATGCACGGTAAAGCTGATGAGGTTATTCCTTTTGAGCATTCAGAAAAATTGTACGCTAATGCAAATTCGCCAAAACTATTTTTATGGGTAGAAGAGGCAACACATAATGATTTTTTCTGGGTGGCGGGGGCAAGATACAAAAAGATTTTAAGAGAATTTACTAAGTTAGTATCTGAACAGCAAAATTAAATATAGCTTTCATTGAATTAACTAGCGGGACTTAGACAAAAATTAAGCCCAAATGTAACCTAAGCTGGCTTTATAAGCAGCAAACAGGTCACGATTAAGTGTTAACCAATCGAAAAATCGATAGGACATAGCCGTTCTAAATGCCTCTAATGCTTCAGTAAAAGTG